>NZ_JBNDJR010000004.1:0-536700 GCF_050435065.1 Paenibacillus sp. 4624
TTTGATCTCTTCCTTTATCTATTTTTGATCTTTCAATTCTTTCATCCCATCCATTCAAGGTTTTTAATCCATTGCAAGTCTGTTCCAATAACGTTATTGTGTTCACGACGTCCCACCACCTTAAGCCCGAAGGGCGGCCGCGATGCGATTAGGTGGTGCGGATGTGTCCGGCTGATCCAGCTTCCCCGAACTCTGAAATGCCTCTCTGAATCCTCTTCTTACTCCGGCCGGACCGAGGGCGAATGCCCGATGCGTGAACATGGTGTTAGCAGATGCCTCTGTCTTCTTCGAAAAACATACACTTCACTCTTCTCTACTCATATATCAATTCTTTACCAAAGTTCTAAATTTATTTGTTTCCTTAGCACTAGCTTCTACCTAAACCTCTGTCAGCTTCAATTTGAAGTTGCGTGGTTGTAGGTCCCATATATTCTTTTGCTGTTCTTAGAATATTTTTATCGTTACCTAATATCTCCAATACTGTTACTGAAAAAATGCTATTTATAAAGTAACCGTCATTGCAATTAGATATTTCTTCAAAATAATCAAATATACTTTCTATTAGCTGTGTGTTTTTATTTTCTTTTAATAGCAAAATTATTTCTGGCATGAAGATACCTTCGATTATGACAGTTACTAAGATCTCACCGTGTTCATCAATTGATTTCAAAAAATCATTTGTTGTTTCAGGCAAGAACATTAACATATCTCTTAGAAATTCATCTGTTTGTTTGTTGATGACTTCCAACTCCTCTATTCATGCAGCTTATATTTAGAAACTCAAGTTTTTCAATCATTGTTTTCACATCGCTCTTACAGAGGTTTCTGCTAACATCATATCTATGAACTTCGTATAAACCTCTCATTTGAACCTCATATGCGAACTACATCTAATATAACCCAATTTGTTCCATCCGCGAAGTGACAAATAGAGAAAAGCAGTCCCACAACTGCGTCGTTTGTTAGTACGAACTAACAAGCATATCTACAGTTACAATGGGACTGCTAAGGCTTATTTAGATCTTTACTGCCTCATACCTAAAATCTTACTCCCTACTCCTAAACCTTACTTGCCACCGACACTCCATACCACGCGCTCGCTCATGGCTTTGTGCTGGGCGATTAGGCAGAGCTCTGCTGCTTTAAACGCGTGTTCCTGTGTCATTCCGGTCTCAGTACGTTCGAGACAATCGCGGATGAGCTGACCGAAGAATGGATAACCGACCTTGCCTTTGACGTTGTATCTGAACTCACCCTCATGGTTGACCAGATATACCTGATCCCCTTCAGGCTCGCGTGCAATATCGATGTACTTGCGTAGCTCGATGTAACCGTCTGTGCCGAGAATCACGGTACGGCCATCGCCCCAGGTTCCAAGACCGTCCGGTGTGAACCAGTCTACGCGGAAGTAGCCGGATGCCCCGTTATCACCGATCAGGGAAGCTTCGCCGAAATCCTCTAGTTCGGGGTACTGTGGATGATTGAAATTGTTGACTCTGCTGAAAGCTACCTGTGCATCACTGCACGACGCAAAAGTCAAGAACTGTTCAATCTGGTGACTGCCAATGTCACAGAGAATGCCGCCGTATTGCTCATGGTTGAAGAACCAATCTGGTCGGCCGCCCGCGTTCAAGCGGTGTGGCCCTGTGCCCATGACCTGTACTACTTTGCCGATGGCTCCTTGTTCAATGAGCTGCCCCGCATAGATGGCACTTTCCACATGCAAGCGTTCACTGTAATACACCATGTATTTTTTGCCCGTACGCTTCACTTCTTCACGTGCCAAGTCTAGTTGTTCCATCGTGGTGAACGGGGCTTTATCCGTAAAATAATCTTTACCTGCCGCCATCACTCTCATGCCAAGTGGCGCACGATCTGATGTAATGGCTGCGCTCGCTACCAGTAGCACCTCTTCATCTGCAAGCACTTCAGCTTCCGATGCGGCAACCTGTGCCTGCGGGAACTGTTTGCGGAATGCCTCCACCTTGACCGGGTCCGGGTCATATACCCATTTGAGTGTAGCTCCAGCATCCAGCAAACCGCCAACCATACCATAGATATGTCCGTGATCTAATGCTACAGCTGCGATAGTGAACTCTCCCGGTTCACAGACAACTTCTTTTGTTACACTTTTGGGTGCATAGAACATTCCGTCTTTCGCCATGTTATCCCATCCTTTTCTTTATTGCATTTAATGTATTTTGATCAAGCCTTTTGATATCCCAAAACCCATCAATACGTTTGACTTTTCATTTACACAGAAACGGAGAGGACAGAAAAAATCTGGAAAAGCGAAGCGCTCGCCTGAAAGCTTTCTACAAGAAAGCTACATCGGAAGCATACACTGTTCACTGGAATTTCCCCTTGCTATTGGGAATCAAAAAAATCCGGGGATAACAGCGATTGAAAGATTATTCTGTCATCAGAGTGTTCCGTGTAAATCTCTAGTTGAACTTATTTACATCATTTAAAAGTCTGGCTCAGATCGGCAGGCTGACCGCCCGCATATGCTTTGTCTTTCTTCGTAGTTGAACTGGCAATCCGCTCCTGCAAGTGCTCGTAGAACAAGTCTTCATTGATCGGCAGATCGACCCAGTTATCTGTCCAAGTGGAGAGCAGCATCGCGTTGGATAACGTTAAGCCGTGAATGCCGTCCTGACCGGGAGCAATCAATGGTGCCCCGGTGCGAATCGCATCAACCCAGTTGCGGATTAACCCTGGATGACCTGTCTCAATGCCTGTAATCGGCACATCGCATTTCCAGCATTCCGGCTGTCCGAATCCGCCGGTAAAACGTTGATTGAACTCTGGCTCCGATTCGCGCAAGCGCCAGAAGGTGAGTTGTCCGTCTTCGATGACGATTTTACCGCGGTCGCCGCTAACCTCAAAGCGGTTTGTTCCTGGTGCTTCACCCGTGGTGGTTACAAACACGCCGGTCGCTCCGTTTTCATATTCCACATAGGCGGTCACGTCATCTTCCACTTCAATGTTCCGGTATTTGCCGAAGGAGCAGAAGGCACGCATACGCACAGGCATCATGCCAATCGTCCACTGCCACAAGTCCAACTGGTGCGGGTCTTGATTAATCAAAACGCCGCCGCCTTCGCCTGCCCATGTTGCACGCCAGCCGCCGGAATCATAGTAACTCTGGGAGCGATACCAGTTCGTAATGATCCAGTTGGTACGCCGCACCTCGCCAAGCTCACCTGAGGCAATCAAATCTCGCAGCTTGATGTACAGCGGGTTGGTGCGCTGATTGTACATGATGGAGAACACTTTACCGCTTTCCGCAGCAGCTTCGTTCATCTCCCGTACCTGTTTTGTATACACACCCGCCGGCTTTTCGATCATTACATGCAGGCCATGCCGGAATGCCTGAATCGCTTGTTCGGGATGATCATAGTGTGGCGTGGCAACAATGACGGCATCAATCGTTCCCGAAGACATCATCTGCTCCGCATCCTGCCAATACGTTACGGTAGACGGAAGGTTACTCGTTACCCAGCTCTCCATCTCTTTTCTCACATCACATACAGCTACCAATTCTGCACCCGGTACTTCTCCAGCCACCAATGTTCTGGCATGTGACGCCCCCATGTTTCCAATGCCAATAACCGCTACTCGAACGATACTCATGCTTGCTCCTCCTCGTTTACGCGACGCTCAATTTCTGCAAAAACGTCTGCAAAATGCTGCAACATCGCTCTGGATTCCAAAGTTCCGCTAAAATCTTCTATGCCATAATAACCGTCGTAGCCAACTGCTCTCAGATCACGTACCATCTGCACCCAGTCCACCATACCTTCCGTCAGCGGAGCCCAGTGGCATTGCCAAGATGTGCTTAGCGATTGTCCAGAGTCACTTCTCGCAGTCAACGCCTTCTGATCGGGTGTAATCCCGACTTCCTTCTTGTACCACCCTGCATTTTTCACGTGCACATGGGCGAGATACGGACCAAGCAGTTCAAGTCCCATTCGGTGGTTTTCATACCCTTCGTGCACCATGTTGCCCGGATCATAGAGTACTCCGACATGCTCAGGGTCAAGAGATTGTACAAGACGATAGGCTAGAGAAGCCGTTGGCGCAATCGTTTGATGATGCGTTTCAACGACGGCCTTGATGTTATACTGTTTCGCTATATCCTGAACTTCGTTTAGATAACGAACGCCCTTCCCGTACAATTCGGGATAAGCTGTACTCCGGTCATAACCCGGAACACCCACACGCATCATAGAAGCACCAAGTGTAGAAGCGGCCTGGAATGCTTGCTCGGTTGCAGTCATATCCCCACAATTCAGATACGGCACAAGGGCAATAGACTTTCTGTCATGAGCCTTGGCTGCTTCCCGAAAAACAGGAATTTGTTCCTGCCACCTGTCCGGATCGATGGAGCAGCGATTATTTCGCCAGTACGAAGGTTGTTCAGACACAGCATCCTCCGGTATGCCACGAAATCTCCACTCGATTCCAGCGATACCCGCTGCCGCCGCTGCGGAAGCCAGCTCATTAGCATCCAGATCAGGGACAGCAACGGTGAATATGGACAGTTTCATGTTCTTGAACCTCCCCTTTATGTAAACGCATTCATTTTATGTCGTAAACGCATTGTATCACTCTCTCGATCACTGCCATAGTGCCTAACGCAAACAGATGAATGACAGATAACAAACCGCGCATATTCCCCATTCAGAGATAACGTTTCAAGCCGTAACGATGCCTCAGAAAACAAAAAAAGCATCTCTAGATCAGAAATGAGTTCTGTTCAGAGACACTTTTTATATTGAATGATATTCTATTGTTGTCCAAGCAAACTTGTCCATACAAACACGATCTATTCCCGATCAAAAAAAACATGCTCTGCCTGCAATTTCCCATCTTCTGCCGTCATAATTCCGAACGAAAATCGCTTCTGAAATCGGCGGTCCGTAGGTGAACCCGGATTAAATACAAGTAAACCGTCTACGGTGTGCATCACCGGGATATGGGAATGCCCATAGACTACCGCATCCAGCTGCTCTCCAGCAAAGGTCTGAATGGCGTTCTGCTCTGTGCCGTTTGATCCACGATGACCATGCACAAGTCCAATCCGTAACCCTTCCGCTTCAACAATTCGGGAGAAACCAATCTTCTCTCCAATCTCGGATGGGTCCGTGTTACCAGCTACGCCTTCGACCGGAGCGTAATGGCTTAGCAATTCATACACACTCCAGTCTGACCAATCACCCGCATGGAGAATGAGGTCTGCACCAGTCAATGCGTCAACCAATGGTGCTGGTAACGTTTTTGCTTTTTTCGGTAGATGCGTGTCGGAGATAACAATGATTTTCATGTGACAACCGCCTTCCCTTAGTTCGACTTCTGATTCGTCTCTAATTGTGAAGCCTGAATCCGCTCGGTACTAGTCCGTTCCATATCTTCAAGCGTAATCGTCGCAAAAAACTGCTCCACTTTTGATTCAGCAATCTGATACAGATTGGTCAGCAGTCCATCCATTTGAAGGCCTACTTCACAATTGGGATTACAATTGCCATGGATCGGGAACAATGGTCCTTCATCCTTGGCTGCCTCATAAACCATGGCAAGTGTAATTTCACTCGCTGGCTTTGCCAAATAAAATCCTCTAGTGCCTGGTGAAGAATTGACTAATCCTGCCTTTTTCAGCCCTCCCAGAATACGTCTGACAACGACAGGATTGGTGTTTACGCTGCCCGCAATTTCAGCAGACGTGATTCGTTCAGGCGCGCTGAGAGACAGTAACAACAAACAATGCACACTGACCGAAAAATGAGTACTCATGATTAACCACCTTTTTTAATATAATCCCGGATGTTCAAGCCTTATTCCGTAAACAGATCCTTTTCGGGACGTGCTCTGACTTTGAGTTGTCGCACAGTATACTCCAGTTGCTTCACGATGTCATCCAGTTGTTTGCGATCAATCTTATTCGGGTCATCGACAGGTTTGACCGAATTTTTGAGGTCACGAATGGTCAATTGTTGCTCCTGCCATTTATCCATTAAGTCCGCAATATTCGCATAAAAGCGCTCGTAATCCTTAATCACCAGATCCAGGTATGCATCTACCTCGTCCGGGTCATAACCACGAAGTTTATAATTAAACTGCTTCTCATGAATTGATAAAGCATCCAGCTGTACACCCAGTTGTTTGAACAATTGTCTCTGTTTGTCCAATCTTCGTTTCATATGTTCATCCATCTTGACAACCCTCCATTATAGCCAAGCAACGGTTCCATTCATACGAAAAGAACACACGGCAATTTCTCTCTCTATTTTTTATAACACATAATGCATCGAATATAAAACGAAACAGCCCTCTCCCGTGCAAAATGATTGCTTCGCTTGCTTTTCGGGTAAGAAGTCACTACAACCCCTCAAGCGGGAAAGGAGCATGTCCTTATGAGTACATTAACACAAGAACAACGTAAAGAATTGCAGGAAGCCCTGCTGGAACAGCGTGAGGATCTGCAACGTCATTTTGAATCCAGTATGGAGGATGGCGCACCGGCAGAGTCGTTAAAAGATTCTACAGGCGAACTATCCTCTTACGATAATCACCCGGCAGATGCGGGAACAGAAACGTTTGAACGCAGTCGTGATCTCGCAATCGACGATACACTAACCGAAGAGTTTAATCAGGTCAATGAAGCCCTCGAACGTATGGATGAGGGTACATATGGAACCTGTGTTACATGCGGCAAAGAAATCCCTTTTGAACGGCTGCAAGCTATACCTTATACCGCTTATTGCATCGATGATACTCCAAACCGGAATATAAGCAATGACCGCCCTGTTGAGGAAGAGGTCATGACGATGCCACCGAGTGGTGCCGGGGAAGTGAGACAGCGTAATGCGGGCAAGTTTGACCATGCCGAAGCATGGGAAGCTGTTGAGGACTATGGTACATCCAATTCCCCCGCGATGGCCGCCAAACGAGATGTGAAGGATTACGACGAGAACATGTAAGTAACAAGAAAAGCATCTCAAGTCCAAGTTAATCAAGTGATTCAGACATCTCATGATTCAGCAGCCTCGACATTGGATCTGATGGAATCAAACCTGTCGCAATATGACAACAAAAAGCCGCCATTAGCGGCTTTTTTGCTGTAACTCCATGCTACCCCATTGCGCTGTCTTCCTAATCTCACTGAATTGACGTCATTACCGATGAAATGCGATTTGTCCTGTGTTCTAGACGAGGAAGAATACCCTGTTCATTTCGATTTCACTCAGCTATCCGTCTGTAGACTCCGAGGCTTTAGATTCTGAAGCCTTCCGTTTGGCAGCAGGTTTCAATTTGTTCGCTGTACTAGATGTTTTGGTTGTTATGTCAGATGTTGTAGACGCCTCTGAAGGTACCTTTGTAGGTGCCTTGGAAGCAGACTCTTTTTCTTTTTCTTTTTTCTGCCCAGCCGCCTTTTTCTTTTTTGTCCCGGAATCAGCTTGCGGTGCAGCTTGAACTTCTTTGGACAGCGCCGTGAACAGCTGAAAAACCTGATGGTCTGATTTCTGTTCATCCTTGGTTAAATACGGTTTGCACAGCTCCACAATCTTCTGATATAACTCCTCTACTTCATCCGCCGTAGCGTACAGCGTCATATCCGAGATAAAACGTTTCTCCTGACGATCATGCTCTGCATGATTCATAAAGCGCTGTCGGCTCTGTTCGAACATTTCGTTCAGCAACTTTAGCGTTTCGGAGCGAAAAACCTGCTTCAACGGTGAATTCTCATCCTCTTCATCCTTGTGACGAAGGTGGATTTCACCCGAGAAGGGTTCATAATATTTTGCGATAATGCCGTTGATTTCGCGAGTGGACACCATGCTTAGAAGACCGATTTTCTCCAGCTTTTTCACATGATAATGCACCTTCGCAGGCACCTCTCCCATCAGATCCGCAATTTCCTTCACGGTGGAAGGTCTGCCCTGGCGGTTAAACATATTCATAATCTGTATCCGATACGGATCAGAATAAATTTTAATCTCTTCAATTGTTGAGAGCACTTTATGTTGCTGCATATCCGAATCCTCATTTCCGGGGGACCTGCCTGCCCTTCGTTCCCTATATTATACCGTTCAGACAGGACTGTGGTCAAAAGGATGTATACTTACATCTCCCGCCGAAAACTTTTGCTGGTAAGCAGTAATAACGCAGACAAACCGAGCAGCACGCCAAATAGTATGAACAAGACCGGCATCGAAAACCAGTCAGCCAGAACACCGGACAGCAGGCTGCCTAGTGGTGAAACACTTAATACCAGCATGCTTTGTAGCGCAGATACTCTCCCGAGCATATGGGCAGGTGTCACTTCCATCAAATAAGATACGAGTGGCGTTGTAGCAAGCGGAATGCCTAAACCCATAAGCAGACAGAACACCCCTGCCGTTGGGAGCTGGTATGACGTCATATAAGCCGGAAGAGCAGTCATGGCGTACCCGAAACCAAGCATAACAATGCCGGTGATAACCAGTACACTTTTGCGATACCGAGTCCCCTGTTGCGACATCCACAGACCGCCAAGCACGATTCCCCCAACTAAAAGTCCACTAAGCAGACTTAATCCCCAAGCACCTGCTTGCAGTGTTTCCATCACGTAAGGTGTACGCAACACATTAAATGGCATCAGGCAGAAGTTAACCCAAGCAAATAATACGGATGAGACCAGTAACAAAGCATGTTTACGGAGAAAATGAAAAGCATCCGCCATCTCGGAGATCAGACTCCTGGCGCCAGATGACATGGCTCGTGGTGACATCCATTCAGGATAGTCCACCCGGCTCATCAAGATTGCGCTCAGTGCAAACAACGCGGCGTCAATCCAGATGGTCCACGCAATACCTACGGTTGCAATTAAAGCGCCTGCCGCAGCTAGCCCCGCCAGTTCAGCCAATCGAGTGGCCGAAGAGGTCATCGCGTTACCGGAAAGCAACATGGACTGAGGGAGTAATCTGGGAACACTGGACACCTCGGCAGGTGACGTGAAACATTCCAGCAAGGAGTTCAAGATCGTGAATAGGAATAAGTGCCAGACTTCAAGCTGACCCAGAGCGAATAAAAGTGCTGTAAGTCCAACCATTACTCCGCGTCCGGTATTCGTCATGACGATGACTTTTTTGGGGGATAACCGATCCACGAGTGCACCAGCGAACAGCCCAAACAGAATATTCGGTAAAAAGTTAACGGCTAGCAGTGTGCCCATCAGTACCTTCGAGCCGGTTAAAATGTACACCATCCAGCTATACGCAATCGAATCAATGGAATCTCCAAAGCGGGACACCATTTTACTCAATATGAATTGCATATATGGCCTGATTCGAATTAATTCTCCCAAGCCTTGTTTCCCCGCCACAGCACCCTCGTTCATCATTGTTCCACTCCTCAACGTTAAAATATTTTTCATGTTAATATTATTTTAACGAAGTTTATGCAAAAATCAATACAAACGTGAAAATATTTTTAACGTTGTTTCTTAATGATTTTTTTAACGGCAAATATTTATAAAAATATCAGGCCTGACTATCCATCCTGATTGCTCTAGCTTAACCACACAAAAAAGACTCTCATCGTCATCGATGGAGTCCTAATTCATCTCTAATTTTAAATTTTCAACCTAAGAGGTTGAGGTCTGGAGATCATTGCACTACAGCTTCAGCAGTTGTTTAAATCGGACTTCGATCCACAAGCACCCGCTGACGTTTGCGCGCAGACTCCAGACAGGCATCAATCACACGCATGTTCAAAATGGTGTTGTCCGGACCGAATGGCAACGCTTCTCCTTCAAGAGCTGCCATCGCAAACGTTTCCACCTGAAGCACATAGGAGTTGGATACCGAAACTCGTTCCTCCCTACTGACGGAATCCGTATGAATGATGATCTGAGGCGGAATATCACTATTCTCCCAGCCGAACACTTTAGGCAGCTCAATACGTCCTTCCGTTCCGAGAATCTCCATCTCAGCCCGTCCTGACGCCCACATACCGCAATCAAAGGTCAGTGCCACTGAGTTCGGAAACTCAATCAGCCCTGAAGCCATCATATCCACACCATCATGTTCCTCTGAAAATAAGGCATGAACCGTAACGGCTTCTGGCTCTTGTCCCAGATACATCCGTGCCGCAGAAATCGGATATACGCCGAGGTCAAAAATAGAACCGCCACCCATATGTTTTTTGAATCTCACATTGTCTTTGTCATCTGCGGTATTACATGTAAAATTACCATGAATCGCTCTGACCGTTCCAATCTCGCCACTCTCGATAATCTCCTGCACCCGTCTGTGCTTCGGATGATATCGATACATGATGGCTTCCGAGAATAACACCCTATGACGTTCACATGCCTCTATCATCTCTATGGATTCCTTTGCATTCAGAGCCGCTGGTTTTTCACAAAGCACATGTTTTCCCGCCTCGGCAGCTTTAATCGTCCACTCTCGATGTAAATGGTTTGGCAACGGGATATAAACGGCCTGGATATCCGGATCAGCAATAAGTTCCTCATAACTGCCATACGATCTGACAATGTCCATCTCTTCAGCCAGAGCTGCTGCCTTTTCCTTCGAGCGGCTGGCAATTGCCAGTACTTCACCGCGTTCAGACTGCTGAATTGCAGGAATAATTGCATTTTTGGCAATCGTTGAAGTACCCAGTACACCCCACTGCAGAGGTCTGTTCATGCTCATCTTCCTTTCATACCGTAATTATCCGCTTCTGCCTTGTGCAAAATGCCAAGACAACGATCCAGATCAGCTTTCACCTGTTTCTTGTATAACTCTGCTTTGGCCGCACCATCATCTGTGAAGTGATAAAGAACGATCTCCTGAAAATCAACTTTGGGATCGTTTCCCTTTAATTTTTTGGTTCGATAAAAGATACCCTGCTGCACCAGCTCATGTAATGCCCGATATACCTCACTTTGGGGAGGTACATATCCGTAATCTTTGAATTCCTGCTTCATCGCTTCCAACATCTCGTAACCATAACCCCTATGTTGCTCCACCATCGTGATAAGATAAACTTTGATAAATGCCCGCTGTGCAATCATAAAAGCCATGAGCTTTCCCTCCTGTCAGAACCTGTCTATCTCTCATTATAAAACATATGTTCTGATCCTGCCATCTTGATCCTGATTTCACTCTTGTAACGTGTTCTTATGGAGAGTAAGCAGGATAAAGAGATTAAATGTAGGAGGGCTAATGTAAGAAAGCACAGCTCTTATTATTATGAATTTTTCACATGATGAAACAATCACCTTTGGATCGAAGCAATCGTTTTATTGGCTTGAGTGTGCTTCGGTACAACGCCTACGATCCATTTTCCCCATTTAAAACGCGAGATCAGCCAGGTCAGCACACAAGATACGGTCAGTGCCACAATCCACGTTACAATCATGCGTATCGCGGGATTCCATCCCCACGCCACATACAACCATTCGTCTGGAATGTAACTGTAACGAAGCACCAGCATGTGCATCAAATATCCACCATAGGACATGCCGCCGATCCATCCCAGCCAGTAGAGAACGCGATGGTGATGAAGCTTACTAGCTAATTGATACATCACCATGATGGAGGCAATCAGGAACAGAATCATATCGGGCCTGATCAGGCTGACGGTATAAAATCGGATTTGAATTCCTTCGGGTGTCTGAAACTCCAGCATTAATAGATACATAAACCGTAGACCTAAGATCATAAACACCAGCCAGTAGACCCAGCGCAAACGTTCAATCCATTCTTTCCAGCGCTGTACCGAAAGTCCCGCCGCAGCGCCCAGTACAAAATAAAAAAAGAAATAGATGAAATTACGGTCTGCATAGGTTGTAAACGCATCTGTGAGAACGGGGATTTGCAGCCGCTCCATCCAGCCGGCAATGTTCCTTAATTGATCCGCCAAGATGAGAAATACGACACCCGAGATCAGTAAAGCGATCATTCTCCCCTTGGCTTGGTAACGGTGAACCACGTACCGGATTCCGCGCAAAAATAATGGGAAAAACACATAAAACTGAATGAGCATAATAATGTACCAGAAATGCGAAGCCGTTTTACCCGTCACCAGCTTCAGAGCGAGGTCAGGAATGTCCTGCCAGCCAAATGCTGCCCAGTTACGCGGGGCAAGTACAAAATAAATGAGTGACCAGACCACATAGGGCAAGATGACATCCATGACTCTTTTCCGCATAAACCGGCCGTAATGGAGCTTATCACCTGTGTTGTAGAACAGCACCATCCCGGTAATAAATATAAAAAGTGGCACAGCGAACTTCGCTAACATCAGTAACAAGGCCAGCACAACGCCATCCTGAAGTCCAACCTGAGGAACCAGCGAATAATGAGCAATCGAATGTTGCAGTACAACCGCTGCAAAGGCCAAGCCTCGTAGTGTTTCTATTTCAGTAATTCGTTCTTTGCGAGGCAAATCACTCAACCTACCTTTCTTGTTTATCCTTGCAAAATCAAAATAAAAAACGATGACCATCCATTGGAGGTATGTAAAACGAATGTCAGACAAATCATCCAGTATACCTGAATCCAAAACGGTTCAACAACATCTGGCGATTGCTTACCACCGTAAACGCACACAGATTAATGAGCAGACCTTCCAAGCTACTACCGGACTTATCACTTTTCTCAGTCTCCTGTTGCTTGTGATTGGCCTCGCGCTGGCGGTGCTTCTGTATGTATTGTTATTCCCTGTCTGACCATGTGAAAAACAATATTCGGATCTTATCATTACAAACCCAATGCAAACCTGAAACAGCCAACCCCCGTATGAGTACAAAAACCGGTCTCCTCAGCGGAGACCGGCTGCAGTCCTTGTTATCGTTCATAGGCATCATTCCTATTTCAAAGACTCGATTCAAATGAGCTAGCATGTGTTCTAGGGTGTTAATTTATCGTTTTTTTTACAAAAAGGTGTTGTTGCCGAAACGAGCGGCTTTGGTCTGCGCTTCCAGCCGACGTTCTTCCATATCGAGATCCGGACGGGCATCAGCAGTATTCACATCTTCACCATGCACAGGATCGATGTTGGAATGAGTCTGACGGTTAAGGTTAAACACATCGTATACCGCGCCGTCCCGATCCGATGAGTCAACGAGCAACAGAATTTTACCATGCTGCACATACTCCTCATATTGTCTCGCATCCTCTTCTGGAATTCCCAGTCCTACAAGTCCACCAACCAATCCGCCGGCTCCTGCACCTACAGCCGCACCTGTAAATGCTGCGGCAATAGGTCCTGCAGCCAGAATCGGGCCAATCCCGGGAATAGCCAATGCCCCAATGCCAGCAAGCAAACCTGCTACGCCTCCAAGTACACCACCTGTAGCCGCACCTGCTGCTACACCCTCCGGTGCTTTTGTACCTGTCTCTTCCCGAATAGCCTTCAGCTCATCTCTGTCCTGCGTCACGACAGATATTTCATCCGATGTAAATCCTTCGGCTTTCAAACTTTCAATCGCCTCAGATGCCTCACGCTCTGTATTAAACACACCTACGATTTTCTTCTTCATAGTGAATACCTCCTCATAAATTTGAGTGGTTCGCTATGTTATTACCCGTCATTCTTTCTTTCAAACGTTTCTGGGCCAATGATTATATGCATAAATACTAATTTAGGACAAAAGAACGAATGCCCGTGGGCAAAGAAAATGACGAGATCATCCAGAGAAAAAATTGGAAACAGCGATGCTGCGGAATGATCCTTCTCAGAATGAAATTTTGCGTCTGATGCATATGCTCCGTCTTGATTATCGGATCTCCGCCGACGAGAGAGGGCATACAAGACAAGGCGAGAATACAGCGTTCAGCAGGGTTATTCTGTCATCAGACTTAGGATAGACATTTTCAGTTTGACTAGTATTGATTATCAACAACCCGCTTATCAGGTTGTTCGCGGTTTCGCCCGGTTGGTTGCGATCGCTTCAAGCGGATTGTCAGGCCAGTAATGTTTCGGATATCGCCCTTTTAAATCTTTCTTAACCTCGAAATAGGTCTCACGCCAGAAATTGGCCAAATCTCTTGTGACCTGCACAGGACGTTGCGCTGGAGATAACAGATGCAACGTGACCGGCACGCGACCACCCCCGATGTGAGGGGTCTCTTGCTGTCCAAACATCTCTTGTAATCGAACAGCCAGGATTGGATCCTCCGGATTACTGTAATCCACGGGAATACGAGAACCACTTGGAACCTGGATATGAGTTGGAGCCTCTTCATCCAGCTGCTGCCGCTGCGTCCAGCTAAGTCCGCCCAAAAGTACATCATGCATGGACAATTTCTTCAGATCAGCGGCCGAGCGCATTCCTGCCAGATACGGTGCAAGCTGTTCCTCCAGCTCATCCGTTACATGATCTTCAATCAGATCAGGCCAGTCTGGCATGTGCAGATGCAGAAAACGCATGCGCTCCGCAAGTTGGCGCGATGTTTTACTCCAGGGCAGGATGTCCAATCCTTCCAGTCGTATCCCCGACAATAGTGCTTCCAGCACCTGATCTTCCGGTGGCTGTGCAATCGTGCTTTCTTTGATGATTATTGCTCCGATGCGCTGCCGCTTATGTGCCCGCACACTTCTGGTCGTGCGATCCCAAGCCACCAGCACCTCCTCGTGCAACAGATGCTGTGCTGCACGCAGCATCGCCTGCTCCTGCACCGGCGCAGCCAGCAGGATACGCGCATCTGCCCCCTGGTCGTCGGCCTCGGCTGCGACCAGATAGGCGGAACGGCTCAGCGACTCTGCCCCCGCGAGCCGCACCCCGCGGCCGCTGCTCAGCAGATAGCGGCCATCCTCGCGGCGCTGCCCGATCCGGTCCGGATACGCAAAGGACAGCAGCAGCCCGCAGCTGTCCTCATCCGGCCGCACCGGATCGGCCGCCGCGTTGCCGAGCGCCGAGCATAGCTGGCGGCTCTCCTGCAACATGCGCCGCACGGCAGCGCCGTCTGCGCCAGCCGCTGCCGTCGGCGCCCTCCCGCTGCTGCCTGCGGCCAGCAGCGCTTCTACGCGCGGGCGCAAGTCCGTGCCCGCGCCGCCAGCACTTGCGCTGCTGCTGCGGAGGCCTGCCGGCTCCTGCAGCAGCGCCGCCAGCGTGCTGGCGTAGCTGGCCAGCCCAAGCTCCGCCGCGCGGAGCAACATGCTGGCCAGCCGCGGATGAACGCCAAGTGTGTTCATCCGCCGCCCAAAGGGCGTGAGGCGGCCTGCGTTGTCCAGGCCGCCCAGCTGGCGCAGCAGCGCCTGTGCCTGAGCGTAAGCCGCATCAGGCGGGATGTCCAGCCAGCTCAGCTCAGCTGGGGACTGGACACCCCACGCGGCAAGCTCCAGCGCCAGCGGCGCAAGATCCGCGGAGGTGATCTCCGGGCGTGCTGCTTCAGGCAGCGCGCCATGAGCCTCCTCGCTCCATAGCCGGTAACACACCCCCGGGGCAATACGCCCCGCACGTCCGCGCCTCTGATCAGCGGACGCCTTGGAGACCGGCTGTGTGACAAGCCGGCTCATGCCCGTCCTTGGCGAGAAAGCCGACGCCCGGCTGAGTCCGGCATCCACGACCACTTTTACTCCCGGAAGAGTCAGACTCGACTCCGCAATGGAAGTTGACAGCACAACCTTGCGCCAGCCACCCGCCGCAGGCCGGATGGCTTCATCCTGCTTCTCGGCTGACATACTGCCATACAGGGTATGCACAAGAACCTGCGGAGGAAGAGATGCTTGCAACAGTTCCCTTTCCGTACGATGAATCTCTCTTGCCCCGGGAAGAAAAACCAAAACATCCCCCTGTTCTTCACTCAATGCCCGAATAATGGTACGAGCCGTCCAGCTCTCCAGTTCAACAGCGGCAGGCTTCGCGACATATTTCGTTTCCACTGGAAACGTGCGTCCTTTACAATGCACAACCTGTGTATTTTCGCCTAGCATACGACAAACCGGTTCCGGGTCAAGCGTTGCCGACATGACCAGCAGCTTCAGATCAGGCCGCAACATGGCCCGCGATTCCAGCGCCAAAGCCAGCCCCAAATCCGCGTGCAGGTGTCGTTCATGAAACTCGTCAAAAATGATCATCGCCGTATCTTCGAGTTCCTGATCCTGCTGCAGCATACGCGTTAATACGCCCTCAGTGACCACTTCGATTCGAGTAGCCGGGCTTACCCGGGTATCCATTCGTACGCGGTATCCGACCGTTTCTCCTGCTTTTTCACCCAGCGTTGCTGCCATTCTCGATGCGGCTGAACGAGCAGCGAGTCTCCGCGGCTCCAGCATAATGATTTTTTTGCCATCCAGCCAAGGCTGCTCAAGCATCGCTAGTGGCACAACCGTTGTCTTCCCGGCTCCCGGTTCAGCAATCAAAACACCTGTGTCCTGGTCACGGAACAACTGCTGTACCTCCGGAATAATCGCTTGTATTGGTAAATCAGTGTACATATCATCGCTCCTAATGCATATCTTACCGTTTCAATATCATTCTATAAGTTCAGTATTCGAATGTTAGCATTATAACAAAAAAAGCCGTCCCGAAGGAACGACTATCCGACATCCATGACTTTTGACGATATCACTTAAACTCATCCAGTCACCTAAGTACTCAGCTACGAGCTAGGGCGTGTCTTGAAACCTACTGAAGTGCATCTTTTCCCCCTTTTCGCCCCCTGCTACGTCACTTTTCCTTGCTTGGAACGAAAATCAGCAAAATCTGCTTTCTCCGCGTTTTCAGACACGCCCTAATCATTTGGGTATAACCCGTTACGGTCTAATTTGATTAAGCCCCTATCTCTTACCAGATCAACTTAGCAGAGACTCCGCACCATCGATCACAATCTCTGCTCCAGTAATATGTTTGGATGCCCCGGAAGCGAGGAAGCTAACCAGATCCGCAACGTGCTCGGGCTGTCCGGGTCCATCCGCGAGCGGCTGCTGTCCTTCCGGGAATTCCATCGGGATGATAATATCCTGAAGGTCATCTGTCTTGATTGTACTTTGATCAATATTGGTAGCAATCGCGCCTGGACAGATCACGTTGACTCTGATCTTGAACTTCGCCAGCTCCAAAGCCGCCATTTTGGCAAAAGCCACCTGTCCTGCTTTTGACGTACTATACGCCGACATGCCGAAGCTGGAGAAACGCTGATTCCCATTGATCGAGCTCGTAATAATAATGCTGCCGCCGCCGCGTTTTTTCAGATGTGGGAGTGCATATTTAACGGTGAAAAATGTGCCGTCCAGGTTCGTCGTAATAATCTGCTTCCAGTCCTGCACCTGAATTTCCTCGATTGGAGCCGATACCCCGTTAATGCCCGCATTGGCAAAAACGATATCCAGCCCTCCAAACAATTCCACCGTTTCCAGTACAGCTTTTTCAACCCGCGCCGGATCGGAAATATCCACATCGAATGCTCGTGCAGCCCCTTCATGGTTCGCATTAATCTCGGCTTCTGTCTTCGAAATGCGATCATTCACCAAATCGAACAACGCCACATGCGCCCCTTCATTCGCCAGCTTGAGTGCCGTGGCCTTGCCGATTCCCGAGCCAGCTCCTGTAATGATAGCCACCTTACCTTGAAAAGGTAATCTGTTACTGTGTTGTGTCATCGCCCACCCACTCCTTCGTTTTGGAAATTATGTAAGAAGATTCAATCCGATTTTTAATTCAATCAATTCTTCACAAGATTACCCAAAACGAGCAGCTTTTAAATCAACACCCGTAAACTTTTTCATTTTTCAGGCAACTACATGCACTGACGATCTGTACCAGCAACTCCCCGGCTCATCTCAAAAAACGATCCTCGTTACAGGTCGCGTTCACCACTCCAGTTCGATAAAAGCGGCATCATCCTCAAGTCCACCCGTATGGGCGGCATCCAGCAACACTTGAATATGCTCATCTGGGATATATGTACCAATGGCATCGAGATCATTCAGTCCGTCTGTATACAGTTGAAGGCGAAATGATTCACTTCCTGAACCTTTCATTTCGAAAACATGGGGTCTTCCCCCTATGGAGCCTTCTCGTGTAGACCAACGTTCACTCGTCTTGCAGTGCTTCTGGAATGGTTCCGACTGCTCCTGTCCATTACGCCAGAGCCGGATTCTGGAATCTCCTTGCCATGCCAGCCAAACTCGGCTCTTCCGTCTTCCAGACGTGAGTTCAATGCGTCCGCATACATACATGGCCTGACTTCCTTGGCTTCGTTTTTCCATCAACACCTCCCGCAACAGAAGCGGCGAGGTATCCAAAGGCTGTAATTGTTCAAGCTGTTCGGATGCAGAACCCGTTAACAGTTGGAGAAACTGTTCGACCCCTTCAGTGGTTAATGATGACGTCGTTTCCAGCCATTCCAGCAGTGCACTACCGAGAAAACGCGCAGCAAAATCACCCAGATAACTCATGCCAACTCCATCACACAATACAAAATGACAGACATTACCTTGCATGCGAATCGCAACAAAGTCTTGCCCTGCGTCACCCTGGTTCACGGTTTCTGCTGCACGTCCATATCCGTATCTGCATTTCAGCTTGCCCTGGTAGCGAGTTAACGGCTGTTCTCCAGTCTGAATGCTTACATAGCGAAAATTGTCATGTTGTTGCTTCACATGACCTCCTCGATCACTGGCAGACAATGTTGCCATACGCATTACTCGCATGATTCCCCTCCTATCTTACAGGTGTTGCAGCAGACATCTGGAATCCGATGGATACCAGTTCTGCACAAGTACCAGGCAACATCATGAGTGCGCCTGGTGCCAGCAAATAATCTGCCTCCACCAACATTTCGCGATAGCTTTCAGGCAGCACGGATGACATATTACGCAACTTCTCCCCATGTTCGTCCTGCAGGTTCGTCTCTGGAGAGATTCCTTTCCAGCGTCTAGGCTCTGCAATCGGAGCTTCGAGCAGGCGATCACTTATAAATATATTCTCAACCAAAACATTACCATCCGGCACACTCATACCCATAATGCGCTTGGCAATAGGCTCCGGGTCTTCTCCAGTCGCAACTCCATCGGTCATATGACATACGAGTGGAGCCGGACAGTCCTGCATGTTGGGTATTTCTGCTTGCAAAATTTTCTCTGCTTGCAAAAATGCTTTTGCGGAGTCTGAGAAACGTCTAGGTGTCAAATCAGGCAACGAACCTACCGCCGCAATCTCATCGATTCCTTTAATTCCGTTTAATACGTCATATACATCATCACTGTAGGCCAAAATAGCAATTCGGTAACGTGGCGTCAGCCGATTTCCTTTGGTTGAACGAAATACCATTTGGCGAATCGCCAAAGATAAAGCATCATAAACGATGTCAATCCGGCGACGATTGTCCAGAACCATATTCATGGAGGCGCTAATATCAATTAAATAAATAATAAGGGCAGGTGTACGCTGTGATGCTTGAATTGTGTAGTTCATCTAGAGTGTGTCACCTCTATTATTCAATATAAATTTATAAATCTGGCAGTGAGTACTTGGAATTACTCAAAAGTTTGTTGATTGCACTCATCCGTGCGGCCACTTTTCCTACACCCTTAAAATACGAAGCGTCCGTATTATATAGGTTTTTGAAATCGCGAGCATACGAGAGAGCGCTCTCCGTTTTTCTTCCTATTTGTGCATTGTATGCTTTGTTATAGCTTGCAATCAGTGTCACGACGTTTTGAGCCCGTCTTTTCTTAAGAGCTTCTTTCTGCGCCAACTCTTGCTTACGCTTGGCTTCAGCAGCAGCCTTCTCTTTTGCAATTCTGGCGTCATTTTCTTTTTTCCACGCGATATAAGCTTCATACTTCGCTTGCTGGTCATATTTTGCTTGCAGTGCTTTACGTGCAGCTTCCTTTTTCTGTTGCTCCTGCTTCGCCAGATAAGCTTCATATTTAGCTTGTTTTTCGTATTTAGCCTGTAAGGCTTTGCGTTCTTCCTCTTGTTTCTTCTTTTCCTTTTCCTTTTGCTTAGCCTCAGCAAGCTTTTTCTTCGCATCAGCTTCCTGCTTTGCCGCTTCTGCAGCTTTTTGCTTTTCTGCTTCTGCCTGTTTGAGCTTGGCGGCTTCGGCGGCTTCTGCCGCTTTTGCTTCGGCTAGACGAGCAGCTTCCTGCTGTTTAACCTCGGCCTGATCGGCAAGAATTTTAACTGTGGGTACGCCCCCAGCAAGCAGTACAATGAGCACTGCAGAGGAGATCATGAATTTTCTGGATCTGTAAAATGGAATCGCTACGGGCTCCGTGCTCTCCGCTTTCGAGTTGATTTTGGCATCCAGTTCCTTGATCGCAGCCTCTACTTCCAACTGCATCGCACTGTTATCCGGAATAAAGTGATACAGTGAACGATAAACCTCAAGCGCCGCCGCAGGTTTGTCTTCATCCTCCAGCGCTCTTGCTTGCAAAAACAGCCGGTTTACAACAGCCTCTTGGTCCGGAGATTGTTTTGAATTCGATGTGTTATCAGCTCCACCATCTTGCTTCACACTCGTTGATGTTTCAGCATCTTTTGGCGAAGCAACCACGTCCGTTTCTGAAGATCCTGTTACATCCTCTTGCGGCGCTTCCAGAGCAGCCAGAACGGCCTCAGCCTGCTGGGTGTCGACAGACGCAAGGGCAATGTACCATTCTCCAAACGTTGGACAACTGCTCAGATCATGACTTTCCCATGCCCGGATAAAGAGATCTGATAATTTGGAACCCCAGCGATTCTCAAGGGAACCACGCATCGCGAAATAACGCTCGCTCGTGGTCTGCATCTCGTGTTGATCAAAATAACTCTCTCCCCAAGCTTTCTCTACGATGGCGGGGTCAGACCAACATAACATCTCGGCGATAATCACAGCTCCGGCAAATCGATCTGCATAAGAACTCCACAAGCCGCTGTGTACCGTTCGGTGGGCCGCATAACCAGGCGAACCAGCAAGCAATGCATCTGGTCGATCCATCTTGGAGCCGTACATCTGCTCCACATCAACCAATTCAACTGCAGAAGTCAGGGCCGAGTTCTGCACTTCGGAAAAAAACGGAATCATTACATTGGGAGCCGACATATCACAATGTGCAAGTCCACGTTGCTCCATTGCAGAACCTGTGCCTGCAAGTGCTCTAGCCAGCTGCAGACTTTCCTCCGCTGTCAGTTGCTTTTGATCACTGATCACATCGAACCAGGTCAGACCCTGTACCCATGGCATCAGTACTGCATATAACAGATCGGGATGTTCTCCAATAAGCGCTCCGTTTCTTTCCGGAGTGAGCACTTCACGCTTGCATACCCGCAAGCCTGGCAGTTCACTATATGGCTCCATATGCTCGGACTGATAGACCATCGCCGGAATACGGAATTTTGGAAAAAACACTTTTAGTGCTTTGGCCCCATGAATGGTACCCGTGCGGGGAATCAATTGATAAACTATACCTTGCCTTCCCGCTTGGGCATAAGCAAGCCCCGGCGCAGCCGGATGCTGACCAATCGTATAGGCAATATCATTAATCACCACTTCATCGCCGGGATTCGGTTGAAAAGACATGCTCATCCCTCTCTCTGTTTTTTGTGTCATAGTTGCGGCAAAAACCGGGTGTAATCCACCCGGTTTTTGCCGTAATTGTGCAATCTTTAACTTGCTGCCCGCATATAGTCAGGACGATGCGAATTACCAAATCGTCTTGACCTATGTAAAAGCAGATTAACGAGATTGGTCTGCTGTGCGGAATTTAGTCGCGATTGCTGAAAGTTCAGCACTAATGCTATTCAACGTTTGAACGAAGGATTGCATTTGTTTGCTAGCTTCCTGGAACTCTTGGAAGAAACGTTGCTTCGTCATACCTTCCCATTGCCCTTCCATGCTTGTGATGGATTGAGTCAATGTTGATACGATTTGTTGACTTTGTTCTCCACTTTGTTTGAATTGGTTCGAAACCTGATCCAGTTGTTCTGGGGTAACTAAAATACGTCCTGCCATTGTTAAATTCCTCCTTGATGTGTGCAATTAAATTTGTTTGTTCAAATTGTACTATACAAGGATCATTCGGACAAAAGCCGAAGGACCTAATCCTATTTACCCCATTTTTAGCCTATGAAACTTCAACTAACAGACTATTTACAAATTATTTCACGTGCAGTTGTACTACATTTGTTAGACCGCTATGAAACTACAGGTTCAGTTCCTCTTCTTTCTCGAAAAGAGGGGTCTCTGAATCTCCATGCAACAGGCTCAGGCTGTGTAGCCTGAACAAGCGTGGCCGGAGAACCATCAGGTGGAGCACTATCCTGTATCCGATACACAGCCGCCATAGCGGAAAGCGGATCAGATACAACAGCTACATCAGCAGCATGCGCAGGCAAGATATCGCCACTGCGGCTACTCTGAAGAACATTCAGCATATTGACCGCATTGCCATAGGCCACATTGACATGACTCAGCACGGAACGATACTCCATGTCTGCTTGTTGGAATAACACTGCCTTGCGTCCAAGCTGTACACTTAAGTCCATCAAACGACGAAGGGCTTCCTCACCCAGCCGTTTACTACGATTCCATTCGCTCATCACCGCTGCACGGGACTCGATATCCCAATCCAGCGAATGTATCGCCTGATCCAACACTGTCATTTTTTGCTGTATTTGCTCCGCTGCATACTGAATCTGCCTGCTCAGTGCCCGAAGCACATCCGGTTCCACACGAATGCGCATTTACCATCACCTTTCCTCTTCCCCTGCAGGCTGTTTAAGCCAGTCCAGCAGCATTTCGTGAAACTGTTCTTTTGTTGTGAGCGCTGCAACGAGCCAGTCATCCGAAGCCGCCGTGCTCATTCGGAATAACCAGTTGGAGGCTGCACTCGCGGTAAATGCCGCCGATTGTGACTGCCAGCCCTCCTGTCCCCATACAAGTAATCTGAGCTCTCCGTCAGATTGCTTGCCTACCAGACAACGTGCTAATGCCAGGGAACCTTCAGGATCATTCGTTTCCTGTGAGAGCTCATCAGCCACGGTTTGTACCTCATAACCCTTCAACCCGTTCATGACATCATAAAACTTTTTCTTGGAACACATCAGTGCCGGTTTATCCACTGGAGAATGGCCGCTCCACTTCATCCGTTCAATCAGAACATCAATGGCTTCACGAACATTTCCCAGGTCGCTTAGGCGGAACGAATCGGGGACATCCGTAGCGCGGGCTACTTCAACGACCCGTTCATCCGTGCAGTGTATATAACTTTCCTGCGACTTCCCGTCAATCGTATAGCGGAGCCAGCATGCTCTGTCGGATAATCCGGCAATGGCTACTCTGGAAAAAACGGTTGGTGTCATGATCAGCTCATTGCTATCTTGATCCTGAATCAAGTAGCCTTTGTCCAGCAAAGAGGTTTTGACACGCTCCCATTCCTTGGCAATATCTTCTGCCATATAACCTCGGAAAGGATCTTCCACGCCGAGCAATCGATCTGAACCGAGAATACCAGCTAGGAAAAATAGTTCCTTAATCTGCAACGTGACCACCTTTTGCTTAGAATCATGAACCGTCAACATTATGAGCCACCTCCCCTCAAACTACAACATGCCATCGGTCACGAATTTCTGAAATCCAATTATTCATTTTCCAGTTGTTATCGCATGGAACTGCACCTTTAACCCTGGAATATTTGCGTTTTATATAATAACCTTGACCTGGTGGCAGTACCTTCAGCCCACCTGCGGTACCCCCGGATTCCGAATAAGGTATACGGAAGAACGAGAGATCATTAGGGTCCAAAGTCCCGAACAGCAATCCACTTTGGGATGCTTTTACATCACTTACCCAATCTGAACCGAACGTTGGAAAGTCCGCCGGGACGCCTGAGAGAATAACATGAATGCCTCTGTCTCTACCCTGACGAACAATAACGCCGAGTTGATCTTTGATATTAAAATCGGTGAGCTGTTTGGATAAGGTGTCCGCGTCATCCACGACAAGCACGATTTCGGGTCCTCCGGTAATCTCACCACGTTTTAGAACTTCATCGTACAACTCCTGAATGACAGGCGCAAGCAATTCTTCCCTCGATACGTGTCCACGGACATGAGGCAAACTGCTGATTTCACCTAATCCACCTGACCCATACCTCATATCTACTGTGTATATTTGCACATCCTCAGGTGAAGCATGGTAGGCAAGTGATAACATCCACGTTTGCAAGAAAGTCGTTTTACCGCCTTCCATCGGACTGGTCACCATAAAGTGAGGCCCTTCACGCAAGTTAAGTTCAAACGGCTCCAAATCATCCGTGAGCAGACCCACAGGTACATTCACCGTTGAAGTTTCCCCTACTTTTCCGAAGGAACCTGTACGAACCAGCAGATCTTTAAGCTTGATTTCATCCGGTAATGGCGCAATTTGTGGCGTTTCCTCACCCGTCCAGCCTTGACGAATCTCCGTAATTGCCCTGCGCAAAGCGGCAGATCGTTCACCCTCGTCCGCTCCTGAAGATGGCAGCGCAGCCTGGAACATCAGCGGAGGGACTTGCCCCTTCACGAGACCTCGGCCAGAAGGAAGCTGGCTTGGCGCCTTGGAAGGCCGCCCCACAGCATAATAGTAATCACTTGGATCAGATAGCTCAAATGAAACAGCATTTTGTATGTTACTTCTGAACTTCTCAAAAATATCAGTGACCCGATTGGCGGTCAGCACAAAGGTGATACCTAAACTTCCTCCTTCTCGCAAAATGGTCTCCAGCGATTCATTTTCATCTGGGTAAGCATTACGGAAAGACATATATCCGTCAATAATGACAACAATCTGTGGAACTGTAGCATGAGCAGTACGACGATATGCCGAAATCGTTTTAACCCCTGCTTCCGAGATCATATCTTTGCGCTGCGCCGAGATTTTCAGAATATAACGGAACAAGCGCTTGATACGGTCTTCCTCTTCGGCCATCATCACTCCACCGATCTGCGGAAGTCCCGCAAAGTCTTTCATCATTCGGCCCATATCAATAATGTATCCGTTCCACGGCTCTGTACGTTCCGTACATGCAAGAGACATCAATAACGTCTGAACAAAAGTCGTTTTGCCGAGACCAGGCATGCCGTATACGACAAGATGACCCTGATCCATAGGCAAGGCCAGCGGCAGCTGACGCTGATTCGGAAGATCATCCAGCATACCAACCAAAGGTTTGAGACCATTAGCCCCATCAGCAAGCAGAGGCTCTCTTTTCTCCTTTTGCTTCCAGTCATGAAGACTATCCAGTTCTAGTATTTCTGGCAACGGAGGCAACCAAGGTCCAGGCAAACGCTCTATGCCGGCTTCTATAGCAGCTTTTGCCACATAATCAATAAACACTTGCAGCTGTTTCGGCACATCCTCTCCCTTGAGAACAGCTCTTCGCTCTCCGGTCAGCAGTGGTTCACGTTTGCCGTTGAGGCGAACTTCCATTACAGGAAGTACCGTTGTTGAATCCTCCTGCTGATTATAAGGTGCGCCGCTCCAGGCAAATTGCATTTCTTCAAAAACTTCGTCACTGCCGACCTGAAAATAACCTCGGCCAGGCTTCGTAATCCACGCAGCATTGGGGATTTTTATCATATCTCGACTATCTCCTTCGCTCTGAACACGAAGACAGATACGGAAACGAGAGTTACTCCAAATTTTATCATCCACAACTCCCGCAGGTTTTTGGGTTGCGAGAATTAAGTGAACACCAAGTGTCCGACCGATCGCCGCAATACTGATCAACTCATCCATAAATTCCGGCTGGTCACGTTTTAGTTGAGCAAACTCATCAATGATAATCACAAGATGCGGCAGTGGTTGTTCATGTCTGGAACGCAAAATTTTGTAGTACTCATCAATATGTTGCAGGTTGCCCGCATCATTTAAAATTTTCTGTCTTCTCACCAGTTCAGCTCGAAGAGAAACATTGGCACGTTCAATGAGATTGCCATCCAGATTCGTAATCGTACCTACAACATGTGGTAGATCGACAAAGGTGTTAGACATGCCTCCACCCTTATAGTCGATCAACATGAAAGCCAGATCATGCGGATGGAACTCGGCAGCCAGTGAAGCAACAATAGACTGAATAACCTCACTCTTACCCGAGCCGGTTGTACCTGCAATCAAACCATGGGGACCATGCCCTTGCCGTTCAATTTTATCGTGCAGATTGATAGAAATTCTTTTACCACCAGCTCTTACCCCCATAGGTACAGGTAATGTATCTGGATATCTGGTTTGTCCCCAGCGGGAGACAACATCCAGATCCTCCACCCGTGAAGTGCTGAGCATATCGAATAGTGGCAACACTTGCGGTATCTCCGAAGCGGAGGAACGCTTCAGACGAATCGGTGACATATAACGGGATAACGCCTCTGCCGTCTCCTTGGAGATCACATCCGGTTTATATGTTTGCGAGATGACATCCGCATCTTCCGTCTTTTTGATATAAACTCCTTTGCCTTTGGAAGCCTCCATAATTAACTGACAGTGCATAGGAAGGGATTGTTTGCGGTTCGCCAGCACAATCGTGCATACATCGATCTCTTGCGCAGCCTCCAGCAACAATGGAAGTAAAGGTTCTTCTTCAATCAGTTGCGTATCCGACAGAACGACAACATAACAAGGAGTTTGCACGGCTTTTTTGTAACGGTCCTCCTTATTATTTCGGCGACGGTTCAAAACGGAAAACAAGCTGTCCGCCAATTGATGCGCACTGCTGTGCCTGTCGGCCATATATCGCTGTCCCTGATCCTCATCCCAGATATGGGGCAACCAGCGGAGCCATTCCCACTCTCTGGTATCCTTTTCTTCATAAAAAGCAGCCAGTTTCAATTCATCTGGTGAGTGCCTTACCGTAAGCTGTGAGACGATAACCCGCAGCGAAGCCATGACTTCTTCCCTTTCACCCACAAGCCCCATCACCTTGGACTCAAAAAGAGGCAGCGTTATCGTGGCATCAGGCACGGTCTGGAATTCCGCAGCGAGTCCATGAGCGGCCTCAATTAACTCATCCTTCTCATATCCATCGATGCGCGGTACCTGAAGTTTGATGCGAAACGGAATTTCACCTGTACCGATACGTACCTGTAAAAAATCGTCATCCTCTGGGGAACGTTCCCAGAGCGAGCTGTTTCGATTTTTTACAATTTGCAGACAGGTGGATGGGTCACCGTGTATTTCATGCAGGCTCTTCACTTGCTCCGCCTGTGCTTCCTTCAGTTCTTCACGATGTTTATCCAGCTGTGCAAGATACATCACTTTACGTTCCTCAATCTTTTTGCGATATGATTTTTTATTGCTGAGATATACAAAGAACGGGATGGTGTACGATGTAAGCATCATCATAACTGTCATCATTTGAAACATCATATAATTGCTGTTATTCATTTTGCCAGTCATATTAATGTAGACATAGAAACCGATGCTGACCATCGTCATCATCACGGGAACCACGATTGAAATCATGGAAAATGTAGGTTTGTTCGGCTCCGCAGGCGGCCTGAGAATTTCAAGGCTCTCTTCCTTCAAAACCGGTGTCATTCTCGGAGAACGCTGATATAACACATTCACGAAGAAAAGACCTCCTTTTAGTCGTTCAATTAATGAATGATACGCCGCAGAGCGTCATTCGTTGCTCTCCTGCTGAAATAACGAGCGTCTCCCGTAGATCGGGGCCTCTTCAGAAGTCGTTGAAAAAGCCCGCTGTACACGCACACAGCTTCCCTGACGCAGACCCGTCTCCATTAGTTGCTGGGCGTTCTGGGGGGTAAACCATAGTCCCTCAGGAAATTTAGCTTCCAAAATATACTGAATGCCATCTCCCGGTGCCTGTCCGAATATTCGTACACCGAGCAACGTCTTCAGGTGTTCAATGGTGCATTCATCCGGAACCTCAATGTCGAACCATTCGCCTTCCTCCCGGCCGGAATACACGGTTAGAATCATGTGAATCCCTCCCAAGGTCTCATATGTAAATTGTCCTAATGTCAGATTAAATCAAAAAATTGCGAGTGAAACGGTATTCCATCCTATTTTCTTATATAAAATCCTTGTTTGCAACGTATCCGCTGTAATTTTGTTACATATGACCCACGTTTATATTAAAATATCGTTCATTTGACTCAGAACTTTCGTGTCATAGTTCCATAAAAAAATTGCAACGATGCGAAAACCTCGCCCAAATTACCATTTAATAGAAAAATAAAAGAATGAATTCGGGACTTTTATTCCTTCGTCCACAATTGAATTGTGAACACTTTTCAAACTTTATCCACCTTTATGTTTTCATAAGCTGATTTTAAGGTAATTTTAAGTATTGGTATTTAATATTACCTGTATGAAATAACTCTCGTGAGGTGATTTCAAGTGAGAACTCTAATAACATTTCAAAACAAATCAATCCCTGTATATTTTAATCAAGAAAACAAACAACCTGTGCAAAAAACATTAAGATTGCTTAGCAGTGCTCTTGAGCATAAGATCAGTAATGGTAAACGCGCTTTGCAAAAATGTCTGCACTCTTTGATTAGTATTGAAATTGTGGGCGGCGAAGCTATCCTTCACAGCCGCAGTGAAAACGACTCTCTTGCTCTATCCTTATATTGAAGAAGAGTCAGTGCACTATCATTGAAGAAGAATCTATTCTCCTTCGTTTATACGTTACCATGAAAAAGGAAGCTTCCCTATGAAGGACAAGCTTCCTTTTTGACATGGTTTTCGGCACATCCCCGCAAGGATGTTGAGACAAAACTCCAATTTCGGTCATCTTCTAATGCATTATTAGCGTCACTTCACTACTAGTAACACTTCTAGTATCATTACTAGAAACATTCCTTCCGCACCCTTTATTCCTTTTATTTCAGCTTTTCCAACACATAAGCCGCATCATGTTCTTCTGCACACTCAGCTTTTCGTATTCGAATGACAAACAATCTAACCAAATTTGCTCGTGTATGTTCTTCCTGACAGGTACTTATTTTCCTTAAAATAAAGCGGTCAATGGACATAAGCTCCAAGCCCCTTTGCCATGATATTTACGGAGCACTTTGGTCCGTGTATCCATAAATAACCAGATCAGAAGTTGCCCAAACAGCTTTTCCATTCAATTGAGAGCGGTATTTGCATCCGTTGTAAAATGATGCAAAAGCCCTTCCCAATACTGCTCAGACGGGCTTCATGCATCTCCTGTCGCTTCATCGCGAACCGACTCGTATACACCACGGACTGCCAATCTCTATTCATGCATATTCGACTTAGTTCACGCCCGGATACTCCCGAAATTGATGCTGTAGACTGATCCAGCGTGTACGTGTGAATTTATCAATCGCCCAGTCTCCGCCAAAACGACCTATGCCGGACGATTTCTCTCCGCCAAACATGACATGCGCTTCATCATTCACCGTTTGATCGTTCACATGTACCATACCCGATTCAATCTGCTCTGCCACTTGGTAGCCCCGCTCCAAGTTGCCCGTAAATACAGAGCCACTCAGACCATAAGGGGTATCATTAGCCAGCCTGATAGCATTCTGCTCATCTTTAGCTTTCATAATGATGGCTACTGGTCCGAACAGTTCCTGCTGTACAATTTCTTGTTCGGGTTTGACGTCTGCAAGCACCGTGGGCATAAGCACACTTTCCTGCTGTGTTCCTCCAAGCACTAATTGTGCACCTTCCTCTTTAGCCTGCTTTACGAGCTCTAGAAGCCGTTCCACTTCTTTCTTTCGGATCAGGGGGCCAACTAGTGTTTTCTCGTCAGCCGGGTCACCGGCATGTATGTTTTTCGTTTTATTAACAAAGGATTGAACAAACCGGTCGTAAATATCTTCGTGTACGATAATACGGTTTAGCGCCATGCAAATCTGACCCTGATGCAGGAACTTTCCGAACACTGCAGCCTGTGCCGCATGCTCAACATCCGCATCATCCAGAACGATCATGGCATTGTTGCCACCGAGTTCCAGTGCAGTTTCTTTGAGATGTTCACCGGCGAGTTTACCAATGCCCTTGCCCACTTCTGTAGAACCCGTAAATGAAATGACCTTGGGAATAGGATGTGTGACAAAATAATCCCCAATCTCGCTTCCACTTCCGGCAACTACATTTAATACCCCCTCTGGCAGACCCGCTTGTTCAAACAGATCCGCAATCAGCCATCCTGCTGTAATCGGGGTATCCGAAGCGGGTTTAATCACCACACCGTTACCGAGTGCGATCGCGGGTGCGACGGAACGCAAACATAGATGTAGCGGAAAATTCCATGGTCCAATAACGCCGATAACCCCTTTGGGCTCACGGACTACCCGATTTTCTTTGCCCGGCGTATTGGACGGAAGCAGTTCGCCTTTCATTCGAAAAGGAAATGAAGCCGATTCATCCGCGATACGTCTCGCTGCGGCAAATTCTGCTTCAGCTTTGATGCGTGTGCTACCGGATTCCGTAATGAGTAGCTGTATAATCTCATCTTTTCGTTCTTCCATTAAAGAGGAGACTTTACGGAGTACCCCTTCCTTCATGGAAGGCAACGTTGCTTTCCATTCCACCGAACTTTTTTGCGCAGACTCATAAGCCTGATCTATATCTTCTTGACTGGAAGAACGCCAGGTTGCGATCACTTCACCCGTATACGGATTAATGTTCTCTATCGTTTTCTCGCCTGAGCCTTCCACCCATTTACCTGAAATGAACTGTTTAGTCCACGTTGCCGTTTTATGTTGGTTATCCACTAAAGTCATGATACATGCCTCCGATCTTCAGATTAGAATGTACATAAAAAACGATGTCCCATTCATTAACCTTGTTCGAAGTTAGGCAAACGGATAATGCAACCTGAAAGCGGATCGGGCTTTGTCACAACATGTTCAAAGCCACGTGGGCACTATGCCTCAAAAGAAGCTAGATCAGACCAGCCATACGCGATTTCCACCAAATCTTTGTCCCCGATACGAATCGACTGTGTATGAACAGGTATGCCGCCCATTTTTTCATAAAAGCTACACGCCGGGTTTCGCTCCAAAGCCCAAATAATCATATTACCAATCTGGCATGTCTGGAGATGCTGAACCACCCGCTTCACAAGTTGTCTGCCTATTCCAGACTGCTGATGAGACTGGAGCAGATAAATGGCGTACAGTTCGCCATCATAGGTTAATTGACCTTCGCGTTCCTTACCTCCACAGGCAAAACCGACAATTTTCCCCTCTTCATCCTCAGCGACGATCAAAATCTGATCATTTTCGTCAGAGCGTAACTGCTGTTCCCACTGAGCTAATCGGGATTCTGCAGTCAAAAAATCCAAAACATGATCTGGCACAATTCCTCGGTATGTCGTTTTCCAGCTCTCTGTATGTACGTATGCGATCCCCCACGCATCCCCTTCACGTGCTAGTCTAATTCGCATAGATTTCTCCCCCCTTCTCTCTTAAAATGAATTCTTCCACACTCAATGGACTATGAACATTCACCACGTTTACTATATCTATCACGTTTATCATATCCATCACGTTTACTAAAATAGAAGTAGAATCCGGCCTATGGCCGGATCGTAACTCGGGTTCCCACGGATACCTTCGAGGACAAATCCAGCACGTCTGAATTGTACATCCGAATGCAACCATGTGATACGGACTTGCCAATCGACGAAGGTTCATTCGTTCCATGAATACCATAATGTGGCTTAGAAAGACCCATCCAGAGCACACCAAAGGGCCCTCCAGGATTCTCTTGTTTGTTGACAATGGTGAACTCTCCGTTTGGAGTACTGGTAAGCATTTTACCTGTGGCTACCGGATAACCTTTCACGACTTGATCTCCATCCAGCAGATATAACATATGGTCGGACAAGTCCACGATGATTCTGTAACTCGGCATCACGACATCCCTCCTGCCTTATCCTATGCAAGACAACTACGGATGCCCCGCCTCATATCAGTCCTGTTCCCAATCTTTGGCCCGATGGGCATGCTTGGCCTTGCGCGTTTTTACCGGTTTGCTTGAAGCTGTCCGTTTGCGTGAAGCCATCTCCTCCTTGCGCCGCTGATACTGCATTTCTTTCTGCATCTTGAGAAAGTTATACAGCCTCTTCTCATCCAGTTCACCGTTTTCAACGGCCTCTTTAACTGCACAGCCCTCTTCCTTCGTATGACTGCAATCCATAAATCTGCACGCACCAGACAACTCATCAATCTCTCCAAATGCCTGTGAAAGGCCTTCTTCTCCTTCGTCCCAGAGATGGAGTTCACGCATGCCTGGCGTATCGATCAAGACAGCTCCCTGTGGTAATACAAACATCTCCCGGTGTGTCGTTGTATGTCTGCCTCGGCTGTCCCCTTCACGCACCGATTGCGTAATCTGAACATCTTTGCCCATCATCCAGTTAACGAGTGTGGACTTGCCACTTCCGGAGGAGCCTGTGAGCGCTACAGTTGCTCCTGGTTTCAGATAGGTTTCCAGCATTTCCTTCCCTTGTCCTTCTATTGCCGAGATCGCCAGTACCTCCACGCCTGGTGCAATACCCTCCACCTCACGGATTCGTTCCTGCACTTCATCACACAGATCACTTTTACTCAGGACGATAACCGGTCTAACTCCCCCGTTCCAAGCCATTAACACATATCTTTCAAGTCTTCTGAGGTTAAAATCATGATTAAGGGCCGCAACGATCAGAAGGGTGTCTACGTTTGCTGCAATCAGTTGTTCTTTCGTTACCGGGCCAGCGGCTTGCCTGGATACACGACTCTGACGTGGCAAAACATGATGAATAATCGCTTCCTCACCCTGTTCTCCTGCCACAGCTACCCAATCGCCAACAGCTGGTGCAAGTCCTGTCTCCAAGTTATCATGACGAAGTTTTCCTGACATTTTGCCCCAACATTCTCCGCCCGCTGTGATCAGACGCTGCATTTGTCCATGATCCGCAATAATTCGGGCAGGTCGTCTGCATTCCAAGACCAGCTGTTCCTCAGACCATCGTTTCTCCCATGCCGCAGACCAGCCATAATTTTCAATACCATTCTTTTCAATACGTTGATTTAAAATAAAAATTCCTCCCAGATTGTTTATGTTTCAGTTTAAGTGTGTTTAAATTCAATTTTTTTCACGACACCATCCTGCATCTCCGATTACAGATCCAAACAAAAAAACCACGAGGTTGTTCACACCCGCGGCAAATCATAGTTATCTGAATAAGGTTGTCCCCACAGCATATGGAATAACGGTTAGCCTATACCCACTCCGTTATTCTAGCCCTGGAACTCCCCCCTATCAGCACACAAAAAAGCCACGGGTACGTGCCCCGTGACTTTGTCTGAAGGTCTTATCATCGCTCGCCAAAGTTGGATATTTCTATCCAGCTATAGCAAAATCGATGTACCTTGATCCGTTCCGGAGACGCTGTTCCTATTCAACTCCACGTATACTGCCGTTAGATTTGTCATGAACATCGCCTCCCTTGTAGAATATGCCATCATGTTACACAGTCTGTTGTGCGTTTGTCAAGCCCTTTATTTTTTATTGCTATTCTCTCTTTATTTCACCTGATCCCATCTCGTCCACATTTCTCGCGGATTTAATTCATACACTCCGTCTTCGCGGTACATGAACTGATGCATGATAAATTCCCGGCGAAGGGTAGCAAAATCCTCATGATATTCCTGAATAAACGTGTTGATTTCTTTTTCGCTGTACTTGCGTCCAAACTCTAATTGCTCCACCAGATATTCAAGCACGACCAGCTTTTTCTTGTACTGTGCAGGAATTTGACGAAGCCGGCCATCCTTGGAAAAAAAGTTCCTCATGATGGACGCTTTCAGGGTTTCGTTCACATCTGTCATATCAGACTGCTCCTTTCTTTTGAAAATAAAATCAACTGAAGCCTGAGCATGTTCGCGAATAAACGCAGGGTTCAGTGTAAAATAAACCGTATTTTTCTCCCGCCGCTCTTGAATAAGCGCAGCTTCTCTCAGCTTGGCAGCATGATGAGTCACCGTCGGCTGAGACAAGTTAAGGCGCTCCGCGAGCGCTTGTCCATGCAGTTCTCCTTCGGAAAGAAGCAGGAGCATCCGCAGCCGTGTAGGATCAGCCAAGGCTTTGTGATAGGCCACAATTTTCTCAAGCTGCATCAATGTACACCTCACATTTAATTAGATAAGTATCTAATTTGATACTAATCTTTATTCATCTGGAAGTCAATTCAATTTATTATTTGATTTTTTATCACATTGTGACGCCTGGCAGAACTGGCATTGAAGTGTTATTTACGGTAGGATTATATTGCTTGTAATGAAGGAGGATTAAGAACATGGAAGATGTCATTATTATTGGCGGAGGCCCATGCGGTCTGTCCGCTGCCATTGAATGTGAGCGGGTAGGATTGTCCGCTGTCATTATTGAGAAACACAATATCGTACAATCCATCTATCTCTACCCGACTCACATGCAATTTTTTAGTACAGCCGAGTTGCTGGAGATCGGGAACGTGCCATTCAGTTCGGCCAATGACAAGCCGTTTCGTTATGAAGCACTTGCCTATTATCGCAAAGTAGCCGAACATTTCGGCCTGCGTATTCATAATTATGAGGAAGCCCGTAAGATCCAGCGTAAAGAAGACGGCACCTTCGAGGTACATACGGTTAATCGGCGTGGAGAAACCATCGTACATCAAGGGCGACATGTCGTCGTAGCTACCGGCTATTTCGATCACCCGAATTACCTCGGCATCCCTGGTGAAGACAAGGATAAAGTCACCCATTACTTCCGTGAAGCGCACCCATATACCAATACACGCGTGGCCATCGTTGGTGGAAGTAACTCAGCGGTTGACGCCGCCATGGAGCTTGTCCGGGTTGGCGCTCATATTGATATGGTATACCGCGGTACAGGTCTGTCCGAGCATATCAAGCCTTGGGTTCGCCCGTTATTCGAAAGTATGGTGCAGAAAAACCGCATTACGCTTCATCTCGGTTCACGTGTTAATGAAATCCTGGATGATTCCATTCGAATTGTGCACACAGATGGTTCGGAGAGCGAACTTGAGAATGACTTCGTGCTCGCCATGACCGGGTTCAGGCCTGATCGCCAATTGCTTGCCTCCATTGGAGCAGAGATGTCTGAGGATATGGATAAGCCATTATACGATCCCCAAACGATGGAAAGCAGTGTACCAGGCGTTTATGTGGGGGGTGTTATCGCTTCAGGGCGCAATGCCAATGAAGTATTCATCGAATCAGGCCGCTGGCATGGACGCTACATTGCTGAACATATTATTAGCAAAACAGAACATCGTGGCGGCAGTAATCATGCTCAATCTGAGGAGCAATGAAATCCATGGATATGACCTCCCTTCTGTTGCTTGTGTTCGCAGCGCTTGGCATCATTAGCAGTAACACACCTGTAACTGTAGCGATGGTATTCCTGTTACTGCTTCGTGTATTGAACGTCAATCAAGCCTTTCCCTGGCTTGAAAAATACGGACTCACACTGGGTATTATCATTCTGACGATTGGTGTCATGGCTCCTCTTGCCAGTGGTAAAATGAGCCTGCAGACCATCGGTGAATCATTTCTGCATTGGAAGTCACTGCTCGCCATCGGCGTTGGTTTGCTTGTGGCTTATCTGGGTGGTCGCGGCGCATCGCTGATGAGCACACAGCCAACAGTTGTGGCAGGCCTCTTGATCGGTACAGTTCTAGGCGTTGCCTTGTTCAAAGGTGTACCCGTCGGGCCATTGATTGCAGCAGGCATCCTGTCCCTGCTTTTAGGCAAATCCTGAAGCGTACGGAATGATACAGTTCGGTAAGCATGTATGCTTTTGCAAACTGGCTGTATTTCCCACCGCTCTGTGCTATACTTCTATTCATGCAAACAGATACTTCATCTGCAACAGGGAATGGGCAGCCTTCTCGCCTTGTCAGATGAACTCATTTAGCACTTCACGACGTTTATCGTCCTCAGGAGGATTCAGGAACCATGTCACGTCCCTTTGTTACCGAAGCCGTGATGGTGGCTATTTACGGTCAATTGCTTGCGCCGCCGGCGCCTGTGGAATATATCGTTCCTTACACCACCATCCTTGAACTATATGAATTTCAGAGCAGTGCTGACCCCATGATGGATAATCCCACAGATGACCAGCACGTCAAATCCAAAATCAACGAATTGATCTCCTATTTCGAGGAGCCCTTAAATAAGAAAAAGATTGAGCGCGCCCTAGCGGTTCCCTGGGCAAAAAGCCCTGCCATTCTGTTTGGTAATCAAGCTTCCATTACCATCGTTAACTCGATGGACACCGCCCAATATGGCGAATATTTTGATCCGATTGAGACAGAACTGATTCTCACATCTCAGCGTCTGGGCGTTCCAATCCTGACCGATCAAGTGGAGTTAATTGCCCGCATCATTGAGTCCGAGTCACCTGTGCAGGTGTTTGATATCGATGATTTCGATTTTGCAATGGATGATGCGCCACTGGATCAGGTATAATCCAAAGAACACAAAAAAATGCAAAAGACCTCAACTTCCACTGTATAGTGGCAGTCGAGGTCTTTTTTTGAGTTCATACACTACAGTTTCATCTTCAAATTCACTCTGCACATACTAAAGATCCACAATGTACACACTGAAGTTTATCCTGTTACCTTAAACGTTCGTGCTGCCTGCACATATTACTTTAAGCCAGACTGTTCCAGTAGCGTTTGGCTGATGCTGTTCATCGAAGGCAGTGCATTCGGATCAAAAAACTTCAATCCCGCATCGCTGTTTACCCGCGCTTCCACAAGATGATCATGAATAATTAGGGCCTTAAACAAAGCAATGACATAGTATTCCTCATCGCCGTTCGCATGCACTTGCCTCAACTCGGGGCCGGAGTATAACGCTTCAAAAATTACAGATTCCGTAGTCCACCCTGTCTCTTCCCAAAGTTCACGATGCGCCGCCTCTTCAATAGACTCACCAGGGCGCATCTCTCCGACAGGCAATCGCCAATGCCCCTGTTCCGCATGCTGGATGAGCAGCAGCTCACCTTGTTCATTCGCAGCCATAATGGCCGCTTTGACTACAATATTTGCACGTTTGGCAATATATTGCCCAATATCCCGCGCCGGCAGATCCACTCCTCATCCCTCCTTTTCAAAAAGACGGTGCTCCCCTTTCAGTTATTAGCTAGTGTTTACTGCACTTCAGTATACCGATATTCAATATCCCGGCCATCCTCTACAACATCTACATGCAACTGATGCCCTTTCAGATACCAGTAATCGTGATCTTCCATAAAAAATTGAATGCCGGAAACTTCCGTTTGATCCGCAGGATGTCTCGGTTTTTCAACGGCAATTCCCAAAGAAAATCCCGGATGAAGACCACCGCCAGAGCTGTAACGGGCAAAAAAGCGGATGCTGTCTCCTTCGTTCAAATTCAATTCTTCTTTGTACCAGCGAGCAGCTTGGTCGGATACGTGTATGGTACTCATGTGATGTCAGCTCCTTTTGTATATATATGTTACATCATATCGCTAGAGCGGCTTGAACACAAACCCTGTAAATCATATATAGGCATACGAGCTTGTGAAAAATGTTTGACAGATTGTAAAAACGGGTGGTAAGATGCAAACATACGAGGTCTACATTGCATTTATTTCCATTAACAAGAAAGGGTGATTACGGTGTTTAACACACATAAGTTGGTTCACATTCACACACAATTAAATACCGGAGTATCCCCGAAATCACTTTTCCGTTCATAAGACAGCACTTCAGGTGTCTCTTTTTATCAGATCCCTGTCAAGCTCGCTCACAATACCTTATGTACGGCGGCGGCTCTGCTCTCGGAGTCATGCTGCCGTATGAAGATAAAAGACATACCGCCTGCGTGCGGTGTGTCTTTTTTTGTGGGTTTTTTATTGAATCGAACTGCGCTTGAATGGACCTTAAGAAGCTTTAATGTCATTTTGAACGAAACTTTGCACTTCTTGGACAACGAAAGGAAGGGATAACACTTGTTCTCCGTACTTAAAAACCTGGCCTGGTTCTTCAGGCTGGAACGCAAAAGATACCTGATTGGTGTCATTTTGCTCATCCTTGTGGGCATTGCTGAGTTGCTGCCTCCGCGCCTTCTGGGGAACGCCATCGACGAGATCGTACGCGGCTCCATCACAAGCGCCTCATTAACGTTTTACATTGCACTTATTCTTGGGACGGTCATTATTATCTATCTGATTACGTACATATGGATGCACAAATTATTCGGCGGAGCCAATCTCGTAGAACGATTACTACGCTCTCGCTTCATGGATCATTTGTTGCGCATGACACCACCCTTTTTCGAAAAAAACAGGACCGGGGATCTGATGGCTCGCGCCACCAACGATCTTCGTTCGATTGCCACAACCGCAGGTTTCGGTATGCTCACGTTAACAGACTCCACAGCATTTCTCTTAACTGTACTGTTCGCCATGGGTTTCCTCGTTAGCTGGAAGCTGACCTTGGCTGCAATTCTGCCCCTGCCTTTTATCGCCATCGCGATGATGATCTATGGTAAAGCAGTGCATCAACGTTATACGTTGGCACAGGACGCCTTTGGTGATATGAACGATCAGGTGTTAGAGTCCATTGCAGGTATCCGTGTTGTACGCGCGTACGTTCAGGAACGTCTGGACGAGAAACGATTTGCTGATGTCACGGAAGATGTATACCGCAAAAATCTGGCTGTTGCCCGGATGGATGCTTTATTTGAACCAACCATTCGACTATTCGTAGGTCTAAGTTATGTCATTGCACTGGCCTACGGTATTTATCTTGTATTCCACAATGAAATCACCCTGGGAGACCTCGTATCGTTCAACATGTACCTAGGGATGATGATCTGGCCGATGTTTGCCATCGGTGAATTAATTAACCTCATGCAACGGGGGAGCGCTTCTCTGGATCGGGTGAACGAAACGTTATCCGTTCAGCCTGCTGTTCAGGACAAAGAACATCCTGTTCATATTACGCAACCGGATGAGATTGTTATGGAAGACGTGACTTTCCGGTATCCGACCTCTACCGTCGACAATCTCAGTCATATCAATGTCACCCTTCAGCGCGGGCAGACACTTGGCGTGGTAGGACGCACGGGAAGTGGAAAATCCACTCTGCTAAAACAGTTACTTCACGAATACCCTGCTGGATCAGGTACTCTCAGTATTTCAGGACATTCCATCGAGGATATTGCGAAGGATGACCTGCACAGCTGGATTGGATACGTGCCACAGGAACAAGTTTTGTTCTCCAAATCGGTTCGTCAGAACATTCAATTCGGTAAACCCGACGCGTCTGATGATGTCATTATGGAAGCGATTCGTACTGCCGCCTTTGACGGCGACCTCGGAACCTTGTCTGATGGTCTGGATACACTCGTTGGTGAAAAAGGCATCGCCTTGTCTGGTGGACAAAAACAACGGGTATCTCTCGCTCGGGCTTTTATCGCAGATCCGGATATTCTCATTCTTGACGATGCCCTGTCTGCTGTTGACGCTCGCACAGAAGCTAAAATCATTGAAAACATTCGCAGCAAACGTGCTGGCAAAACAACACTGATCTCGACACACCGCCTGTCCGCTATCGAACACGCAGATCGGATCATCGTGCTGGAGCACGGTAAAATTACGGAAGAAGGCACTCACCAGGAACTACTCGCCAAGAATGGCTGGTACCGTGAACAATATGAACGGCAACAGGTCGAGTCCAATCTGTCCACGTAGGAGGTCAATACTTTGAAGTCCAATACAGGTAAAAGGCTGCTGGACTATGCCTTGAAAGCCAAAGGTACATTCATCGCTGCCTTAATCATGCTGACGATTGGTGTTGCGGCTGAACTCGCCGGACCCTTTATCGCCAAATCCATGATTGATAATCACTTGCTCGCCATTGAGCAGCCATTCTATGAAACGGCCGCTTCACCAGAAGCTGCAATTTATCAAGGAAAAAGCTATAAACGTGAAGGTTTGTTTACACCGGGCGAAACCAAAGGAGCCGAGATACGCGTTCTGCAAGCTGGCAAAAGCTTTTACTTTGTCAGTGAACCGGTCAGTGCTCCCGATGGCGATCGTTCATACGCGAACGGAACTTTAACGGTGACTCGCGCGGGTGAAGTTACTGGGCAATACGCGGCGGTGCCGCTATCTGCCAGTGAACTTTTTGCCTTTTACAAACCCGAGATGCCCAGCATCTATCAATTGATTGTGTATTATCTGATCTTTCTTGTGATCTCCGTTATTATGGAGTTCGGTAAAACCTTCTGGCTGCAATCCTCTGCCAACAAGGTCATTCAGCGGCTTCGCAACGATGTGTATGCACACATTCAGCGGCTGCCGGTAAACTTTTTTGATAACCTGCCCGCTGGAAAGGTTGTCTCCCGGGTCACCAACGATACAGAGGCCGTCAAAGATCTGTTCGTGGCGGTTCTGTCCAACTTTTTCTCAGGCATCATTACGATTACGGGAGTTTATGTTGCTCTCTTCTTGCTCGATGTACGTCTGGGTCTGATTTCATTGTTCGTTGTACCGATGCTCATTGCGTGGATTGTGCTCTATCGCAAGTTTGCTACCCGTTATAATACGATTATTCGCTCGCGGCTAAGTGAGATTAATGCCATCATCAATGAGTCCATTCAGGGCATGTCCATCATTCGTGTGTTCCGCCGCCAGAAGCAAACCCGGCAGGAATTCGAAGAGCTAAATGAAGACTATATGAAACATCAGAACAAAATGCTGAATCTGAATGCCTTTACCTCTCATAACCTGGTAAATGTACTGCGGAATATTGCCTTTGCCGTAGTTCTGTGGTACTTCGGAGCAGGTGCAATCACAGGCACAAGCATTATTTCACTCGGTGTATTGTATGCTTTTGTCGATGTTCTCGGTCGGTTGTTCCAGCCGATCATCGGTATGGTCAACCAGCTTGCGAACCTGGACTCTTCCCTTGTCTCCGCCGGCCGTGTATTTGAGCTGATGGATGAAAAAGGAGAACCGGTTACAGACGGATCGATGCCGAGATACAAAGGTAATGTCGTCTTCGACGATGTGTCGTTCGCCTATAAAAAGGATTATGTGCTGAATAACATTTCGTTCAAAGCTTCGCAAGGTCAGACCGTGGCACTCGTAGGTCACACCGGTTCTGGTAAAAGTTCGATCATCAATCTACTGTTCCGGTTCTATGATCCGCAAAAAGGCAAAATCACGATTGACGGACAGAACGTTAAGGAATTGCCTAAGCAGTGGATTCGTGAACATATGGGGATCGTACTGCAAGACCCATATCTCTTCACAGGCACGATTGCTTCCAATGTCAGTCTCGGTGATGAAAAAATTTCCCGGACACGCATTGAGCAGGCACTGCGTGATGTAGGTGCAGAGCGTATTCTGGCCCATCTGCCACAAGGTTTTGACGAGCCGGTGGTTGAGAAAGGCAGCACACTGTCTGCCGGACAGCGGCAGTTGATTTCTTTTGCACGCGCACTCGCCTTTGATCCCGCAATCCTGATTCTGGACGAAGCCACTGCCAACATTGATACGGAAACGGAAGCTTTAATCCAGAGCGCGCTGGAAGTCCTCAAAAAAGGACGTACTACTTTCATCATCGCCCACCGTCTGTCAACGATTCGCTCCGCAGATCAGATCCTCGTTCTGCATCGTGGAAAAATTGTAGAGCAAGGGGCGCATGATGAGCTGATGGAGCGGAAAGGACGCTATTATCAGATGTATCAGTTGCAGCAAGGGGCTCAAGGAGAAGCCATCGCTGATGGTTCGACTCGTTCAGCCGATACCTTAAGTACAGCTTCGGCGTCACTCGCTGGAGGACATGTTTAAGCTCTTTACATTGCATATCATTATGTTCGTTAGCAAAGACATACAACACGTCTTACAGCAACACATAAAACCCGTTCTGTACAGCAGCCTTCCGGTTACTGTCAGCGCGGGTTTTATTATTTATTAATTATAGGTTGGTTCTTCACCTTCAAGTTTGCCGCCTAATTCCAACCCCTCAGTGTATATCCCATATACATGATTATTTCTCGGACAACTGGAGCCACCTGTAAAAATGAGGTTACGTACCGTGCCTACCTTATATAACCTTATCGCTTGTTCAATTCGTTCACGAAATACCGGCGAAGGGATGTCTCCTTGCACCGCTGCACCCAACACAATCGCTGCATCAGATGCTCTTGGTGAACTTTCATGCATCTAAGAGAGGATGCTTGCAGCTGTGATCCCTGCCCAGATGAGAACAAATAAGAACAGCAATGCCATCCCCATAACTACACTGCGTTTTGTAATACCTTTATAGCTGCGTTCTGCTTGAATGTTTGGCACTCATGACTCCTCATCTGGACCACGTTCCTGAAACCTCGCGGCATGCATTCGTTCCAAAGCAGCCCATGCTGCCGCAGACTCATCCTTTAATCCCAATGCTGCGATCCAGGCACTTATATATTGCTGGAGTATGAGCTCCAGTTCCTGTGCTCGTTCTTTAAAATCATGCAATTCCTTAATCATACGTGTCCGACCTTCCGGACTGAAAGTTTCATGAATGCGCTCTTTGAAATAATGATGCACGATCCGATTTCGCTGTTGCCATAATTCATTCAGACTGCTTGTTTCTTCTTCGGAAAACGTAAAATGATGGCGTGCCTCATGAATAAGTTGCCCCAGTGAACTACTCATTTTCCGCTCGTACAGCTCCTCCAGTTCCTCCTCAGTTACTACCTTGCCTTGTGACATTTTAGTTAGCAAAATAAGATTAACCAGTTGCTGTTCCAGCGCCTGTCCATAATATACGGCCAAGCCGTAATAGGCAAACAATTCTTTGGAGTGTTCGCTGTCCAGCATGAAATCATCCTGGAAATTCGTGTTATGCATATGCGAGCGCTCCTTTCCATCCGTGCACCTTGGCTGTTTATTATGTCTCTATCGTAACCAAACTGCAAACAACATTCAAGTTGCCGGAAAAGCCAGCGCCTAACTTCGGATTCCCTCCTGTTTTCGTAATCTGAACTTAGATCACATCCGCTCGGGAGCCCGTACGCCCAATAAAGACAAGTTGTAAGCCAGACGTTTGGCGGTGTGCTCGGCCAATTTCACCCGAAAAGCTTTGACACCTGACGGCGCATCCGCAATCCGTTCAGCATGATAAAACCGGTTAAAGGCTTGGGCAACGTCTATCGTGTATTTAGCAATCACCGATGGTTCGTTGCGAAGCACTGCTTTTTCCAGATAAGACGGATAGTCACTAAGCAATTTCAGCAACGCCCAAGAAGTATCGCCGATAATAGCCACCGGAAGGTTATTCATCCGATCCTTCTCCAAGTGTGTTTCTCCAACCTCAGCACTCGCTTCTGTGCTCTCCGCAATAGAGCCATTCGTGTCCAAATCCATTTCCTGTTCATCATGTGACACATTAGCGGCTTTGGCAAGCACGCTTTGAATACGGGCATGAGTATATTGCACATAAGGGCCAGTCTCCCCTTCAAAACTTACCGCGTCCTCCAGCGAAAAATCAATGTCGTTCATGCGGTTGTTGCGCAGATCACCAAAAATAATCGCCCCTACACCAACGGCTTCGGCTACCTGCTCAGCCTGCTCCAGATTCGGATTTTTTTCCTGAATAATTTGCAAGGCACGAGCGACGGCTTCATCCAGTACTTCCTGTAAAAAAACCACCTTTCCCCGGCGTGTGGACATCTTCCGTCCCTCGAAACGCATCAGACCAAACGGAATGTGCTCACAATGGTCTGCCCAGTCATACCCCATCTTGGACAATACCGTAAATACTTGACGGAAGTGAAGCTTTTGCTCCCCACCCACAACGTACAACAACTTATCTGCCTGCATCACATCATGACGATAGATTGCCGTTGCCAAATCCCGGGTTGGGTAGATCGTGGTTCCATCTTTTTTAATAATCAGACATGGTGGCATGTTCTCTTCATCTAGCCGTACAACGAGCGCACCGTCACTTTCCTCCAGCAGTCCCTTGGCTCGAAGTTCCTCCACAACTGCACCCATCTTGTCATTATAAAAGCTCTCACCCAGCGTATGGTCAAAATCCACATTCAAGCGTTCATACATCCGGTTGAACTCCTGCATACTCACGTTTACGAAGAAGGTCCATAAACGTTGCGCTTCTTCATCCCCCTGCTCCAGCTTACGAAACCATTCCCGTGCTTCGGTTTCTAGAGAAGGATCTTTCTCTGCTTCATCATGAAAACGAACATATAGTTCGAGAGAATTACGAATCGGATCCGCTTGTAGTGTCTCTTCATTTCCCCACCGCTTATATGCCGTGATTTGCTTGCCAAACTGGGTTCCCCAGTCCCCTAGGTGATTCACACTTACTGAGGTATAACCCGCTTCGTTATATAAACGATACAATGCTGCACCAATAACCGTCGAACGCAAATGCCCAATGCCAAACGGTTTCGCAATGTTAGGCGAGGACATATCAATGACAACACGCGCTCCTTGCCCGAGCTGCAGTTTACCAAATGTCTCACTACCCACTTCCTCGAGCAATTGGGGCGACAGAACATTCCGGTCAAAACGAATGTTCACATAAGGACCCGCAGCTGTAGCATCCATACCCTCAGTCTGTAATGCAACGGCAATTTCTCCAGCAATAACGACCGGTGCCTTTCGTAGCGACTTGGCTAGCGTAAAGCACGGAAATGCAACATCTCCCATTTCCTCTTGCGGTGGAACTTCCAATAATCTCAATACTTCTTCTGGTGTAAGCCCGGTTAACGGGGCAATCTGAGTTGCAGCCTGTTTCAATAACACATCCAACACTCCTTCTCTGCATGAAATATGCCTAAAATAAACGCAAAAAAACTCTCGTCTCTTCAAATAAGAGACGAGAGCTGTGTTTACAGTTCCCGCGGTACCACTCTAAGTGAACAGTCACCTGCATTACAGCAAGCTGCAAGTCAAGTAAAACCGATCCGCTCGGTGCAAATAACGGTTGCATGCCGGATTACCCTCAAATTCATATACAACGAACTCCAAATGGCGCCTATACATGACTTCGGATAACCATCTCACGGGTGCGCTTCACACAGTTCATCACATACCGGCTTACACCTGTCCCGGCTCGCTGCCATGGTTGAATCTGAGCTACTCTCCCGATCACGGATATTGCTGTTTCGATCATTTCAAATCATTATACATATCCTGGTATGGATTAGCAACCCCGTTATTTGAAAGTGATACTAAAGATCATTTAGCAACCGCAGCCATTAAACGGCAAGCCTCAGCACATCTACGGCAAGCTTCAGCGCAGGCCTGACAATGATCATGTTCATGTTTCCCGCATTCTGCTGCGCAGGCTTCACATGCTTTGACACACAGTTCACAGATTTCACCGATGAAATCACTTCCACGTGTCATCGCTTGCGCTGCAAATGCACATATATCAGCACATTCCCGGTTCAGACGGATACAGTCACGAAGCATCGCCAAATCGTATTCTTTCAAACTCGATATGTAACATACATTGCAAGCATTCATGCACTCCAGGCAAGCATCGATACATTGTTGGTATTGTTGTTGTGTCATTTAAAGTTACCTCCCAGGCAAAGTTTGCTATGCTTCTTAATACCCACCCGGGAGGAACTTTGAACCATTAACCTAGTCTTGTTTTACCGCTTCCAATTCCAGCAATTGTTCGCGGATGGCAGTCTGATCAAAATGCTCACCGATAAACACAGCTACATTCGGCACATCTCCTTGAGGTGTGATCTTCATGTAATCCGACTCACGATAAGCATACTGAAACCAGAACCGGCTTGCAGTATCGCTAAATGAAAGGATTCCCTTTGCCCGATATACGTCACGCGGCAAGTTAATCACAAACTGTTCGAATGCTTCGCTGTTCACAGGTTGACTGAAATAATGTGTATATACCATGACATGTTCATGTGATGTATGTGACTTGACAGAATGCTCGTGGTGGTTGCTTGAATGGTTGCTGTCACGTTGATCCGTGTGATCATGTCCATGATTGCATCCATGAGCACGGCATGCTTCTGTATGCACATGAGTCTCTCCTGCATTTTTCGACCCATCGCCTGCTATATGGGATTGGTGAATGTGGACGTCGGCACCACTATGTAGCAATAGTTCCATAGACACTTCACATTTGACCGTTGGAATTACGGGGGCAAAGCCATTCCATCTATTCAGAAGCTTTTCCAAGTCCTGCAATTGTTGCGCTTGAACCCGATCGGTTTTATTCAAAAGTAACACCGAAGCGCAACGAATCTGTTCTTGCATCAATTTGAAGGTTTTTCCTTTTTGCTCCTGGTACAGACCTGACAGATGAGCTGCATCCACTACGGTGATCAAACTTTTCAGCTCCAAACGCATATAGAGAGAAGTTTCCGTCACCGCATCCAAAATTTCCATCGGATTCGCTGCACCCGTTGCTTCGATTACGATAACATCGGGTGACTCTTCTTGAATGAGGTCTGCCAGCTGAAGTCCAAGATCTCCTCGTACAGTGCAGCAGATACATCCGCCCAACATTTCTGCCATGGGTACTTCATCATCTACGATCTGACCATCCAGATTCACTTCACCCAGTTCATTCATCACCACGGCTGGACGCAGACCCTGCTGTTTCCAGTGTTCTATGAGCTTTACAAGCAATGTTGTTTTACCGCTTCCCAAAAAACCGGACAAAATATATACAGGAATACTTGGTTTTTGTTCATTCGTGATACTCATCATTTACACACCTCTCTGCCCATACCTACCCTTAGTCTGACTCTATTAAGCGAGTGTACACCATCCTTCAATTGTTGTGCAATACGCCTGTTCTGTTAACAAAAACTTCATTGCCGGATTTACATGAATGTTCTATGCTATGAGGACATGTTTATTTGAGGAGGATTTCAATGACCAATTCAGTTGAACAGCACCGTCAGGAGGCTCCACAAACGGTCGCCTGCATGGTTGTTACCGTTTCGGACACACGTACCAAAGAAACCGATACGAGCGGTCAACTTATGCATGAGTTGTTGCACCAGTCTGGCTATCAGGTTGTGGAGTATATCATTACACCTGACGAGACAGAACAGATTCAGACGATTCTTCAAGATGCCGTTGTAAGGGATGATATCGAAGCCGTACTGTTAAGCGGAGGTACCGGTATTGCTCCAAGGGATACTACATATGAAGCTGTCTCTTCCCTTCTGGACAAAGAGCTGCCAGGCTTTGGTGAAATATTCCGTTACCTAAGTTATACCGAAGATATTGGTTCAGCAGCTATTCTCAGCCGTGCGGTTGCCGGAACCATCGGGCGTACAGCTGTATTTTCAATGCCAGGCTCTCGCGGGGCCGTTAAACTTGCCATGGAACGCATTATTTTGCCTGAACTGCGCCATGTGATGCGCGAAATATATAAACCCGTCTGAATCATCAGACGGGTTGTTTTTTCCACTTGAACAGCATGTATGTCACTGCTCTTTTATTTGTTGCAACACCTGTTCAAATACTTGCAGGACGTCCCGTGCATACACATCTTTCTCTCCACCTGAAGCCGTATAAACCAATGATACATGACCTTTGCTGCGGATCGTCGTTCTGCCCATTACATTCTCCAGAACCGCATTCTCTTTAGGTTCTCCATACATTTCTTCCATTTGTGCTGCACGAATCTTCGCATCACGGTAAATGTGTACTTTTACGATATGTCTTGCACTACCGTTTAATAAATACATATATGACATACCACCACCATCAGCATCCTCCTCAAACATATTGTTCATCAGCTTAATATGTTTGGCTGCAAAGCGAGTTGCCATTTCTTTCGCCAAAGCACCATTTAACCCGTGACCTTGTTGCTTGGCTCTGAAATTCCCTTCCGTTGTTGCTTCCCCTGTATAGAGCTTACGTTCCTGTTCAATAGATGAAGATGTGCAAGCTACTAGGGATACGACACTCAGGAATACCACGCCACTTAACATTAAAAAGCGTTTTACATTTTGCCCTATAAGTTTCGTTTTTTTCTCCTTTAACAACATGCCTATCCTTCCTTTCCATGAGCCACGGTAACAGTGACTCTTTCAGGTAGAATTAGCATGTCTAGGAAATACACATTTTATTCCAAGTAATTCTTATTCAGAGGAGACACGTACAACGGTACGCCCAACTGCACCGCCCTGCAGTATGTTCCCTAATGTATGCGGCAATTGCTCTAGTGTAATCTCCTGAACCCCCAGCGCAAGTGCACGGTCTGGCTTCCATTCACCGCCCAGCTTGTTCCAGATTCGTTCTCGGCGTTCCATAGGACAATACACTGAATCAATACCAATCAACTGGATACCTCGTAAAATAAACGGGAACACGGTTGAGTCAAATTGATTTCCTCCAGTTAGACCGGAGACAGCAACAGCCCCGCCATACTGAACTTGCTTCAATCGCTCCGCCATTGCTGGACCCGCGGTTGGATCAACTATGCCTGCCCATTGCTGTTTGCCCATGGCTCCTTTGATTGGGGCATCCGCTTCTTCACGTGAAATGACTTCGGAAGCTCCCAAATTGCGAAGCAGTTCCTCTTCTTGCTGCTTTTTACCTGTGCTTGCCGTTACTTCAAAACCAAGCTTTGCAAGGATAGCTATCGCCATGCTGCCAACACCTCCCGTGGCGCCAGTAACTAGCACTTTGCCCATTAATGGCGTTACCCCCGCTTGTAACAAGGCGTCTACCGAAAGTCCAGCGGTGAAACCTGCCGTTCCGATAGCCATCGCTTCTTTTTCACTCAGCCCTTGCGGGAGAGGCACTAACCACTCACTGCGAAGACGAGCATACTCACTATATCCCCCGTAATGGGAGACTCCGGGTTCAAATCCCGTACTAATGACCCGATCCCCAGGTGCAAAACGTCCACTCACGGATTCATCTACCGTTCCGGCCATATCGATTCCAGGTACCATGGGATAATTCCGTATGACGCCTCCTTTTTCAAGAGAGGCTAATCCGTCCTTATAATTCACACTGGAATAGTGTACCTGTACGGTCACATCCCCGTTAGGAAGGTCCTCTTTTTTCAACTGCTCAATATTTGCTGTGACTCCCTTCTGATCATCCTTACGTACCACATAAGCCTGAAATTGTTCTTTCATCTGTCTCATCTCCTTATTTTCGTTCCGTGATCAGATATAATAATGGCCCTGCAAGCGGCAGTAACCCTACCCACGCCCAGCTTCTTGTTCGTCCGTTCACTCTGGCATCCCGAAAGATAGCATACGCAGATAGTAACGTCAGTACTACGAAATCAATCGTCATGATATGTACAAACGAGGATTGATAAAATGCATCCATGAAACGATCGGGATTGCCTTCGGTCAACGCATAAAGTGCTGATCCTATTGTTAGAAACAACAGGATTAGATGGGTCAGCTTATGCGATACCACTCGCGAAACACCTCGTTTCGACTGTTTAACAGATTGTGCTGGATCATGCATGCCAGTTCGGGATGGTGAAATCAGCGCAAAATAGGGCAATAACGCAAATGCTCCAAGCCCAAAAGAAAACAAGACAAACGGCCATGCTGGTATCCGCTGCCCCTTCGATGCTACCTTTGATTTCCGAAGTAAAATACATGCAAAAACAGCTGGAAAAATGCCCAGCCATGAAAACACTGTCAGTAGCCATGGCTCCCTGCTCTGCAATGTAAGTAATTCTTTGAATATCGGATCATTCGCGGGAGAGTTCCCCGGCGCCATAAACAGCGCATAAGCTATAAATGCAACCCATAGCAGTCCAAGCATATATGTCATCAGCCAACCCTCCTCTACCTTTCATCCCCTGCTGACATCAGTTTGAAACAGTGTTGATTTTCATTCCTGGTCAACTGTTCTTCTAAAGGGTTCCCCCTCCTGACGAAGTAAATTTCGAAATGTGGCGGCATTTGGCGTTTCCTGCGCTTTCCCGAGAAATAATTGATTTGATCTTACTTCGGAGAACGCTTGGAATAGGTAATGCAATGGATGGGATGGGATGCTATGCAAAAGTCGCTTCATAATTATTGCTTATTCAGAGAGTATACATCTTCCTCCAGCATACTTCTATGAAACTGCACACATGTTAATTGAAAATCATCATCGTTTCAATCATATCAAAAAGGCATAAGCCAGTAATTCCTACCGGTTATGCCTTCCTGATTCTCACATACAGCTATGATATTACTCTTCCGTTGATTTCACATGCTCAGCAATCAGCTTTTGCTTCATATTCCATGCGGCCGGGCTGATGTTCACACGGTAAATTTCCGGGTTCAGCTTCCGTTGGTACTCCGGCCAGAAAAGGTTTAACTGCTCCTTATGATACGCACGTATTTCATCGAGCGTAGGCAGCTCATACACTTTACGTCCATGCACAAATATCGGCTCCAGCATGTTAACTGCTTCATAACGGGTTACCGTTTTTTTCAGATAAGGATGTAGCGGGTTGAACAGCTTGAGCGGTCCTCCCTGGAGCGGCTGCTCCTCATCCGGATAGCAGATATAATCCGCAATAGCTTTGCCATGCTTCGGATCAATGATGCGGAAGACTTCTTTTTTACCCGGTGTAGACACCTTCTCGGGATTTGCCGATATTTTAAGCGTTGGCAACATTTCTCCGTTCACTTCACGCTCTACCAGCTTGTAGACGCCTCCCAAAGAAGGCTGATCCGATGCTGTAATCAACTGTGTACCGACACCCCATGTGTCGATCCGCGCACCTTGAGCTTTCAAGTTAAAGATCGTATTTTCATCGAGATCATTCGAAGCTACGATTTTCACATAGTCCAGTCCGGCTTCATCCAACATCTGACGGGCCTGAATCGAAAGATAGGCAAGGTCTCCGCTATCCAGACGAATAGCATTCATCTTTTTGCCTTGACTCTCCAGCCACTTGGCTGTTTTGATCGCATGAGGCACGCCGCTATTCAGCGTATCAAACGTATCCACGAGTAGCGTCACCTGATCCGGCAGCACTCTTGCATACGCATCAAACGCCTCCTGCTCCGTCATAAAACTCTGCACCCAGGAATGTGCGTGTGTGCCTGCTGTCGGAATGCCAAACTGTTCACCAGCCAGCATATTGGATGTAGCATGAAAACCGGCAACATATGAAGCACGTGCACCCCAAATCGCAGCATCCGCTTCTTGTGCACGGCGTGTTCCGAATTCAAGCAATGTATCTTGCTGCGCCACCTGTTTAATGCGAGAAGCTTTCGTTGCAATCAGCGTCTGATAATTCATGAAGTTAAGTATCGCTGTTTCCACCAATTGCGTTTCCATAATCGTTCCTTCAACCCGAATGAGCGGTTCGTCAGGAAAAACAATTGCACCTTCCTTCATGGAATGAATCGTTCCCTGGAAAGAGAACTGAAGCAATTCCTCCAGAAAGACCGGGTCATAGTTCTCTGGTTGTTTGGATAAAAACTTGATGTCCTCCATCGTGAAGCGTAGCTGGCTGATATAATTCACAATACGCTCCAATCCGGCAAATACGGCATATCCGTTGCCAAAAGGAAGCTTACGGAAGTAGGCTTCAAATACCGCCTTCCGTTTGTGTGTACCATTCACCCAGTGCGCATACATCATATTGATCTGATATTTATCCGTATGTAAAGCCAGGCTTGTTGTCTGCATTTGTCTCATCCTCTCTGACTTCCGCTCGCTTCTCAGATCATTCCTGAAAATACGGGCTTAAAGCTGATTACACCGCAATCTTCGGTGGCGAATCAGGCCAAAATCGTTTCACTTGCCTTAACCACTTGTGCCCCCATGCTCGAACGAAAGTGTCCAAGCGCCCATTCATGACCTGCAGGGTTAAAACTGGCTACAGCATCCTCATAGATCGTAATATGGAATCCTTTGTTATAGGCATCCACAGCGGTATGTAATACACATATATCTGTACATACCCCGATTAGCGCAATATCCGTTATGCCTCGTTCGCGCAGCTTCAGCTCCAGGTCTGTTCCGCAGAACGCGCTATATCTCGTTTTATCCATCCACCGAATTTCACTCACGTGCTTCTCCATTACCTCGGCAAGACGGCCGTATAGCTGTCTTCCCTCTGTGTCACGGATGTTATGAGGCGGGAAAAGCACCGTTTCCGGATGATAAGGATCATTTTTTTCATGCAGATCTACTGCCATGATCACTTCATCTTTATTATTGAGGTACGCCTCGGTAATCTCCGCTACCGTTTCCTCAATCTCTACGGCGGGTTGACCCACTGGCAATGCTCCCGTCACAAAATCTCGTGTAAAATCGATCACAATCAATGCTTTCATCGTCCACACTCCCTTGGTTTGAATATGGTTGAATGCATCATGCAAAACTCATCTTACCTAGCTGACCAAAAGCGTTCATTCCAAACTGGCTTCATACGTAACATGCTTGGGATACATCGAGACCCTTTTTTACGTATAGATGGATAAACGCGGCACTAGTTCAGTAAATCGATACAACTGTGCTGGACGTTGGGAGTACTGATTGGAGCTGACCAGATTGCCCTCATCGTCACGTACCTCCTCGACAATCCCTTTACGGCTGCGTGTAGATGTTATTTTACGAATAAAATTAGGCTCTTCGAAATCGGGTACAACACTCTGGATGACCTGATATAATTCACTTAACGTAAAATCACGCGGCAAAAACTGTCTCGCAATCGTTGTCTCCAGCATCTGTTGCTGGATTCGTCTGTATGCATCTTCGATGATCGTTCTGTGATCAAAGGCGAGTTCCAGCTCTTCCAGTGCCTCCTGGATCGTAAACAACCCGACATCTTCCGCATCATCCGCTGCCTGCCTGTGTTCAAGCATCCATTCCTCTACAAGTGCAAAGAAGGCATGAGAGATAATCCAACCTCTGGGGTCACGCCCAGGCTGACTGTAAACGTTCAGATATTCGAGATGCCCGCCGTCTACACCGGTCTCCTCCATCAGTTCGCGCTTCGCCGCACCGTAAATGGACTCATTCTCTTGGCAAAATCCACCAGGCAATGCCCACCTTCCGGCAAACGGCCAGCCCTTGCGTTTAATTAACATAACCTTCAACTCCCGAATCGGGAGGGTTTTCGTTACTGTTTTGCGCTCCCGCTTCGTCAAGGTGAACATGACGATATCTGCAGGAACCCCGTCTGGGGTACGATATTTTTTGGAACTATAATTACGTGCTTCCAGTTCATCGTTTGCTGATTCAGTGTTAACGTGTTTGTTGTTTTCGCTCATGGGCACCACCGACTATATTCATTTTGATAATCTCATTATGACATAATAATAACTTTTGTCAACAGTGGACTCCGTTTTCCGTCTTCAGGCTCTCGATTTGGCCACACGGAACGTCGCTGTAGCCATACATCCCAGCGTTCCTGAGGCATCGCGAACCTCAGATTGGGTCGTGATGCTACGCCCAGCTTGGTGCAACACGGTTGACGTTACGATTAACTCGCCCTGACTCATTGGAGCCAGAAAATGTACATTGAGGTTTGTGGTGACACAACTATCGACCTCCATAGCAGCTGTTGCGACCATGCCCATCGCCTGATCCATCAATGAGGTCAACACACCACCATGAATTATGCCCATCGAGTTGGTATGATGCTCTCCTGCTGTCAGCGCAATCTGGACTTCTTGTTTATTGCCCTTGATATATCGGCACCCAAGAAATCCCCAGAATCGGCCATCGCCGTCTTCCACCATTTTGTCCAAAATACTCATGTTTCATTTCTCCTTCTATTCCACACGTTGTTTAACTCACTCTAGATGTCTTTTTCGTTGCTTCATTCGGGGTTCATTGATCTCCATGATGTCAAAAAAGGCGCGGACTGCGTCCGCACCCTTCCGTTCATTTAACCGCAGCTGGTCGGAGGTGAATCCGTTCCAGCTTCGACATTGACTTTTTCCGATACTGTATCCCGAATCACCGAAATAACTAGTTGAAGCAGATAATTGATGTCACTTTGACTCTGCTGGAATTCTGTTACTAGCGGAATGCTGTCCAGTTCGTTTTGCAAGTCATCAATTTCCTGTTCAATTTTGCTAACCATGGCACTGTTGTTGAAACTTTCGAAAGCAACGATTTCTTTTTGTTTTTTCTTAATCGTTGCGATCAATTGCTGAATGCGCTCATGATCTCGGATTTTGGCTTCTGCCTGTTGAAACTGTCTTACTTCTTCGCTCGTTCCGAGCATATCTGCCAGTTCTTTGGCCTTTCCCATAATGTCGTCGCGTATGATCAGATTGCGCGTATCGTAGGTTGGCATTCCATAATGGTTGTACTGCACTTCTTCCTGCGCCACTGTAATCGCTCCATTCGTATGAGATGATATAAGGATGAGACTGCGGTTAAACATTGTTTGGACTAAGGCTTGGGTAGCCGCTACGGGTTCGGATCGTTCTTTCGATCGCTGTTATCTCCGGATTTTTTTCGATCCCCTTCTCAAAGGGGAAAATCCAGCGATAAAGGCGAGCACTTCGTTTCTACAGAATCGATTCCGTCCCCTCCGCTATGTCTCGTCGCACACTTGACCTAAGTTCAAAAAAACATTCATCTTAATTAAGAGATGTTGGTATTGAGACCGAAAATCTCATGAGATTTTACTGATTCGCTGCTACCGGCTCCGTAAGCAAGTTGCCGCGAATATAAAACGTCATCGGATCGGTAATTTCAACTTGTACAAACGTGCCGATCAGTTCCTTAGGCCCTTCAAAATGAACCAGCTTGTTGCTGCGTGTACGTCCAGCCAGAACATTCGAATTACGTTTGCTCTCGCCTTCGACAAGTACTTCAACAATCTTGCCACGTTGCTGCTCGTTGCTGCGCTGGCTGTACTCGTTCACCGTTTCGTTCAAACGTTTCAGACGTTCTTTTTTCACTTCCATCGGTACATTATCTTCCATCACCGCTGCAGGCGTACCCTCACGTGGAGAGTAGATGTACGTATAGGCAAAATCATAACCGACTTCACGAACCAGAGAGAGCGTATCCTCAAACTGCTCGTCCGTTTCGCCAGGGAATCCCACAATGAAATCCGTTGTCAAAACGACGTTTGGAATGGCCGCTTTGATCTTCGCCGCTAGATTCAAATAGTGTTCCCGCGTATATTTACGACTCATACGTTTGAGCACTTCCGTGCTGCCTGATTGCACTGGCAGATGGATGTGCTCCACCAGATTGCCACCTTTGGCAAGCACCTCGATCAAATGATCATCGAAGTCACGCGGATGGCTCGTTGTAAAACGCACGCGTGGAATATCTATTTTACGAATATCGTCCATCAAGTCACCAAAGGTGTATTTCAGATCCGTAAAATCCTTGCCGTACGCATTCACATTCTGACCTAGCAGTGTAATTTCCTTAAATCCCTGTCTAGCCAGTTCCCTTACTTCTGCAATAACGTCCTCTGGACGACGGCTACGTTCTTTCCCCCGAGTAAACGGTACAATGCAATATGTACAGAACTTGTCGCAACCATACATAATGTTTACCCAGCCGCGCATGCCTTCCCGTTTCTTCGGCAGGTTCTCAATGATGTCGCCTTCCTTAGACCACACTTCGACAACCATCTCTTTACTAAAGAGCGCTTCCTGAATCAGGTGTGGTAGACGGTGTACATTGTGGGTACCAAAGATCATGTCAACAAAACCATGCTTCTGCATGATCCGGTTAACGACACCTTCTTCTTGAGACATACACCCGCATACGCCAAGCAATAAGCCTGGGTTTTCCAGCTTAAGCGTCTTTAGATGGCCCAGTTCACCAAATACTTTGTCTTCCGCGTTTTCACGAATCGCACACGTGTTAAGTAAAATGAGATCCGCCGCTTTGCGATCTTCCGTAGCTTGATACCCCATCGTCTCCAGCAGACCTTTGATCGTCTCGGAGTCGTGTTCATTCATCTGACATCCATAAGTGTATACGATATAATGCTTGCCCTTTCCGATCGTTTTCAGCTCTTCGGGAACAGCCGTCTCATACAGCACCTGAATGTCTTCCTTGCCCCTTTGTTTCTCCTGACGATGGTTCGGTTCCGCTTTGATATTAATCTCGCGGCCACGAATTCTAATCTTTTTGCTGAATTCATCTTGCGAAATTACTTTGGCATCGGAGAAATCAAAATATTGGGAGTAATCCTTTTTTGAGTCTTTAGCCATTTCCTTCGGTCACTCCTTACAGCCTCTATTCATAAAAGCGTTCTTTTCATCACAAAATTCAACCATTTGGTTCCTCATGCTTCAAAAGAGCATTACAGCAAATTATAACATGAATTGGGCTGTAGTTCCACAAGCAAACACGGCGCTACCAACTCCATTTTACCGTCCTATCAGCCTTATACAAAAAAACCTGAGCACGTTGACGCACAGTTCAAGATGAACTGCCTCTGCCAGTGTACTCAGGTCATTGTCACTTATATCCAGCCTCCATGTTGCACTGCAACGCTATAGGCCGTGTAGAATCATTAGTCAATGATTTCAGCAGTGTCGCCATTGCGAGCGCCTGCTGCATTTGCTTCGTCTGTATCGATGTGCATATCCAGTGCAAAGGAATCGGATACACGAGCCAGTACATTTTCCAATACCAGACCACGATCCCCACCCAAACGAACTTTTAACATTTGTTTGTCTTCAATGCCCCATTTTGCTGCATCGGACGTGTGGAAGTGGATGTGACGAGCGGCCACAATGACACCTTTGTCAATCGTTACTTCGCCAGTCGGGCCTTTGATTGTGATGCCTGGTGTGCCCTCAATGCTTCCAGATTCACGCACAGGTGCCTTTACACCGATCGCAAAAGAATCTGTCATGGAGATTTCCAATTGTGTTTCCGGACGAACAGGTCCGAGGATACGCACTTTATCAAACTGTCCTTTGGAACCAATGACCGCTACCGTTTCGTTCGCAGCATATTGTCCGGGTTGGGACAGAGGTTTAAATTCAGTCAGTTCATAACCTTTGCCGAACAAAATGTCAACGTGCTCTTGGGATACATGAATGTGACGGGCGGATACGCCCACAGGTACTGTTTTACTCATCGTAAATTCACTCCTTGTTTATCTATGGCCTGTAGACAGGCTCTTAACAATCCAAGTGGTATTATACTCCTTTTTACTGTGAAATGAAAACAAACTAATGAAAATTCATGAAATACACTTATTTTCGCTGAATCATTTCCATTTCGAGGCACTTATTTTGAAAAAAAGTGAGATTTATTACATTCTTCTTCCTGCTTTATTCCTTTTCATCCTGTCCTTTATGAATTGAATTTACCCGTGTTTACCCTCTGGCAAGTGTTCCCCGAGATAGCGCATTGCATTCCCCCATAACCAACCATGTACCAGTGCTTCGTCATAATGCTTCAGCAATATTTCTGTCAACTTCGGATAACATCCCGCGTGCTCCAGACCCTGAATTTTGGTTGATATCCCGTCAAAATCTGATCCCATCATCAGATGATGAGCCCCGCCAAGCGAACAGATCTGCTCAATATGCGGCAGCAAATCCTGTATACGCACCTCATCCGCTTCTTTGACAAACCAGGGTACGAACGTCAAGCCAATACGTCCATCTCTTGCAACTATGGCCTGAACCTGGTCATCCTTCAAGTTACGCACATGCGGACATACGCTATAGCTGTTTGAATGCGAGGCTATGAAAGGACGTTCGCTCAGATCGGCCAGTTCCCAGAACCCCTTTTCCGATAAATGAGACACATCCAGGAGCATTCCCATCTGATTGCAGAGACGCACCAGTTCCTTGCCTTTCTCTGTCAGACCCGCCCCCCGCTTTTCCATAATTCCGTCTGCTGCCCAATTGGCATGATTCCATGTAAGACCAACGACGCGTACCCCCATCTGAAAACACAATTCCAGATAAAACAGGTTTCCCTCCAGCCCATCGACCCCCTCCAATGTCATTAAGCCCCATGGAGCGGTTTCCGCCTCCGTATGCAAGTTTGCTACCTGTTCGCGCCAAAGCAGTGTCTTGACCCCGCCGGAGCGCTGTGCGCTATGCTCGACCTTTTTACGATACAGCTCCAATTGTCCCATGACATGTTCAAACTTGCCTCGGCCCAGCACTTCCGGCAAATAAATCGCAAACGCCTGCAGATGTATGCCACCTTCTTGCATGCGTTCCACATTGACATCCAGTTCGGAAGCTTTCACAAAAGAAAGTTCAGGTTTCATCAGCAGTTTGCTTAGTGCATCACAATGAAAATCAGCGATACGCTGGCCTATTCTCGACATAGCCCACCCTCCTAATAACGTATAATTACCCTTTTCGCTCGATTATTTTGTAAAATAACGCAAAAAAACCTGTCTACTTTATTCGTAAACAGGCTCATGCGTACGTTCAACTCATGTATTATCTGGGCTCCACAATCAGCTTAATGGCCGTTCGGTCCTCACCGTCAATCACAATGTCTGTAAAAGCTGGAATACAAATCAGGTCAACTCCGCTTGGTGCTACAAATCCCCGGGCAATCGCTACCGCTTTAATAGCTTGGTTCAGTGCTCCCGCTCCAATTGCCTGCAGTTCAGCATTTCCACGTTCACGAAGAACTCCTGCAAGAGCGCCGGCTACAGAGTTAGGATTGGACTTTGCTGAAACTTTTAATACATCCATGGTAAGTACCTCCCTGGGAATGTTGAAAGTTTGTTTCCACTTACTAGATGTTATTCGCGGGAGGAAAAAAAATTCCTTCTTTTTAGCAGGGTTTCCCGGCAAAATGGGACAATGCCCCTATTCCATGCGCCACTCGTCTTCCATTAATCGAATTTTTTCAATTCGCGTAGCCGCACCGGTTGCTTCATCAATATCCACGACCACGCCATGAAAATGCCATTTGCCGTCGTCAACCACAAACCTTACCGGAAGCTGGGTATAAAATTTGCGCAGCACCGCTTCACGCTCCATGCCCAGAATACCATCACGCGGTCCAACCATACCCGCATCGGTCAAATATGCTGTGCCCCCAGGCAAAATGCGTTCGTCGTTGCTTTGCACATGGGTATGCGTACCTACAACGAAGGATGCACGTCCATCGAGATGCCAGCCCATCGCGATCTTCTCAGACGTTGCTTCCGCGTGCATATCCACAAGAATACAGTTATAGTCTCTCCGTAGCTTGTCCACAATTTCATCCGCTGCGCGAAACGGACAGTCAATCGCAGGCAAGAAGGTTCTGCCTTGCAGATTCACGATCGCAAGTTCTTTCCCTTCGCCCTTAACTACGGTATACCCGCGTCCAGGTGTTCCTGGGGGGAAATTGGCAGGTCTGATCATCCGCGGTTCATCATCTATAAAATCAAAAATATCCTTATTGTCCCAAGTATGGTTGCCAAGCGTAATGCCATGCACACCCCAGTTAAAAAATTCATTTGCAATCGCGCCTGTAATCCCGCGTCCTGCTGCAGCATTCTCACCATTTACTATGATCACATGGGGTTTATATTTCGATTTCAGATATGGCAAATTCTCTTTAAGCGCTTTACGCCCTACGTTTCCTACGATGTCCCCAATAAACAAAACTTTCATGATTTGTTGCCTCCTCAATTCCTGCATGGCTTATCAACAGGAAAAGTGGCCCACTGTAGCGGCCACTTTTCCAAAATGCTCTATTTTGCGTATTCAACCGCCCGGGTTTCCCGGATCACGGTGACTTTGATATGACCTGGATAATCAAGTTCATTCTCAATCATCTTCGTGATGTCACGTGCGAGGCGGAAAGCTTCAGCATCATCAATCTTCTCAGGCTGCACCATGACGCGAACTTCACGTCCAGCCTGGATAGCGTACGATTTCTCGACGCCTTCGAAAGATTCCGAAATTTCTTCTAGCTTCTCAAGTCGTTTGATGTATGTCTCCAATGTTTCGCGGCGTGCACCCGGACGAGCTGCAGACAGCGCATCAGCTGCACCCACCAGCATCGCAATAACCGAAGTTGCTTCGCAATCCCCGTGATGGGAAGCGATACTGTTAATAACCACTGGGTGTTCCTTGTATTTCTTCGCCAGCTCCACGCCAATTTCGACGTGTGATCCTTCCACTTCGTGATCCAGCGCTTTACCGATGTCATGCAACAAACCTGCACGTCTTGCCAAAGTCACGTCTTCTCCAAGTTCTCCAGCCATTAGTCCTGCCAAATAAGCAACTTCCATCGAATGTTTCAGGACGTTCTGACCGTAACTTGTGCGGAACTTCAGGCGGCCCAGAATTTTGATGAGATCCGGGTGCAGACCATGCACGCCCACTTCAAAGGTAGCTTGTTCACCGTATTCACGGATGCGCTCATCCACTTCTTTACGTGATTTTTCCACCATCTCTTCGATACGCGCCGGGTGAATCCGTCCATCCGCCACCAGTTTCTCCAGTGCAGTGCGGGCAATCTCACGGCGAATCGGGTCAAAGCCCGACAGAATAACAGCTTCTGGCGTATCATCGATAATGAGGTCAATCCCGGTAAGGGTTTCAAGCGCACGGATGTTACGTCCTTCACGACCGATAATCCGGCCTTTCATTTCTTCATTAGGCAGCGTTACAACGGATACCGTTGTCTCGGCTACATGGTCAGCCGCACAGCGCTGGATGGCGAGTGTAATGATCTCGCGGGACTTTTTGTCCGCTTCTTCCTTCGCTTGCTGTTCAATGTCCTTGATCATTTGAGCCGTCTCATGACGGACTTCCTGTTCTACGTTGGACAGTATGATACTGCGTGCGTCTTCCATCGTGAGATTGGAGATTCGTTCAAGCTCCGTCACCTGGTTTTTGTAGATCATTTCGATCTGCTGCTGTGTTTCATCGATACGTTTCTCTTTGTTAGCCACTTGCTCTTCTTTACGTTCGAGTGATTCCAATTTTTTATCCAGCGACTCTTCTTTTTGCAACAATCGTCTCTCTTGTCGTTGAATTTCGTTCCGACGTTCACGAGTGTCCTTTTCAGCTTCGGCGCGAATGCGATGAATCTCATCCTTCGCTTCCAGCACCGTTTCTTTCTTCAGTGCCTCTGCCTCTTTTTTCGCGTTCTCCACGATTTGTACGGCAGCTTGTTCCGCACTAGAGATTTTAGCCTCTGCAAGAGATTTGCGAATAAAATATCCGACTCCGAACCCAATAACGAGCGCGGCCACAACGAGAATGATCGTGATAGCGATTTCGCCCATACTGTTCACCTCCTCGTTGGTTCCTCCAAGGCACTCCTTGGGTCAACTTTTCTGTTTTCATGCCTTACATATGTTTGGGAATAACGAATACTCACGGCGATCCCCCGCCGATTTTCATTTCACATGTACATGAATACATGTACTATTCACCGTATCCAGTGAACCCATAATTAAGAATGGTATAAATCTGTAGAAACCGAAACCGCTTTTTTGGAAGGAAAAAGGGTTGTCCTTTTCTTAACAGACTCATGTCCATTTTAGTATTTGACGAAAGAAATTGTCAAGAGAATGCAGTATTGTTAGTCTTCTCGTCTAGTCCCATAACAATGCTTCATCATCTTCGGCATCTTCTGCTCCATCCTCTTCCATTAAACGATTCATGACCCGGCGCACCAGATCCGTGCTAAAACCGCGTCGCATCAAGTACGGGAACGTTTTACGTTTCTTCTCCTGCACATCTCCACGAACCTGTTTCCACTTCTTACGACCAGCTATTAATGCGGTGTCGTATTCCGCATCCTCACTCACGTCATCTAGTACCTCAGCAATGAGTTCACTTGCAATGCCTTTTTGACGCAATTCTTGCCTTATCCACAGTTTCCCCTTCCGCTGCCCCTCCATACGCTGTCTTGTCCATTCCTTAGCAAATAGATCATCATCAACGAGTTTCTCTTGTACCAGCCGATCCAAAACCTCGTCAATGATTGTCACAGCGAACTCTTTTTGCTTTAGTTTCTCCTTTAATTCATGACGCGTCCGTTGCTTAAACTCCAAGAAACGTAACGATTGCACATACGTTCGCTGGCGTTCATCCGCAATGATGATTTCCTCCAGATCTTTCTTCATGAAAATGTTGCCGCGTGTCATCCTGTATTTAATCATCACATCTTCCAGAACCGTAAGTGAGTAGTTGCCAAATGAAATCAGGTAGCGAGCCTCTCTGCTCTTGGTGCGTTCTACCCGGGTAATGATAAGTTCTTCATCATCTGGAAATTGGGAGATGCCATTTAATTTTGCTGATTCTTGCAATTCTTCTTCATCATCTTGTTTGTCATATTCTTGTTCCTTTTGGCGATGTTTCACTACAATCTTCACGCTCCCCTTTGTTTATATTTCGGGTTAAAAATGAGAATCCCCTTCGGTCGCTCTTACGATCTCGATTCAGCTCAGGTTACAGATGGCATAGATGCTAACAGCCTCTGTCCGGAATGGACAGAGGCTGTTAGCATCGCGAAAAACCAATCCTATTTAGCTAGCTAAAGCATTAGCAATCGCTCAATACAAAGTTTACTGTGAAAGAAGATCAAAGCCTTCCCGCACAGAAGAATTACTCATTAATTTCGAATAATTCCTGTTCTTCAGCTGCTTCTTTTTCTTGCTCTTCACTCGTAGGAGCAGGAACAGCCGTTGTCAGATTGCTGGCTTCACGAATTTTCTGCTCAATCACATCAGCAATTTCTTTATGTTCTTTCATAAACTGCTTTGCGTTTTCGCGGCCTTGACCTAAACGTTCGCCTTCGTATGAATACCATGCACCACTTTTGTTCACGATATCCAGCTCTGTACCGATATCGATGATACTTCCCTCTTTGGAAATACCTTCACCATACATAATGTCAACTTCCGCTTGTTTGAACGGAGGCGCCACTTTGTTTTTAACAACTTTAATACGAGTACGGTTACCCGTAATGTCATTGCCCGATTTGATACTCTCGATACGGCGTACATCTAGACGAACCGTGGAATAGAACTTTAATGCACGGCCACCTGGTGTCGTTTCCGGGTTACCAAACATAACACCAACTTTCTCACGAAGCTGGTTGATGAAGATGGCAATCGTTTTAGATTTACTGATTGCACCGGACAATTTACGGAGTGCCTGAGACATCAAACGAGCCTGCAGACCAACGTGGGAATCCCCCATCTCTCCTTCAATCTCCGCTTTTGGTACAAGTGCTGCTACCGAGTCAATAACAATGATATCTACTGCACCACTGCGTACAAGAGCCTCGGCGATTTCCAATCCTTGCTCACCTGTATCCGGTTGAGACAAGAGCAATTCATCAATGTTAACACCCAGTTTGCTTGCATAATTCGGATCAAGCGCGTGCTCAGCATCGATAAACGCAGCTTGTCCACCTGCACGTTGAACTTCAGCAATAGCATGTAATGCCACAGTTGTTTTACCTGAAGATTCAGGTCCATATATTTCAACAATACGGCCTTTCGGCAAGCCGCCTGTTCCTAATGCAATATCCAAAGCCAAAGATCCGCTGGGAATAACTTCCACATTCATGTGAGTTGACTCACCCAATTTCATGATGGAACCTTTACCAAATTGCTTCTCTATTTGACGGAGCGCCATATCAAGCGCGGCACGACGGTCTGACAATAAACTCACACCCTTTACTGTTTATAATATAATGATACCTTGTTTTAACTCGTTTGCCAAGCTTTTTTTCGAACATATATTCGTTTTTTTGTTCAGGCCGAGGCGCCTCTTCCTCATGGAAATCGATGAAAAAACAGAAAAAGAACCGTAAACAAGGCTGTAAAGCCACATTTTACGGTTCTTCCGTCTACAATCATTATACTTCCTCAATTATGCAAATGCAATCTGCCTGCGTAATCATCAATCAATAGCGACTAACTTTTGCCATAACCGATACAGAATCGCTTTTGCCGAGCGAATGCGAACCGTTTCCCGGTTACCGTTAATCCGGAGTTCATGAATCTCCGTATCCTTCCCACGCTCAGCCAGAGCGATAAACACGAGGCCTGGTGGTTTACGTTCCGAATATCCCGGGCCGGCTACTCCGGTAATCGCCAAACCAAAATCAGCATCCCCGATCATGCGGATCTGCTCTGCAAGCACTTTTGCCACCTCTGGGCTAACAGCACCTGGTGCATCTTCACCCTCCAGGTAACTGTGAGGCACATTTAACAGCTTTTCTTTGATCTCATTAGAGTAACATACAATGCCACCTTTTAACATTGATGCACTTCCAGGCACCGAAGTTAAACTCTGCATCACAAGCCCTCCTGTGCAGCTTTCGGCCGCGCTCAGAGTCAGCCCCATATCAGACATCATTGTAACAATCGTGTACTCTATAGGCACATCCTCGTTAGCGTAGAGATGTTCAGATAAACGCTCACGGATCTGCACTTCCATCGCATCCAGCTTTAGCTTGGCTTCTCCTTCGCTCGGAGCCTTGGTAGACACACGTACGGTCACTTCTCCCTCACTCGCGTAAGGAGCAATCGTAGGGTCTGTCTGTCCGTCGATCAAGTCAAGCAACCGATCCTCCAAAGCAGATTCTCCGATGCCTGCGAATTTCAACATTCGTGAATAAATCGGCATTTCTTCTGTAAGAGCATGCTGGAGCAACCAAGGTTTGGCTTCCTGCTCGAACATTGGAATCAATTCTTTAGGTGGCCCAGGCATAACAACATAATATTTATCGTTATCCGCAATCGCGTTTCCTGCAGCAAGTCCAGTTTCATTCGCCAGAGGGGTTCCACCCTCTAGAACAATGGCTTGGCGCCGATTATTTTCTGTCATTTCCACATTCCGATCGCGGAAGAAACCTTCAATTTTATCCATAGCCATACGGTCAATATGCAACTTCCGATTTAGCACTGCAGCCAGCGCGTCTTTTGTCAAATCATCCTGCGTTGGCCCGATGCCCCCGGAAAATAGAATAATGTCTGCACGCCCCTGCGCGATGCGTATCGCTTCACTAAGCCGATTCTGATTATCTCCAACTACCGTTTGAAAATATACGTCAATCCCCATTGCAGCAAGTTCCCGGGAAAGGTATCTGGCATTGGTATTTACGATCTGTCCCAGCAGTAACTCTGTCCCAACTGCAATAATCTCTGCCTTCATTTTGGCTTCCTCCTGTACATATGTGGAGTAGTCAAAGGGCAATAGGATGAGTTCCTATTGCCCTTTGACCCAATGAGTCTTTCATCATTACCCGTTTCAGCTTAAATCATTACGCTTTAGATAAATGAAGCAAGTTTTTGTTTTTGATAAAGTAGTCGATTCCAGACCAGATGGTGATCAGAGCCGCTACATATACCGCAATTTCATCGACATGAATACCCGTGTATGAGAAGGGGAAATTGTTCAGCAGTAGCAAAACAATGGCTACAATCTGCACTACTGTTTTCAGTTTGCCCCATGCACTCGCCGCTACAACCGAACCGTCCAACAAAGCAATCTGACGTAGACCGGTCACGGCAAATTCACGGCTGATAATAACGACTGCAATCCACGAATCCAGCTTGCCCATTTGAACCAATGAAATCAAAACAGCGGTGACCAGAAGCTTGTCTGCCAGAGGATCAAGCAGCTTGCCCAGATTGGTGACCATATTGTTTTTCCTTGCAAGATAGCCGTCTATTCCATCCGTGCTTGCAGCAACGATAAAAATAAAAGCAGCAATTAACTGGTTATACGGAAGCGTAAAGCTCCCAAAATGTAACGGCTCTGGATAAAACGGAAAATCCACAAGCAGGAACACCATCAAAAAAGGGATTAAGCAAATTCGTGCAAGCGTAATCCGGTTGGGTAAATTCACAAGACGCCCTCCCTTTGTATCCTCCATTACTTCAAACAATCATCTTAATTCCGTATTCATCATCTGAAGCAAGAAATGAACGATTGAAACGTCGACTTATATTTACATAAAAGCCTATGTAGAAACGCAAAAAATAAAGTCTACCGCTCAAACGCAAAACTGCTTTTAAACGCTCCGGCGACTTCCAGAAGTGTACTGCTTTTCACAAAGTCAGCTAACGATGAAGACTGGGCTTGATGCATGACTGCCAGCAATGCACATTCAGTATAATATACGTACCAATACAGTGTCAAAAAGACATTTCTGTACAAGAACTTTTATTTAAAATTGGTATATTGCAGATCCAGTGGCAAGTTAGCTCCATTAAGAAGTTGCATAACGGCTTGCAGATCATTTTTGCTTTTACCTGTCACCCGAAGCTGGTCTCCCTGAATCTGACTCTTCACCTTCAGTTTGGAATCACGAATGAGGATATTAATTTTTTTAGCCACATCCTGATCAATGCCCTGTTTAAAATTCAAACGCTGGCGAACAGTACCAGAGGAAGCTGGCTCCACTTTCCCGTAATCCATATTTTTCAGCGGCAGCCCACGCTTTGCCATTTTCGATTGTAAAACTTCAATAACCGCTTTTAATTTTGTCTCATCATCAGACACAATCGTAAGAGCATCTTTATCCAGTTTCAAGCTGCTTTTACTGCCCTTGAAATCATAACGAGCACCAATTTCTTTTTCCGTTTGCGTAACGGCATTGGTCAATTCTTGCAAGTCCATTTTGGACACAATATCAAATGAATTTTCTGAACTCAAACCGAGTCACCCTTTCAATTAATCATATGTTCTGTAACATTATAGAGTAAACTTCAAGCAAAAGTCTAATTTTAGTCATGTTTACTAGAGTAAAAGGCTGGGCAAAACCCGGCCTCTCCTCATCAAACCGTACGTGAGGTTTTCCCTCATACGGCTTTCCGATGTTTGTCATTCATGGGCATGCAGATTACAATAGCGTTTTTAATTCATATTGACTGGCGATGTACTTCACCTCGGCTATTGAACCTATCCATTTTCTGCGTTGTCTCTTCTTCGCGTACCACCGGGTTAACCGTTGCAACATATACCAGTCCAGCTTCGCTAATTTCTTTTGGCTGTAGGAGCGGTAGACTTTGTCGTACAGAGCATGAAATTTACGCTTCTTGTTCTCCTTGGCCACATGACCTAGCTTTTCTTGGAGTTGTTGAACTTCTTCCTTTGGTGTTGTTAGCCGGTTGGCATTCACTCACTCGTACCTCCTCCAAAAGCATAAACAAAGTAGGGCTCCTTCCCTCCCCAAGGTTATGTTGTCCTTGGGTTCTTCGGTACTATGAGCCCCTCGGACTCCCTTCCCACAGACGTTTCACTTCGTCTTTTGGACTTATAGAGCGTCTCTTTACGGGGGTTAAAAAAAATCCCGTGTGGGGGAGGGTCTCCCCAGTTCACTGCATCCTCTTTCAGACCATGCCGCTCCCTTTACGCCGGAGGATTCTCCGCTGTCGCTCCAAGTTCCAAACAGTTTCCTTGACCTTCGTCGATATGAGCGCGACTCGGCTTCCTCTTGTCCCTCTTGCGAGGCCTTTTTGACGATGCGGCAGAATTCACTTGATGTTACGGCCTGGCATGTCGCTCGCTTTGTCTCTGACAGGTACTTTTGCCGATATGCTTTTACGCACAGATTTCGCCATACGCAAATATCCTAGCTACGCAGGGGCTTGGCCCCTCCTGCGACCGGACTTTCACCGGCTAGAAGATGCGTGCTTTGCTGGGCACGCCTCATAGAAAAAAGCATTTTTGGAGTACCATTCGGTCACCAAAAATGCTTGCTGGTTGAGCTGCCTTAATACCGGCTACGGTTAGGCTGTCTGAACATATCGAGCACACCGAGGACGATATGCGCAAGTCCAAAGCCCAATATTCCGTAACCCCAGGCATTTGGAGTCAGGTAATAACCCAGGAGGCTGACAATAATCCCTAAACCGGTTACGATCCAGCTGACTGTCACGGCCATCCACCTCACTTCACCATAAGTTAACTGCAATTGAAGACAAGATTATTGTCTCCTGCAGTTAGCTAGGTTATTCGTTGCTGGAGCTTCCGCCTTCTGAGGAACCACTGGTCGTTGTGCCTGTCATGCCTTCAGTTCCCGTGGAAGAAGCTGTGCTATCTGTATCCAGTTTAAGACGAATGCGGTTGGTTGCTTTGCCGTCCGTTACTACTTGACCGCCAACATCAATGGTTGTTGCCGCCGCATAACCGGATTTAATGTACATGCCTGCACTGTCCAAAGTAAATGTAAACGTGTCACCGTCGGCTGTATTGCCATACTCCAGCTTCTCACCGCTTGAATTCTCGCCTTTATACACTTCAAGCCAACTGTTACCTGTTGCCTTGATCGTAACAGTTACAGGCTGACCTGCGCTTCCGCTAACTTTGAAGTTTGTAATATTGCCTGATTTACCATCCTGAGAAACAGTAACTGAACCAGGCGTAGTTGGCGGTGTTCCCTCTTGGTTCTCACCTGTTTGTCCGTCGGTTTGTCCGTCAGTCTGTCCATCGGTTTGAGTGTTATTTTCACCGTCGGTCTGACCATTCGCTTCATTACCGCCGCCGTTTCCGCCGGCATCACCTTTACCGGTATCATTCGATCCCGAATCGGTTGCAGGCGGAGTTGCAGTTTGCCCGTTATCGGATGGTTGATCAGGTTTGTCATTAGCAGGCTTCTGACTGTCCGTAATTTTTGTATCATCTAGACCTTGTGGATTGGTGTCATCACCTTTGTTGTTTGCCATATACACATACAAAAGCACGATAATCAGAATAGGGAACGTCCACATTAGAGCAACAGACATCCAGCGGTTGCTCCGCTCCGCCGGCCGACTGGAGCGCTTCTGGATTACCGGTTCCATGGTTGCTTCCGCAGTTTCTGCGGGTACGTCCTTTTTATGTCCTTCCAGCAGCTCATCGGCATTCAGTCCCACCGTTTCCGCATAGGTTTTTATAAATGCACGCACATAGAAGCTGCCAGGTAACACTTTATAATCCCCTGCTTCTATAGCCTCCAAATACCTCTTGCGAATTTTTGTCATTTCCTGTACATCGTCGAGACTCATCCCTTTTTGCAGCCGGGCCTCTCTTAACTGCTGACCCAGTTCAGACATGCCATCTCCTCCTTCTGTTTATCTCTTCAGTTGTTGCGGATCTATTCCATGATTCCGTACGGAGCTTTACAGTTCGTCGGTATAGCTTGCCGTAAACGTATCATAAATAATTTCTTCGTTAGGATTATTACGCAATTCAATAATAATATCAAAATTATTATAATCATATTCGGATTCCTGCACAAAAATATCCGGGTGCTCAATCACTTTCGTACTAGGCATCGACATAATATCCTGCAACAGATTATAGTGCCGCTCACTGGAGCGAATTGTGCTGACAATCCCATCAATGATAAACACATTATTCGGGTTCAATTCGTCTTCGGACATTTGGCTCCGAATCGTTTGGCGAAGAAGGGTAGAAGATACAAAAGTCCAACGCTTCATAGCACATACACTGCCTGCGATGATTGATTCTGTTTTACCAACTCGCGGCATACCGCGCAAGCCGATCACTTGATTTCCCTCTCTTTTAAATACTTCACCCAAAAAATCAACTAGTAACCCAAGTTCGTCCCGGGTGAAACGAAATGTTTTGCGATCATCCGAATCCCGGTCAATGTACCTACCATGTCGCACAGCCAGAATATCCACCAATTTGGGTTGACGTAGTGCCGATACCGTAATGCTGTTGACTTTACCAAGCATCTCTCCGAGCAGACGGATCTTTTCATCATCATCTGACTCGAGCAACATGCCCCGCGTTTTGCCTTCCACACCGTTAATGGTCAATATATTGACTTCAAGCATCCCCAGCATAGAGGCGATATCCCCCAAAAGACCAGGTCTGTTCTTATGTATTTTATATTCCATATACCATTGTTTAGTTTCCATGTATACACCCCGTAATGCATTATTCCACATTATTTGACAACATCCGAACGTGTCCACTGGACGCTATTTCGGGTCGTCTTCTAAAAATGGGTCACGTTAATGATATATAAAATGAAAATGAATTACAAGAACAGCTCTGTAATCCGTTTGTAATCATTAGAGAAAAGCCCCCTTGCGGGAGCTCTTCATCTCTTGCCTTTATGCGTTTTGTTTGGCCAATTTGACCATCAGGCACGCAATCGTACGACGCTCATCCGCATCGCCGACATCCCATAGTTCCTTCAATGCTCGGTTGGAATGGTTCGCCGGATCAACTTTCTCATCCAGAAAGTCACCGATCTCGTACGCCAGTTTGTTGATGGTTTCTTCACTCATTCCCATCTTCTCGGCTTGCCGAACGCGATCACCCAGGAACTTCTTCCATGTGTCAAAGTTAGAAACTACTGTGTTTTCTGTTGACATGATAAATCCTCCTTAGCTGACGCATGAGATTTAAAATCAACAGTTGTAATATGTGCTTCCCGGACATTTTATATACGAGCTTTTAAAATTAAATCAAGCTGTATGTCAGAACTCAAACACCTATATACCATATTCAGCTAAGCATATGCTGGTCTTATAACTTGAACACCGGCATTAAGTCAGCCAGCCTCCATTAGGGCTGATAATCTGTCCATTGATATATCCCGACTCAGGAAGCGCGAGAAAATAAACCAGTGACGAAATTTCGTCCGGCTGCGCCAGTCGCCCCGCAGGAATCTCATCTTCCAACATCTTCAGCTCACTCTGATCCAGATGGTCTAACATCGTCGTCTGAACAGCCCCTGGAGCAACGGCGTTCACCGTAACGCCGGAGGGAGCAAGCTCTTTGGCAAGTGCCTTGGTGAAGGCATTTACCCCGCCCTTGGTTGTGGAATACAACACTTCACAAGATGCACCAGATAACCCCCAGATTGACGACACATTAATGATTCGGCCGTATCTTTGGGAGATCATATGTGGCATCATCTCTTGTGTGCATAGAAAAGTACCTTTCAGATTAATCGCCATCACTTCATCCCAGATTTCCTCTGTCACATCCGCAAGCAAACCATAGTGAGATATACCTGCGTTGTTCACAAGAATATCCGGCAACAACTCGTGAGAAGCCAATTTTTCCCGCATGCGCTGAATCTGTTCCCTGCTGCGAAGATCCGCTGACACCGTCATAATGCGTCCATTTCCCCGCTCCATACAACGTCTTGCCGCTTCATTGGCCGCTTCATGCGATTTCATATAGTGCAACACCACGTTCATACCTACACTGGCAAACCGCTCTGCAATTGCAGCTCCTATGCCTCCGCTTGCCCCGGTAACCAGAACAGTCATTTCCCCTATAGCTTTCACAATGTGTCCCCCCATAACTTTCACTCCCAATCTAGTGAACCCTTCAAACTTCGTCCTGTTTCCTCTCCATGGTTAAGGACTAACAACGAGTGATACAGCCAGCTGATCCCAACGAATATGCTCTTTCAGTCTTTGATTTACATCTTGAAGCGTAATCGCTTCATACAATGAAATCATATTGAAAAAGTCACCGCCACGGAATTGCTGACGTGTGAATTCATTCGCTATGTTTTCCGGTGAATTGAGCATGCGCAAATAACCGCCAATTTTCTTTTTGCGCGCTCGTTCAAAATCGGAAGCATCGAATCCTTTTTGCACAATCACTTCGACTTCCTCGCGTATCCGTTTCAACAATTGATCCGGGTCTTTGGTATCCCCACCAACCGCAGAGAAGGCATATTGCGGTGAACTGATATAGTCATGTCCAAAACTATCCGAGATCAGATCTTCATCATAAAGCTTCTGAAACAGACGTGTGCTGGAACCAAACAATAGATCCATCATCAGCTGCGTGGTTGTGTCCCTGCGCAAAAGTGCCTCTCCTGTAAGTCCAACATCTGTTTCTTTGAATCCAAACAAACATTTCGGCAGGGAAACGGATAATTTGACCTCTCGTCTGGCCTCTCCCACCTGCTCTGGCTCTGGTTCAAAGAAGCGGTGAATCGGGCCCTGCGGCTCGAAATTTTTCTGCTCCTGATTGGAACGAACCATGCTAATGACCTGCTCAGGATCAACACCGCCGACAACAAACAAGAGCATATTGCTTGGATGATAAAATGTGTTATAACACGTATACAACGTTTCTTTTGTGATCGTGTTAATGGATTGAACCGTGCCCGCAATGTCAATATGCACCGGATGTTTTTGATACATCGCTTCAATCAATCCGAAATAAACCCGCCAATCCGGATTATCGGCATACATATTTATTTCTTGTTCAATAATGCCTTTTTCCTTGTTGACGTTTTGATCTGTAAAGTACGGATTTTGCACAAAATCAACTAATGTTTGTATATTTTCATTCATATTTTCGGTTGCCGAAAACAAATAAACGGTCTGATCAAAACTTGTGAATGCGTTGGCAGAAGCACCATGGGAAGCAAATGTTGCAAAAATATCACCCGTTGGCTCCTCAAACATTTTGTGTTCCAGAAAATGAGCAATACCGTCAGGCACCTTTACCTCAGCTTGTCCTTCCACTTGAAAGTGATTGTCCACTGACCCGTATTTGGTCGCAAAGGTGGCATATGTTTTCTGAAAACCCTGTTTAGGCAAAACATAGACATGCAGTCCACTCGCCATTACTTCGTAATATAATGTCTCCTGCAAATGTTCATACCGAATGCTCTCCACGACTATTCCTCCTTCTCGTCCCGCAAGAAATAAATCGTATCCAGACGGAACTGCTCTGCGGCCTCACGAACATCCTGCTTGGTAATCTGCTCGAGTTGTGCAAGCAGCTCTTCAGATGTTCTCTCCTTACCGGACAACTGAGTGTTAAAATCGTAAGCAATCATCTCAAAAGCAGCATCCTGCATTTCTTTTAACAGATTACGGATCATCGCTTTTGTCTGGGACATCTCCAGATCGGTGATATGACCAAGTTTCATTTCCTCAAGCTGTTGCTTGATGATGGTCACTGCTTTTTCATAATTGGGAATCTCAATCCCGGATTGAATCGTGGCAATGCCTTTGTGCCCATCATATCTGGAAGAAGCATAATAGGCGAGGCTTTCTTTTTCACGAACATTAACAAACAGCTTCGAATGCGGATATCCACCCAGAATACCGTTATACATTAGCGCTGCTGCATATATATCATCTGCATAGGTAATGGAAGTGCGAAGCCCTAGGTTCAGCTTACCCTGCCCAATATTCAGCCGTTCAATGACCGTATTTGGCTCCTCATCCCCACGCAGCGCCTTCTGAGCCTGATAGTCAGAGGAAATCTTACGTTCAAGGTTAAAATGACGCTGTACCAGTTTCTCCACTTCTTCAAGTGTTGTATCCCCAACCACATACAAGTCCATACTGGCTTCCTTTAGCCAGTTTTCATAAGCAGCTGTTAATTCAGGAGGCTCAATGACGGGCAGTGTTTTTCGTTCACCCAGGGGATGAAGACGGTAAGGCTCATGTTTGCACATTTCTTCGATACACCGTTCAGCCGCATAACGCATTTTATCGTTCACAATGGACTCCAGCTTTTTACGAACCGTCTCGCGCTCTGCCTGCACGTACGACGTTTTGAAGTGTCCATCTTCCCTTGCGGGTTTGGTCAACACTTCACCAAGAAACGCAAACGAACGATCCAGAAGTTGCTGCTCCCCACCTCCGACAAACGAATCATTAATGGTATCCATACGAAACTGCACAATCTGATAATCACCGCGTTTATAGACGTCAAAACCAAATCCTGCTCCATACAAATGCTCCAATTGCTCTCGAAACTGCGTTGTTTCCGGATAGGACTCTGTCCCTCTTCTTAAAACAAACGGTGTCAATGCCACAGGAGTAACAGTGTCCTCGCGTAGCGGAACTCCGGCATACAGTGAGATAGCAAACGTTTTGAAACGTTTGGTTGGAAGCACATGGATACGTAGCTGTTTACGGCTCCCCCGTTCAAATGCTGCGGTATTCAAATGTCAAAACCCCTTTACGGCGTCATTTAGATAACCTGTCCTTAAGCTTAAACGTAACCACCATTTTAAACTATCCAAAAGCCAAGAAGCAACCAAAGTGATGCCTTCTGGTTGCTTCCCGCCCGATTACATGCAGAATATATGCTGCCCGATCGTTTTCACCTGCGGACGAGTCCAGATCCATTTGGATGTGGCTGTCTTCGGGTTAAAATAATACAAACATCCACCGGAAGGGTCCCACCCGTTCAATGCCTGTTCAACAGCTTTTTTCGCCTGAGCGTTCGGTTCCAGATAGATCTGTCCATCGGCTACGGCTGTAAATGCTCCCGGCTGAAAGATAACCCCAGATGGAGTAGAAGGAAAACTTGGTGAGTTTACGCGATTCAGAATAACAGCGGCTACGGCTACCTGACCTTCAAACGGTTCGCCTCGCGCTTCGCCATATACGGCATTCGCCATAATTTTAAGCTCGTTCTCGGAGAGTCCCATCGCATTGGCAGAACCCATATTGTCCTTCTCATTACTTGAAGGTTCTCCACCTCCGCCTGTGTCTCCCCCAGATGCCCCTTCTTTATGCAAAGGAGGCTCGGTAGGTGACCATTTCGTGCTGGCGTTATACAGCTTTAACTTGGTTTTGGCTCCAACCACACCATCTGCCTTCATGCCAAACTCAGATTGAAACCATTTCACTGATTTCAGCGTGCTGCTGCCAAAATTACTATCGATTTTGCCATTGTAGAAACCAAGATACTTTAATCGTCCCTGAAGCTCGTAGACATCCTGACCGTAACTACCATATTTGACGGTATTGTTACTGAAAGTCGGCATTGCTTTTTCCTCTACTGGAGGGTTGTTCTGAGCAGCATTTTGAGGCGCTGTATGCTCAGGAAGCAAATAACGGATTCCAAGCGCGGTTATCAGCAAAATAGCAGTGAAAAGCCATAGGTTCATTTTTCGCATCGACTAAGCTCTACCTTTCTCTTGTGGGATTTAACAGAATCGCTACCGTTATTATGACAAGCAGTCATGTTTCCTATGCACCAAACCATCCGATCTCTGGAGCAAATGGCAAAACCTCAAAAGCTGTGGAACAGCAAAAAAACCTCCAACCATAAAGGTTGAAGGTTTTCTAACGCTTCATTATGAGCTTATTTTGTTCTGTTGATACTGTTCCAGCGAAACAAGCACTTCGCGCGGTTTGCTGCCTTCATATGGCCCAATCACACCTCTGGCTTCCATCGAGTCAATCAGACGCGCTGCACGCGTATAACCTACCCGCATTCGACGCTGCAAGAGTGACACCGAAGCCTGCTTCGCTTCCAGAATGATCTGTACAGCCTGCTCGTATAACTCATCCTGTACTTCTTCCGTTGCTTGACTGGAGTCATCTACCTCTGGCACAAGGGATTCATCATACTGCGCTTCACCTTGACCACGAACGTAATTCACGATATTTTCAACCTCTTCATCACTCATAAACGCACCCTGAACACGAATCGGCTTGGAAGCACCCATTGGCATGAACAGCATGTCACCACGACCTAACAACTTCTCCGCTCCACCCATATCCAGGATCGTACGTGAATCAACTTGTGAGGATACGCCAAATGCAATCCGTGAAGGAATATTGGCTTTAATTACCCCTGTGATAACATCAACGGAAGGACGCTGCGTCGCAATGATCAAGTGAATGCCGGCTGCACGAGCCATCTGTGCAAGGCGCGCAATCGCATCCTCTACATCTCCAGCCGCTACCATCATCAAATCAGCAAGCTCATCCACAATGACCACAATGTAAGGCAATACCGCTGCCGGGTTATCTTTCATCAAATTGTTATATCCCTCAACGTTACGTGTACCTGATTTGGAGAACAACTCATACCTTTTCTCCATCTCAACTACAATCTTTTTGAGCGCAAGCGACGCTCTTTTCGGATCGGTCACAACCGGTGCCATCAGATGCGGAATTCCGTTATAAACATTCAGCTCGACCATTTTGGGGTCAACCATTAGAAACTTGACCTCATCCGGCTTTGCTTTATACAAAATGCTGGTAATAATGCCGTTGATACATACCGATTTTCCTGATCCGGTAGCACCAGCCACTAACAAGTGAGGCATACGAGCCAAGTTGCCAATGATCGTCTGACCGGATATATCACGTCCAAACGCAATCGTTACTTTGGATTCAGCATCCTGGAACGTAGCTGTTTCCATCACTTCACGCATGGTCACAACGGATACCTCGCCATTCGGAACTTCAATACCAATTGCCGATTTCCCTGGAATCGGTGCTTCCATCCGAATATCTTTCGCAGCCAGAGCTAGAGCGATATCATCGGTAAGACTGACGATCCGGCTAACCTTGACCCCGATATCTGGCTGAATTTCATACCTCGTAACCGCTGGACCTCGGACAACCTCCAGAACTTTGGCACGTACACCGAAACTTTCTAACGTTGCTTCCAGCTTGCGCGCAGTCTGCATGTAATCCTTCTGATCGCTGCCTTTTCCACTATTATTAGGCTTGGACAAAAGACGGAATGAAGGAAGCTTGTATGGCTTCGGCGGGGGTGGTGGCGGTACGATCGGTTGCGCATTCTCTCCTGCCACACCATCCTGCTCCGTTCCAGAGTTCAACGTTTTACTCGGCCCTCCATCCGTCATCTCTCGCTCAGGATCGGCTTGAAGCATGTCTGTTGTGCCATGCGCATCAGTCCACTCTGCTTCTACCAGTTCATCTGTAAATTTAATATCTGCTTTGTCTACCTGACCTAGAGTGCTGTCGTTATGATTCAGATCATCCGGGAAAGGATAGGCATCATCCAGATCATCATCTTTGTCAGAGCCCTCTGATCTGACATGTTCAAAGAAGTCACGAATAATCGGTGCCGAATCAGCCTTGGTCTGCGTTACCGATGCTGCTGCACCAACAGCTGCTACTCCAGAACCTTTGATCACAGATGACCCAGTCCCTCCAGACCATGCCTCAGTTGGCAACTCCTGCCCAGCACGATAAACGACCTGTTCCGAGTCAAACACATCTGTTTCTGATGATTCCTCAGCCTGTTTCGCGGGCTGACGATCCGCTCCCCATTTCCCGAACAACTGGAAGAAAATCGGAGCCTTACGTTTGGGCAACTGTCCTTCTTGGGAATCGGGAGAATCATAATCGTCATCCTCTTCCTCATCATCAACGGGTACAGGCGCAAGTTTACGTGCATTGCTTTTTTTAACCCCCGCCACATTGGAAGCGGAACGTTTTGCAGGTCTGGATTCAAGCTTTTTATACATGGAACTGCCAGCATCCCAAATTTTTGTTCGGAATATGCGTATCAAATCAACGTAGGAAAGCCCCGTAACAAGCATAAAGCTAATCACAAACATCACGATCATGATCAATCTTGCGCCAAGACTGCCAAATAACCACAAAAATAAAGCAAACTGTCCTGCACCAAGATACCCGCCGCTAATATCCTTACCAAGCATGGAATCCCGTTCTCCAGAGACAGCAGGGGTCAATAGTTCAGTTTGCATATCGTTATGTACTTGGGTCAGCACCGCACCTGGTTCAAGTGCGTCAACCGGAAGCAACTTCTGATGCATGGCGGATATGGTACTCATCAGGGTTAAAGCAAAGACCAGCAGTACCAAACCGGTCTTGCGTGTAGTCCAGCCACTCGGCCACTTCCGATGAATCATCACCATCAAACCGTAATATATGCCCACAAGCGGAATCGCAAAATAAAACTTGCCAAGCATCAGTCCAAACATCTTGGAAAGCGAACGTCCCACTGTGGCTTCACCCGATAGAGCTATAACTGCCAGCGTGATTAGCACAATGCCGTAAATTTCATATTTTAAGACGCCACTAAATCCGGCACCCTTTTTTTTCCTCTTTTTTCTTCTGGCCAAAATCAGGTCACCCCCAGAAGAATATTATACCATACAAATATATTCCGTACATATGTTCTTTTTCTGCACCATTTGTCTAAATTCGTCGCGTTATGTTGGGCTTGTGTTACCCGAAAGCGGAACAGTTGAACCCGGCAGATTGGACGGATCCAGATACGCTTCAAGTGGGCAGTCAAGTAAACGCACAATAACAGCTTCGGTGTCATTTACCGGTCTGACTTGCATTAACAAACCATTCATTCGGATCTCTTTCGTATCCCCAATCTCTGTCCACATGCCTGACCATAGTTGCTCGGGAGGCATCACAGTATACATAGTTGTCATTGTGTGTATCCTCCCGCTTGTATCGCTTGTCTTTTATCTCCCATAAGCTTGTTCAATTGTGCAATCGCTTGGCCAATACCACCAACAGCATCCATCAACCCGTACTTGACCGCGTCTGTACTTCCTACCGCTGTTCCAATATCCCGATTCAACTCACCTGTCTTGAACATTAATTCTTTGAACATGTCTTCAGAAATGTTGGAATGCGAAGTTACAAACCGTACAACACGCTCCTGCATCTTCTCCATGTACTCAAACGTCTGGGGTACACCTATGACAAGTCCATTCATACGTATCGGGTGAATCGTCATTGTGGCACTTCCCGCAATAAGCGAGTACGTGGAAGCAACGGCAATCGGTACGCCAATACTATGCCCTCCTCCAATGACAACGGTCACCGTTGGTTTGCTCAAAGAGGCAATCATCTCAGCAATAGCAAGGCCAGCTTCCACATCGCCACCTACGGTATTCAGAATGATCAAAATGCCTTCAATCTTCGGATTTTGTTCTGCCGCTACCAGCTGCGGGATAATATGCTCATACTTGGTTGTTTTGTTCTGTGGGGGTAAAATCAAATGTCCCTCAACCTGACCGATAATGGTCATACAGAAAATATTAGATTCGCTGGCTGGTGACTGTGTTTGCCCGAACTGCTGAATGGATTCTGTGACTGGAGAAAGCTGCTTCTCCTCCTGCACCGGAATATCTGGAGCCTCGGCCTCCGACTGATTGGATTTTGGCATTCGTTTGTTGTCATTCATCTGCTCATTCATGAAATGCTGTCTCCTTCTCCTGAAAAATATAATTGTTGTCTTTTCCTTAGTATGGGGAATCTGTCAACAACCTTATACTTTCCCTGAACAAACATTTCCATGAATCGCTTTTCGGCATTCGTTTTCAGTCTTTAAAATAAAAAAAGCCCCTTCTCTACGAGGAACCGTCCAATATTACTCGTAGAAGAAGGGGCGACTGTGTGCCTGATTATATGTTTTTCATTAAACCTATTTTAAACTTCCATAATGATTGGCAAAATCATCGGTCTACGACGCGTTTGCTCATACAGGAAACGTCCCAAAGCATCTTTAACATTTGTTTTAAGTGAAGCCCACTCGTTTACATTTTCACTCATCAGCTTCTGCAAAGTACTGCTTACAATGCGATTAGCCTCATCCAGCAGTCCTTCTGATTCACGTACATACACGAATCCGCGGGAGATAATATCCGGACCAGAGACGATTTTACCATCCTGCTTGCTGAGTGTTACTACGACAACCAGAATACCATCCTGAGACAGCAACTTACGATCACGCAATACAATGTTACCAACATCACCTACGCCCAGACCATCGATCAACACGTTACCTGCAGTTACTTTGCCTGCTTTACGTGCAGCTCCACCTTGAATCTCAACAACTTCACCGATATCAGTGATGAAAATATTGTCAGAGTCGATGCCTACAGATTCAGCGAGAACCGCGTGACGACGTTGCATCCGGAATTCACCGTGAATAGGCAGGAAGTATTTCGGTTTCATCAGGTTGAGCATGAGCTTCAATTCTTCCTGGCTACCGTGACCAGATACGTGAACGCCACTGTTAGCTCCGCTGTAATGTACGTTAGCTCCCAGACGGAACAGTTCGTCAATTGTACGGCCTACATACTTCTCGTTTCCTGGTACAGGTGTTGCTGCAATGATAACGGTATCTCCAGGAAGGATGTCCACTTTACGATGCGTAGAACGCGCCATACGTGTCAATGCGGACATTGGCTCACCTTGGCTGCCTGTGCAAAGAATAACTACACGATCTGCAGCCATTTTGCCAACTTCTTCTGGCTCAATGATCATTCCGTCTGGAATTTCCAGATAACCTAAATCCGAAGCAATACCCACCACGTTTACCATGCTGCGTCCGATCACTGCAACTTTACGTCCAGTAACCTCTGCTGCATTGATAACCTGTTGAATACGGTGTACGTTGGAAGCAAACGTTGCGACAACGACACGCTGGCTTGCTTTGCGGAAAATATCTTCCAGAACAATGCCTACGTTTTTCTCAGATGGAGTGAATCCGGGTTTCTCCGCATTGGTACTGTCAGACAGCAATGCAAGTACGCCGTTGGTTCCGATCTGTGCCATACGTTGAAGATCTGCATACTGACCATTCACTGGCGTATGATCAAATTTAAAGTCCCCCGTGTGAACAACTGCACCTTCCGGCGTTTCTACACATACCCCGACGGAATCCGGAATACTATGATTAGTAGCGAAGAATGATGCTTTCAGCGTTGTTCCCAGTTCGATCTCTGAATCTGCATTGATGAGGATACGTTTCGTCTCACCCAGCAAATTAGCTTCTTTCAGTTTGTTCTCTACGAGACCAAGTGTAAGTCTGGTTCCGTAAACAGGAACATTCAAGTGTTTGAGGACATATGGCAAACCGCCGATGTGATCCTCGTGTCCGTGAGTTAAAATGATGCCGCGTACTTTATCACGGTTCTCAGTCAAGTACGAAATGTCAGGGATGACAATATCAATACCAAGCATATCTTCTTCTGGGAATTTAAGACCAGCGTCTACGACTACAATGTCGTTCGCGTATTGGATAACATACATATTTTTACCAATCTCGCCTACGCCGCCCAATGCAAAAATCATCAGCTTCTCGTTATTATTATTTTTCTTAGACAAATGAATCTGAACCTCCTATGGTAGTTGGACGTCGTACCTTATTATTTATTGTAAGTTAAGAAAAGTAGTTCAAACATCACACCCCAATGAATTAGGGATGAATGCAAAAGAACACCTTTATTCACGATATTTGGAAGAAGTTCTTCGAAGTTATACCCCATCACCAACAGGTTGGATCCGAATTTTCCCTCTTAGCCGTTCCTTCCTTTTTCACCGCAAAGCCACACCAACGAAACGATGTCGCTTTCAATTTCAAAAAAATACCGCACCCAGTCACTTGACATCATTATACATGATTAAAAACAGAAAAAACAAGTCACTCTCTCGTTAACCTGTAGGTTTCCCTTCCTGCAAAAAAAGAAACCTTACATCGCTCATCAAAAAAAGAACCGCTGCCTCTACCTGAGAGGTGCGGTTCTTTCGTTAAACAAAGCGTTCGTGCTTATCATTAATAAACGTCTAAAGAATTCAACTTTTATTTACAATTGAAGCAGATTTTTAATGTAATCCTGCTCCTCTGTAGTAGGCGGAATCAAAGGCAGACGCACTGAGCCTACGTCCAGTCCACGCAATGTTAATGCATATTTTACCGCTACCGGATTAGGCAAAGGCTCTGGGCACTCAAATAGCCCTTTGAAGAGCGGGAAGAGCTTCTGATGAATGCGTCGCGCTTGTAGAGGATCGCCGCCATAAAAGGCATCGATCATATTTTTCATCTCTGCGCCTACGACATGACTCGCCACGCTAACGATCCCGTGAGCACCGACTGCAATGGCAGGCAGGCCAGCTGCGTCATCCCCTGAATAGACTCTGAAATGATCAGGCGCGCCCGCAGCAATTAAAGTCACCTGCTCCATAGAGGCACATTCCTTAGTCGCCACAATATTCGGGATTTGTGCCAGTCGCAATGTGGTTGCGGCAGACAGGTTTGCTACAGTACGTCCAGGTACATTGTAGAGCATCACTGGCAACGTCGTTGCAGCAGCAATCGCTTCAAAATGTCTAAACATACCTTCTTGGCTCGGCTTGTTGTAGTAAGGTACAACTAATAATACTCCGTCTACCCCGACACGTTCAGCTTCCTCTGTCAGATGGATGGAATGCGCTGTATTGTTGCTTCCCGTTCCCGCTATAATCTTGCACCTTCCGGCCGCATGTTTCACTGCAAATTCGAATAATTGAACTTTCTCTGTATCACTAAGTGTTGGCGACTCCCCTGTTGTTCCAGAAATCACGAGAGTCTCCGACTTTTGATCAACGATCAGATAATCGATGAGACGTGCCGTTTCCTCCCAATGAATCTCTCCTTGTGCATTGAACGGAGTGACCATTGCTGTAATCAATCTTCCAAAGTCCAAATCGATTCCTCCCTCAAAACAAGTCTGGCTCCGCTAACATGGGTGAGTTACAAGTGAAGTTCGAATGAGGTATGAAGTGCCCTCAAGGCCTGAACCATATCTTCTTTTTTGACAAGCACCCAGATCGTTGTATTGGAATCCGCAGATTGCAAAATCTGAATGTCTGCAAGTGTCAGTGACTCCACAATACGGGCCATAATACCAGGCACACCGTTAATTCCTCCGCCGATAACAGATACTTTGGCACAGCCGGACAAACTTTGAGGCTTTAGACCGATCTCCTGCAACACGCGTATAGCCTTCTCGGAATCACTATCAAATACGGTATAGACAACTCCCGAGGGGGTAACATTAATAAAATCAACGCTAATTGAATTTTCAGCCATCGTTTTGAAAACTTTTAATTGCAGGCGATCTGTCCCACCAGGGACATCCACCGTAATCTGCGTAACATTGCTCACATAAGCAATACCGGTCACATAGCGGTCAATAATGCCAGTCTGTACATCCTGAAACCCTTCCGGGTGGGTAACAAGCGTACCTTCTGTGTCAGCAAAAGTAGATCTTACCCGAACGGGAATCTGCGATTGCATCGCAATCTCGACGGCACGCGGATGAATAACCTTCGCCCCATGATGAGCCATGTTACAGATTTCTGCATAGCTTACGACGGTCAGTGGACGAGCATCTTCAACAATCCGAGGATCAGCAGTTAATATCCCGTTAACGTCCGTGTAAATGTCCACCATCTCAGCTCGTAGTGCTGCACCCAGAGCTGTAGCAGATGTATCACTGCCTCCACGCCCCAGTGTGGTAAAATCACCTTTTTCCGTCTGTCCCTGAAATCCAGTTACAATGACAACACGACCGAGTTGAAGCTGTTCCAGCACACGAACAGGACGGACATCCAATATCCGGGCATTCCCGAAATTGTCGTCCGTCACAAAACCCGCTTGTGCGCCGGTCAGCACTGAAGTTGGAATGCCTTCATGTTCAAGCAAACTGCTGAGCGTTGTTGCAGAAATAATTTCACCACAGCACAGCAGTAAATCTTTTTCGCGAGCAGATAAAGCATTTCCGTTCTGTGCAGCCCAGTCCAAGAGTGTATCCGTGGCATAAGGCTCACCGCGGCGCCCCATAGCTGACACCACAATAACAAGGTTAAAACCCGCTTCTAGCTCACGTTTAACATGACGGAGCACATGCTCTCTCGCTTGCACGGTAGAGAGCGATGTACCTCCGAATTTTTGTACCATAATACGCATCTTTATTCCTCCATTTGTGTACGCAAGAAGACTGGACACGGGTCAAATCAACAAATGCATAACCCTTGGGAGCGTTCCGATGCGATAATCTCAGCAATGTATACGGCATGCATGACATGTATTTCAAATACATCTCCCCTGCTTGCTGCATGAAGACCATATGCAAGCAGGAATGCCCTTATGAACAGGAACGTGTTTAGAGGTAGCTGTATGGACCAGCTATCGTCCCCCATGATTTTCTTTGTCTCTCGTACCCTTCTTCATTTCTCCAAGCGCATAACCGTTATTGCCCTGAATGCCATCCTTAAGCCTGTGGAGCACGCTCCACAATCATCGGTTGCAGTTGCTTTCCTTCTAGTGCACTCCAGCAAGCCTCCGGGATAAGCTCCATTTTGGCAACTAACGAGTTTGGTTTTTTCATTGGATCATCTTGACCAAACGGTACAAAATATACATATTTGGCCACTAATAATTTCGCGATATTAGCTGCATTCAAACCAAGTCCATCATTCGTCGATATCGCCAGCACAAGCGGACGCTGATTACGCATCTGCGCTTTTGCAGCCATAAGCACCGGACTATCAGTCATCGCGTTCGCCAGCTTGCTTGTGGTATTCCCCGTGCATGGAGCGATGACCAGCACATCAAGCAGCTTAGAGGGCCCTAAAGGCTCCGCCTCAACAATTGTAGAGATGATATCATTACCCGTTATATCTTTCAATTGTTTTTGCCAATTCTGCGCTGTACCGAAACGTGTATCCGTCGTCAGTACCGAGTTCGAAATAATCGGAACGACATTCGCGCCTTCGGATACAAAGCGGCTAATGACTGGCATAACCTCTTCAAACGTACAATGAGACCCCGTAATTGCGTAACCTACCGTTTTACCCTGCCAGTTCATGATTTAACCTCCCGTGCGTTCTGTTCTTCCAAAAGCAAACGGATTAACGCGTCGGCAATAATGCCGCCAGCCGTTTTTGGAGCAACAATGCCGGGGAGGCCTGGTGCGAGCAGTGCCTTGATGCCACGTTTGTCGGCATATCTAAAATCGCAGCCGCCAGGGGCGGATGCAAGATCAATAATAACCGCTTTTTGAGGCATTCTGGACAGGATTTGTGCTGTGATTATCATAGTCGGTATCGTATTAAAAAGCAAGTCAACTTCCCCGGTTTGAGCGGCCAAATCCGTTGTCATAAAAGGCTTCCAGCCCATGATTGTTGCTCTGGCAACATCCTCATTCCGCCGAATTCCCACTCGTACATTAGCTCCAAGTCCTTGCAATGTTTTGGCTAGCGTAAACCCTGTTCGACCAATGCCAAGTACGATGCATTCAGACCCGTGAATCGTAAAATCCGTTTCTTTAATTGCAATGGCGATGGCTCCCTCCGCTGTCGGAATAGAGTTGTAGAGTGCGATATCATCACGATCAAGCACTTCCACAAGCCGAAGGCCATTCTCCTCGCAAAGCTCACGCAAAAACGGCTTTGCCATGCCAGTAAATACGGTGCAGTGCTCCGGCAGGGCGGCCATATGTTCCTTTTTCAGAACAATCGGTTCACCACTAAACGAAGAGCTCACTTTTCCTTGATCATCACAGCTCACAACAGGCAGGACCAATACATCTGCAGAAGCAAACACTTCATCCTTAAGTTCGCGGTGCTCAATGCCCGGAATCACTTGCTCCAGTTGATCGAAGCCTACTACACTTACCGTTGCATCCAACTCGGCGCATTTTTGAATGACTTCAAGCTGCCTTGCATCTCCGCCAAGAACGACTATCCGGACTCCGGTCAGCATCGGGACGTCACTCCTTTCACCACATGTATGCCTTATCGTATGCAGTGGCCTACAGGGGGGTGAAAACAATCAGAAAATGAAATCCGTGTCCAACATAAAAAAGCCGCCCTGTAAAGGACGGCTGGGATACACGATGTACTTATATTTACTCAACTATATACTTGTAAAAAGAAATAACTTACACTACTGTTATTTACCTGTGTGTCCGAATCCACCTTCACCCCGCACGGTCTCTGAAAGTTCAGCCACTTCCGTTAATTCAATGGCAGGCACCGTCTGAAACACGATTTGAGCAATCCGTTCCCCACGCACAATCGTAAAGGGCTCCTGACCCAAATTAATGAGCAACACCTTCACCTCACCACGATAGTCCGCATCAATGGTTCCCGGTGTATTCAGGCAGGTAATCCCGTGTTTGAACGCGAGTCCGCTACGTGGACGAATTTGAGCTTCCAGCCCAGCTGGCATCGCCATCGCAAGACCCGTCGGGATCAAGGTACGTTGCCCCGGCTGTAGCACAACCTCTTCTTCCAATGCCGCCACAACATCAAAGCCAGCAGCCAGCTCGGACATCTTTTGCGGCAGTTTAATATCTTCGTTACCCGGTAACTTCTTTATTTGAACGTAATGCAACCAAATCATCCCTTCTCAGTCCAGCAATCGTCTTGTCTGAAGTACCTACCATCGCGAGTGCAAATGGCTCTGCAAACATCAGATCAAGCACGGCGTCGATGTCTTTCATCGTGACTTGCTCAATTTTGGCAATCATTTCGTCAAGCGTATGATGTCTGCCAAGCATTAATTCGTTTTTCCCCAATCGGTTCATACGACTGCCTGTGCTTTCCAGACTCAGGATCAGACTGCCTTTCAGCTGCTCCTTGCCTTTGCGCAGTTCATCTTCGGATAATCCATTTACAGCCAGATCACTCAGCACTTCTTTGGTCAGATCGAGCACTTCTTTGGTCTGTTTCGGCGCTGTACCCGCATAGATCGTGAACAGTCCGCTGTCCGCATGAGAACTATGATAAGAATAGACAGAGTAAGCCAGCCCACGCTTTTCACGGATTTCCTGGAACAATCTGGAGCTCATACCGCCGCCAATCGCATTGTTAAGAACAACCATGGCAAATTGCAACGGGTCTCCGATTTTGCAGCCCGGAAACGAGATACAGATGTGATTCTGCTCCGTTTTCTTTTTGTGGAAGAGCTGACCGCTTTGAAAAGCTGGCACGTTCACTTCCTCGGTTACACCTTTGACATCAAACGCGCCAAAATGTTTCTCCATCAGATCAATCACACTATCGTCAATGTTACCCGCAATACTGATCACGGTATTCTCGATGGTGTAATGCTCCTTCATATATGCACGTAAATGACTGGAATCCATCGCTTTAAGACGTTCTTCGGTTCCCAGGATTGGATATGCCAGTGGATGCTCTCCATACGCAGCGAGCGCCATCAAATCGTGAACCATATCGTCAGGCGTATCCTCGTACATTGAGATTTCTTCCAAAATCACATTTTTCTCTTTGACGAGTTCACCGTCGTCCATTTTGGAGCGGAAGAACATGTCGGACAACACATCCACCGCAATGGGCAGATGTTCATCCAATACTTTTGCATAATAGCAGGTATATTCCTTGGACGTAAATGCATTCACGTTACCGCCGATCGCATCAAACTGCTCCGCTATCGCTTTAGCATCAAACCGTTCCGTACCCTTAAAAAGCATATGTTCAATAAAATGGGATACCCCGTTATTTTCTGTTCGCTCATTACGCGAACCTGTTTTGACCCAGATTCCAAATGACACGGAACGACAGGTTGGGATTTGTTCCATCACAACTCTGAGGCCATTGCCCAGCTGAATTTTTTTCACGGTTGGCCCTCCTACATCTCTATAATTGCCCTGATCTCAATAATGATCAAATTGAAATCGACATTTGGTTCCAACTTTTTGATATTAACAAAAAAACGGCGTTCACTCAACCGTATGGCCTTGCACCCGTTCAGAAGACAACGTTTCACTTACAGTTCCTAACGACAAACCTTTGGCGTGGATGGAATCAATCATGCCTTTTAGTGCTCCTGCCGAGGAAGCTGTAGGATGCATGAGAATCAACGATCCCGCTTCGGTTTTATTCGAAATTTTGGCTATGACAGAGTCTGGACTCGGTTTGCGCCAGTCCACCGTATCTACCGTCCATAGAACCGTTTGCAAACCCATGGAAGCCGCAATATCCACCGTTTTTTGATTGAAATCACCCGATGGCGGGGCGAACCAGCGATTTTTCACACCGAGCGTTTGCTGCAACAACTCCTGGGTTTTGCTAATTTCTAATCGGGCCCGCTCTGCACTCAAACGACTCATGTCGGGATGTGAATATGCATGGTTGGAAAGCTCATGTCCACGCTTCTGAATTTCCTTGGCGAGTTCTGCATTTTTGCTCAGCCAACTTCCATCCAGAAAAAAAGTAGCCTTCACCTTCTCCGCATCAAGCGTGTCCAGCATTGGAACGAGGAATTCATTGCCCCAAGCCACATTAATCATAAAAGAAACCATAGGTTTACTCGCATTGCCTCGATAAATCGGATGTGCTCCCAGATCTTTTAATTGAATTTCCGGCTCAACTTGGCGATAGACATATGGAATTTTGGTATTCAGCATGCCACCCAGCGCCTTGCGATACGTTGCTTCTACGTCGATCTCCAGGCCGTTATAACCCGGGATCGCTTTCCATACCCGATCGACTCTCGCATTCACCGGTGCAATTCGAGTTTCGGCTGCCTTATCCTTGATCGCTGATAACAATGATTCTTCTCCCGTCGCTTCCTTGAACATATCAAAGGCATTCTGAGTTCCCGGACCATCACGGATCTCCGTAATGTATGTACGTACACTGTCGACTTGTCCGATTAGCATGACCGCTGCCACACCCGCGAGAACAACCGCCAGTTTTTTGGATTGGTTTCTCACAGTTCCATCCTCCTGCCGTCTTTGTCCCCATCATATGAGGACAAGGGCAAGAATATGAATAGAAACTGCAATCTTATCAATAGACGCACTGTCATCTAAACGTTAAAAAAAGAGCCAGAAATTCACATTCTGTCTCTTCATTCAATCATGCATATGTTATTCCAACGAACGTCAGCAACCTAGGATTGCGCAGGAGCCTCTGCTGTTAGTACTGCTTTACGGGACAAGTTGATCCGACCTTGCGGGTCAATCTCGGTTACTTTTACCGTAATGGAATCACCAATGGCAACAACATCTTCCACCTTGGCTACACGCTCCGTGGACAGTTGGGAAATGTGAACCAGTCCTTCTTTGTTTGGCAACACTTCAACGAATGCACCGAATTTCTCCACACGTTTTACTTTGCCGACATAGATCTCGCCAACTAATACTTCGCGTACAATGCCTTCGATGATCGCTTTGGCCTTATCATTCATCTCCTGGTTAGAAGAGGCGATAAAGACACGTCCATCCTGTTCGATATCAATTTTAACGCCAGTTTCCTCGATGATTTTGTTGATAATTTTACCACCAGCGCCGATAACATCACGGATTTTATCCGGATTGATATGCATGGTCGTAATTTTAGGCGCATATTGGGACAATTGCTCACGAGGTGTTTTCATCACTTCGGTCATTTTACCCAAAATGTGCATACGTCCTTCTTTGGCTTGAGCCAGCGCTTCGGACAAGATTTGACGATCGATTCCATCAATTTTGATATCCATTTGAATCGCTGTTACGCCTTCAGGTGTTCCTGCTACTTTGAAGTCCATGTCGCCCAGATGATCTTCCATACCTTGAATATCACTCAGGATAGATACGTGCTCTCCGTCTTTGATCAGACCCATCGCCACACCAGCTACAGGAGCCTTGATTGGTACACCCGCGTCCATCATGGCAAGTGTGCTTGCGCAAATACTTGCTTGGGATGTAGAACCGTTTGATTCCAATACCTCAGACACCAAGCGGATTGTGTACGGGAAGTCCGTTTCAGAAGGAATGACTTTGGACAGCGCACGCTCACCTAGCGCACCATGTCCGATTTCACGACGTCCTGGCGCACGAAGCGGACGAGCTTCACCTACGCTGAACGGCGGAAAGTTGTAATGATGCATGAAACGTTTGGTTTCTTCCAGACTGATGCCATCCAGAATTTGTACGTCACCCAGTGCACCCAGTGTACAGATGCTCAGTGCTTGTGTTTGTCCACGTGTGAACAGACCTGAACCGTGTGTACGTGGAAGCAGGGAAGTATCACACTCAATTGGACGAATCTCGGCAAGGCCACGTCCATCTGGACGAACTTTATCATGAGTGATCAGACGGCGCACTTCTTCTTTGACGATATCGTGCAGCACTTCTTTCACATCTTTGAGCAGTTCGGGTGTTTCAATATACTTTTCTTCGAAGTGAGCAACCGTTTCGTCATTGACTGCATCGATGGCATCCTGACGAGCATGTTTCTCTGCAATTTTAACTGCTTCCACCAGACGTGCGCTTGCAAACTCACGAACGCTGCTGTTTACTTCTGCATTAACGGCATGCAGCTTCACTTCCATTTTTTCCTTACCAGCAACTTGTACAAGCTGTTCAATGACAGTCACAATGTTTTTGATCTCGTCATGCCCGAACATGATTGCTTCAAGCATCACTTCTTCTGGTAATTCATTCGCTTCGGCTTCAACCATCATAATCGCATCTCTAGTTCCTGCAACCACGAGTTCAAGTTCGCTGATTTCAAGCTGTGCAATCGTTGGGTTAATGATGAACTCTCCATCAATACGGCCCACCTTCACACCGCCAATCGGCCCACTGAAAGGTACATCGGAAATGCTCAGTGCTGCTGAAGTACCAATCATGGCTGCGATTTGTGGTTCACAATCCTGATCCACACTCATAACAATGTTCAGAACCTGTACATCATTACGGAAACCTTCCGGGAACAATGGGCGAATCGGACGGTCTGTCAGACGACTTGCCAGAATTGCTTTCTCGGATGGTCTACCTTCACGCTTGATAAATCCTCCCGGGATTTTACCAACAGCGTACAATCTTTCCTCATAGTTCACCGTTAGTGGGAAAAAGTCCAAATCTTTCGGCTCACTGGATGCTGTCACGGTACACAATACGACGGTATCCCCGTACGTTACCTTTACGGCAGCATTTGCCTGCTTGGCCAAACGCCCGGTTTCAAGCGTAAGCTTTCTTCCACCAAGCTGCATTTCAACACGCTGTTCCATGAAATCCCTCCTTTAATTCGTTCCTATCACAATGGATTCTGCATATTCACAGTATTTCCTGCTTGTCCAGCATTCATTAGCTATGGTGGACAGAGTACAGGCTGACTTGCAAAACAAAAGCTCCTTGCGGAGCCCTCAGCTACAAATATATGGCAACATGTTCATCTACAAAACAACCCGGCTGTAAGCTCCGCTTGTCCTTTTAGACAAAAGAAAGGCGGATAACAGCCAGGTTGATTTTGAAAACATGTACGATAATTAACGACGCAATCCGAGTTTTTCGATCAGTGCGCTGTAACGTTTAACATCTTTGTTTTTCACGTAAGCCAAAAGCTTACGACGTTGACCTACCATTTTCAAAAGTCCACGACGTGAGTGGTGGTCTTTCTTATGCGTACGCAAGTGGTCTGTCAAACTTCTGATGTTTTCCGTAAGGATAGCAACTTGCACCTCAGGTGATCCAGTATCGGACTCATGAGTTTTGTGCTCGTCGATCAGTTGTTGTTTACGTTCTTGAGTCAATGCCATCCTATTCACCTCCTTCATTATAATCGCCATTAGCCTCGTCACCGCCGGTGAGAGCGTGTAACCAAGCTAAGGTTAATGTTGTCTCACTCGACAACGTAGTACATTATACCATACTTGCCCGGACAAAGTAAATGTAAACATCCATTTTATTAAATAGTTTTTAGGATAGTAAGCGAGCTGCAGTCAGTGCATCTTCACGGATTTGAGCAATCAGAGCATCAATGGAATCGAATTTTCGTTCATTTCGAATGTAGTGCACCAGTTCCACTTTCAGTTCCTGATCATAAATTTGGCCGTCAAAATCAAGCAGATGTACTTCGTACGTCGGTCTCATTCCATTCTCGTGAAAGGTAGGTTTGACACCAAGGTTCATCACACCTGTCAATTGTTGATCGCCAACATTCACTCGTACAGCATATACACCTTTGGCAGGTGTAACATAGTGATCGGTAAGTTCGAGATTGGCGGTAGGAAAACCGATCGTCCGTCCCCTTTTCTCTCCGTGAATCACAGTACCTCTGACACTATAAGGACGTCCAAGCCACTGGCTTGCCTCATCCATCTCACCACGCTTCAACAGAGCACGGATCAGCGAGCTGCTTACTTTCTCCCCGCCCAGCAAGAAAGGAGGAACAGTCTCTACTGTCATTTCTCCATGCCCAAGCGTACGAAGCATTTGTTCATCCCCTGCACCTTTGTGCCCAAAGCGGAAATCAAATCCAACAACAGCTGTACGCGTTTGAAGAGGAAGTAACAGTTCATGAACGAATTGCTCTGGCGAGAGCTGTGAAAATGATTCATTGAACTCGACAACATAGAGTATATCTACGCCCATGCCAGCCAAAATTTCTTCTTTGTCTCTCAGAGGCGTGAGATAACCCTCGTAATCCCCTTTGCGCATAACTTCCTTCGGGTGTGGGTGGAAGGTCATGACGGCTGCCTTCATATCCGATTCCCTAGCGATGCGAACAGCGGATAGAATGACGCTTGCATGTCCGAGATGCAGCCCGTCAAATTGACCGATAGCCAACACTTGGGGATGTGTACTCAGTTCCGCCGATTGCAATGTTTGCGGATAGGTTAGCATTACGGTTTTCACAATCATTCACCTGCATTTCACTTGATAGGCCAAGCTTGAACCTCGTCATCACGCCAAGCCGGTGCCTCTTTATTCCGGTAAGAAGACTTTAACAGCCCTCACGGTTGGTTTCAATTCATCCCGTTCAAAAATCCCCAGAAACGTTCCATCCTGAGCATACAGACGCAGTAGCCCTGGCTTCTCCACAGGTGGCTCCAGTAAACGTGCTGACAGCTTTTGGCCCTGTAGAGCGCCCTTCGTCTGTTCCTCTCCAACCTTATGGGCGGGAATGGAAGAGATTGCTTCATCTACGGGAATCAATGCTTCAGCAAGCGTGCCTTCGTTCATATGCTGTTCCACCTCTTCGATACGAAGACAATGATCTGCTGATATACCAGCAGATATGGTGCGTTCCAGCTTGACCATGGTGGACGGGAAACCAAGTTCACGACCGATGTCTACACACAATGTGCGAATATACGTCCCTTTTGAGCACAAGGCGCGGAACGATATATCCGTTGTTCCATCGTGGGTTTCCATTCCGATAAGCTCAAGCTCATAGATGGTGACTTCACGACTCTTGCGTTCTACCGTTTTGCCTTCACGTGCAAGTTCATATAATCGTTTCCCATCAACCTTTACGGCAGAATACATGGGCGGAACCTGTGAGATGGTGCCAAGAAACTGCTCCAGTACCTCCTGCACTTGCTCCTGAGTTACTTCTACAGGCGATTCCGAACGTTCAATAACTTCACCCGTCAGATCCTCGGTGTCTGTAGCAAGCCCCAGACGAAGTGTCGCCAGATATTCCTTCGGAAGTTCCTGCAAATACTCCACCACCCGTGTCGCTCGTCCAAGGCACAACGGAAGAACTCCGGTTACCTGTGGATCGAGTGTACCCGTGTGACCGATACGCTTCATTTTCAAAATCCGACGCATTTTGGCTACAACATCATGAGAAGTAAATCCCGCTGGTTTGTATACCGGGAGAATACCTTCAAACGGTTTTACCATTGTGTATTCACCTGCTTCAACACTTTTTCCACGCTTTCTTCGACCTTGCCTTCAAGTCGGCATCCAGCTGCGAGAACATGTCCACCGCCACCAAAAGTTTGTGCCAGTGCTGCAACATCTATTTTACCGGCAGAGCGCAAGGAAGCTTTAACAGCATTGTCGTTGATCACTTTGAAAAAGATACCCACTTCTACCCCACGAATGTTACGGGTATAGTTCACGATCCCTTCCAGATCTTCGTTCGCTGCTCCACATTCCTGCATATCTTCTGGTGTAATAACAACCCAGGCAACTCTACCGTCTTCTGACATTTGCAAGGATGACAGTGCCTTGTTCAAGATGCGGATCTGCGGGAGAGTGACCTCTTCGAGCAGCGTTTGTGCCAAATAAGGCCCATCTACGCCATGCTCCAGTAAGCGGGAAGCAACAGTCATCACATTGGGACTTGTATTCGCATAACGGAATCCACCCGTATCTGTCAGCAGACCTGTATATACTGCCGTAGCTATATCCTTATCCCATGTAATGTCGAAGAGCTGCAACAAATCAAACAAAATTTCAGCCGTTGCTGCTGCATCGGATTTTATAATGTTCACTGCACCATATCCGTTATTCGTAGGATGATGATCGATATTCAAAATAATGGCATCTTCTTCAAAATATTGACGGGTAAGCCCCACTCTGGCAAAGTCAGCACAATCAACACAAATGATTGCTTTATACTTACGCTCAGGATGGTTTTCGGTCATGTTCACAATGGCATCCGCATGACACAGAAAACGCATGCGTGATGGAATTTCACCCTCATTAATCATTGTGAATGTTTTTCCCAGACATGACAGCAGCCAGCCCATCGTTACCGTCGAGCTGACTGCGTCACCGTCCGGCTGTACATGCGACACGACCAGGTAATCGTCATGCTCCAGCAGGAATTGTTTTCCTGCCTGGAGCGCCTGTTCATAAGTGTGCATTGCCGTCTCCTCTATTCTGTTACTGGGATTCGTTTTTGTCGTTGTCGGAACCAATATCGCCAAGCAGCTTTTCAATTCGGCTGCCATATGCAATTGATTCATCAATCTTAAATATCAACTCGGGAACATGACGGAACCGGATACGTTTGCCCAGCTCCGTGCGCAAAAAGCCGTTTGCTTTGGCAAGTGCTTTAAGCGAGTTATCTTTTTGCTCCTGTTCACCGAAGACACTCAGATAAACTTTGGCTTGCGACAAGTCGCCAGTTACCTCAACTCCCGTCACCGTAATAAAACCGATGCGTGGATCTTTCAGTTCTGACTGGATAAGCAAACTTAATTCCTTTTTAATCTGCTCGCCTACTCTACCTGTACGAATCTTAGCCATTGATGTTCACCTCATACTTCCTTGCTTATCGTTGTACGGTCTCCATAATGAAGGCTTCGATAACGTCGCCTTCCTTGAGATCGTTGTATTTATCCAATGTAATACCACACTCATAACCTTGAGCCACTTCTTTGGCATCATCTTTAAAGCGTTTCAGGGAATCCAGCTTACCTTCGTAAAGGACGATACCATCACGAATCAGGCGTGCTTCCGCAGAACGAGTGATTTTGCCCGAGGTAACCATACAACCTGCAATGGTACCCACTTTACTGATGGAGAAGGTATTCCGTACTTCAGCATGGCCAATCACTTTTTCTTTGTAGATTGGATCAAGCATACCCTTCATTGCTTGTTCAATCTCTTCGATAACACTGTAGATGACGCGGTGCAGACGAATGTCTACTTGTTCTTGATCCGCAGTGATTTTTGCCTGGTTTTCAGGACGAACGTTGAAACCGATCACGATGGCATTGGAAGCCGCAGCCAAAATGATGTCGGATTCCGTGATCGCACCAGCACCGCTATGAATGATCTTCACGCGTACACCTTCAACTTCGATCTTCGCAAGGGAACCTTTCAATGCTTCAACCGAACCTTGCACGTCACCTTTAATGATCACATTCAAATCTTTGATCTCGCCATCTTTGATGTGTTGGAACAGATCATCCAAAGTTACACGAGTGTTTGTACCCAGATCGGATTCACGTTGCGTAATCGCACGTTTTTCAGCAATGGAGCGAGCTTTACGCTCATCTTCAAACACCATGAACGGATCTCCTGCTCCTGGTACTTCGGTCAAACCAGTGATTTCTACCGGTGTAGATGGTCCGGCTTCTTTGAGACGACGGCCCTTATCATTGACCATTGCACGGACACGACCAAAACAGTTACCCGCTACGAACGCATCTCCGACTTTCAGTGTACCATGCTGTACAAGGATACGCGCAACTGGTCCACGGCCTTTATCGAGCTCAGCTTCAATGACCGTACCCCGGGCACGTTTATCCGGATTTGCTTTGTATTCATTTACTTCTGCAACGAGCAGAATCATTTCAAGCAAACCTTCCAGACCCATTCTTTGTTTCGCAGATACGTTTACAAAGATCGTATCTCCGCCCCACTCTTCCGGAACGAGTTCATAGTTGGTCAGTTCCTGTTTCACTTTGTCAGGATCAGCGCCCGGCTTATCAATTTTGTTAACCGCTACGATGATTGGCAAACCTGCTGCTTTGGCATGGTTAATCGCTTCAACCGTTTGTGGCATAACACCGTCATCAGCTGCTACTACAATAATCGTCATATCCGTAACTTGTGCTCCACGCGCACGCATAGCTGTAAATGCTTCGTGACCCGGAGTATCCAGGAACGTGATTTTCTTGTGGTTAATCTCAACTTGATAAGCACCGATATGTTGCGTGATTCCGCCCGCTTCGCCGCCAGTTACATTCGTAGAACGAATGGCATCCAGCAATGTTGTTTTACCATGGTCAACGTGACCCATGATCGTTACAACCGGAGGACGGGATTGAAGATCTGCTGGATCATCATTCTCTTCCACAGTTTCGAAACGATCGTCTTCAAGCACAATCTTCACTTCAACTTCAACACCGAATTCACCTGCAAGCAGGAGAATGGTATCGATATCAAGCTCTTGGTTAATGGTTGCCATAACACCCATACCAATCAGCTTTTTAATAACTTCAGAAGCATCCTTGTGAAGAAGTTTCGCTGTTTCACCAACCGTCATATCGCCGCGAACGATGATTTTCTTCGGTGTATTATCGATTTTCTCACGTTGCACATACTGCTGCTGATTTCTGTTACGGTTGTTCTTGCCACCACGGTTATTACGGAAGTTACCGCCACCACGGTTATCGTCGAAACGACGTCCGCCACCGCCACCACTGTTGGAACGGTTGCCGCTGTTATTACCGGAATTGCCTTGACCACCTCTACGCTGGCCACCTTGTTGTCCCTGACCTTGTCCCTGACCACCAGTACGGTTAGTGTTGTTGCCAGAGTTGCCACCGCTGTTCGGTCCTGCAGATCTGCCTGGACCGCCACTATTGTTCGGACGTTGACCCGAACCTTGTGGACGTGAAGCTGTGCTGCCTTGACCACTTGAAGCTGGTCTTGGACGGTTTCCTGTTTGTCCTCCTTGGCTTGAGCCTTGGGAAGAAGAATTTGTTCTGTTACGGCTGTCTTGGCCGCTTGGTCTTTGAGTGCCATTGTTATTGTTGGAATTTGGTCTATTGTTCATACCTACCTGCTTTTCCTGTTGTATTTTTGTTTGTACGGGACTACCGGCTGTTGTACTGTTACTCGGCGTGTTCACTCCGCCGCCCGGCTTGTTGCTGTCCACTGGTTTGTCACTGCGTACAGCCGAAGTCGCAACAGACTTGGCTTCGCCACCTTGTTTCGAAGCGGCAGTGGATTTAATATCTTTAAAAAATTGTTCCACTTTACCGACTGAACCATTCTCCATCACACTCATATGGTTGTTAACGGGAATGTCCAGCTTCTTAAGAATGGTTATAATTTCTTTACTGCTCATGTTAAGGGACTTCGCATATTCATAAACTCGCAATTTTTCCTTGTTTTCCTGTTTACTCAATATACTCCACCTCCGACATTATACCGACTTGCTTGGAGATCATTTTTGCAAACCCAAGGTCTGTTACTGCAAGAACCACCCGCGTGTCTTTACCGATGCTTGACCCGATACGGTCACGATCCAATCCGATAAGAAGCGGAACCTTGTAAGTAGCACATTTGTCGCGAAATTTCTTTTGTGTATTCGCCGAGGCGTCTCCTGCAACTATAACCATCTTGGCTTCACCCGAACGGACCGCCTTGTGCACAATCTCATCACCCGTGAGCAACTTACCAGCGCGCATGGATAGACCGAGGTAAGACAACACTTTCGTATCACTCATCCTGTTCACGCTCCTGTGCAGCTATGAATTCATCCTCAACTGCAACGAAATCAGCAGCGAGCTGTTCATAGATTTCTGGTGAAACTTTACTCTTCAGGGCTCGATCAAGCGCACGATTTTTGAGTGCAAGCTTGAAACAAGACTCTTTGCCACACAGATATGCGCCTCGTCCGGACTTCTTACCAGTCAAATCAATTAACACTTCGTCCTCAGGCGTTTTAACAATGCGAATCAGTTGTTTTTTGGGCATCATTTCTTGGCATGCCACACATTTGCGTAGCGGCACTTTTTTAGGTTTCATACGTCAGCGCCCCCCTCCGTGCTTTCCTTTAATCGACGGAGACGGAATCCTGATGCATTTCCGAAGAAGAATCTTTTTCTCTGCCGAATTCCTGCTCCGCCTGGCTCTCGCTCTTAATGTCGATCTTCCAGCCTGTTAATTTGGCTGCCAATCGAGCATTTTGACCTTTGATGCCGATGGCAAGGGACAGTTGATAGTCAGGAACGATCACCCGAGCCATCTTCTCCTCCTCGAACACGTGAACCTCCAAGACTTTGGAAGGACTCAGAGCATTTGCCACATATTCGTCCACTTGTTCGGAAAAACGAACGATGTCGATTTTCTCACCGCGCAGCTCACCCACAATGGTCTGCACGCGCATCCCTTTTGGACCTACACAAGATCCAACCGGATCAACTTCCTCGTTGCGAGAATGTACTGCAATTTTGGAGCGGAATCCTGCTTCACGGGCAACCGAACGAATTTCAACTACACCGTCAAAAATCTCAGGTACTTCCAGTTCAAACAGACGTTTCAAGAGACCTGGATGAGTTCGTGATAAAATGATTTGCGGCCCTTTAGTCGTATTCTCGACCTTAGTGATGTACGCCTTGATGCGGTCACCGTGAACAAACTTCTCGTTCGGCATTAATTCGGTGAGTGGCAGTGCCGCTTCGATTTTGCCCAGATCGATGTAGATATTGCGCAGATCCTGACGTTGCACTACTCCCGTAACGATATCTTCTTCCTTATCCACGAAAGCATTGTAGATCAGGCCACGTTCGGCTTCACGAATACGCTGAGTTACAACCTGTTTAGCCGTTTGTGCGGCGATACGTCCAAAGTCACGCGGCGTAACTTCAATCTCCGCAATATCTTCCAACTGGAAGTGTGGATTGATTTCCCGTGCAGCAGGCAATGAAATCTCAGTGCGTGAATCCAGGACTTCTTCCACGATCAGTTTGCGGGCATATACGCGAATAACCCCCGTATTGCGGTTCATGTCAACACGTACATTCTGCGCCGTGTTAAAATTACGCTTGTAACTGGAGATAAGTGCAGCCTCGATCGCTTCAAACAGCACATCCTTGCTGATCCCTTTTTCCCGTTCCAATTCATTCATTGCTTCAATAAAATCCATACTCATGAATGTTGATCCCCCTTTCAAACATGGCATCCCATACGTAAAACGGCGAAAGGCTCGAAACTTGTGAGCACCTTGCCGTTATCGTGAGATGTGTCTTTTTCATTAATCAAGTGAACAAGGCACTTTAAAACAAAATGGCCAAGCGCGCACTGGCAACCTTTTCATAAGAAATGGAATGCTGCTTCTTGCCTGTTTCAATCACAAGCTCCCCATTATCAAAGGAAAGCAGCTTGCCTTCGAATTCCTTTAATTTATTCACCGGCTCGTAGGTTGTAACAAATACGTTTTTGCCTACGGCTTTGGCAACATCCTCCGCTTTTTTCAGTGGACGCTCCGCACCGGGAGAAGACACTTCAAGGAAATAGACAGATGGGATCGGATCGTTCTCATCCAGCTTGGCGCTCAGCTTTTCGCTGATCAAGACACAATCGTCGATGTCGATTCCACCCTCTTTGTCGACATACACCCGTAAAAACCAGTTGCTGCCTTCTTTGACGTATTCGATGTCAACCAGCTCGAAGCCTTGTTCGTTCAAGTAGGGTTGGATCATTTCTTCCACGGTAGATTTAATATTCGTTGTGCTCAAAACCGATAACCTCCAACTTAGGTCACACCAACTATAATCGCTGGCAGATGATTAAATACCCAAGATTCTTGTATACCAAAGACTAAAGAGTGGGTTTCCCCACTCTTCAGAAATTCGTACTATCTCGTTCACTTCAAAAATTATAACATAGTCTGGTAATAGTGACAAGTAACCCACCTTTGCATAGCAACCACACTAATGAAGGAAAAATCGAAGTATATGGCTTAAGGACATAACCAATGAAGTTATTCTGCTAATTTTCTACCTATTAGAACAAGGACAGCTGATTGCTCTCAGGCAAACCACGGAAACATCCCATGTTGGTCAGTAGTTCAACGATCGTTTTCGTTGCTTTGGACTTCTGCTGGAAATCTTCAATGGACAAAAACTCACCATGCTCGCGAGCCGCAGCAATGTTACGAGCCGCGTTATCCCCAATACCCGCAAGTGCAGAGAATGGAGGAATCAAAGACTTCTCGTCCACGATGAATTTTGTCGCTTCCGAACGGTACAGATCAATCGGTTTAAGCGAGAAGCCGCGGGCGGTCATCTCCAGTGCCATTTCGAGGACAGGTAACATGTTTTTCTCTTTTGGCGGTGCCTGGAAACCGAGCTGTTCGATCTCTACGATTTTGCGATAGATGGCATCATAGCCCTGACACACCAGCTCAATGTCCAACTCGTCTGCACGAACGGTAAAGTATGTCGCATAATATTCAATCGGATGATACAACTTGAAAAATGCTGTACGTACCGCTGAAATAACGTAAGCAGCCGCGTGGGCTTTCGGGAACATGTATTGGATTTTGAGACAGGAGTCAATGTACCACTGCGGTACCTTGCAGTTTTTCATCTCATCAATCCATTCCTGCGGCAGTCCACGTCCTTTACGAACACTTTCTGTAATCTTAAAGGCCAGACTCGCATCCATTCCCGCCTTGTAGATCAGGAACAACATAATATCATCCCGACAGCCAATTACCGTTTTGATGTTACATGTGCCGTTCTTGATCAGATCCTGCGCATTACCAAGCCATACGCCCGTCCCGTGAGAAAGCCCCGAAATCTGCAGCAAATCGGCAAAAGACGACGGCTGGGATTCGACAAGCATCTGACGCACGAATTTCGTACCCATCTCTGGCACACCGAATGTGGCAACAGGGGAGCGAATCTGCTCCGGGGTTACGCCAAGGGCATCCGTGGAGTTGAACATACTCATTACTTTGGGATCATTCATCGGAATCGTTGTTGGATCAACGCCCGTAAGATCCTGCAGCATACGCATCATCGTCGGATCATCGTGTCCCAGAATATCAAGCTTCAGCAGGTTTTCTTCAAATGCGTGATAGTCAAAATGGGTTGTTTTCCACTCTGCTGTAACATCATCTGCCGGATACTGGACAGGTGTAACATCTTCCACTTCAATATAATCCGGTACAACGACGATTCCGCCGGGATGCTGTCCCGTGCTTCGCTTTACACCGGTACAGCCGGATGCCAGACGATTCAGCTCGGCGCCGCGCCATTTCTTTTGATGTTGTTCTTCGTATTTCTTCGCAAAACCAAACGCCGTTTTCTCAGCGACCGTTCCGATCGTACCCGCACGGAACACACTTTTCTCACTAAACAGCACTTTCGTGTAGTTATGGGCATGGGGCTGATAATCCCCCGAGAAGTTCAAGTCGATATCGGGAACTTTATCCCCTTTAAACCCAAGGAAAGTTTCAAACGGAATATCCTGTCCTTCCCCTTTGAGTTTCCCCCCGCAATCAGGACATGGTTTGTCTGGCAAGTCAAATCCACTCGGTACACTACCGTCAAGGAACCATTCGCTATGCTTACATTCAGGGTTCACACAGATATAATGTGCAGGAAGCGGATTAACTTCTGAGATACCAAGGAACGTTGCTACGACGGACGAACCCACCGATCCCCGCGAACCTACAAGATAACCATCCTGATTTGATTTTTTAACGAGACGTTCCGAGATCAGATAGTTGGCAGAAAATCCGTATTTGATGATTGGCTGCAATTCTTTTTCCAAACGAGCAATAATCACTTCCGGCAGGTCTTCACCATAGATCGATTTGGCCGTGTTGTAACAGGTGTTACGGATTTCCTCCTCCGCGCCCTCCAAAATCGGCGTAAAGAGTTTGTCCGGGAAGAGCTTGATCTCCTCAAAACGATCGGCTAGCTCAATGGTATTGGTAACCACAACTTCGTACGCTTTATCCTGTCCAAGGAACTGGAATTCCTCCAACATTTCGGCTGTCGTTCTAAAGTGAGCATCCGGTTTGCGCTGATCTTTAAGCGGACTGAATCCGGTAATCCCATGAATCGTAATATCCCGATAAATTTTATCTCTTGGCTCCAAGTAATGAACGTTACCTGTAGCTATGACAGGTTTATTCAATTTGGCACCGATATCTACGACTTTACGAACCGCAAGTTTCAACTCTTCGGGTGTGGCAACAAGTCCTTTATCCACCAGATGCATGTACATGGTCAGCGGTTGAATCTCCAGAATGTCATAAAACTCGGCGATTTCCTCGGCTTCTTCTACCGATTTGTTTAGAACTGCCTCGAAAAACTCTCCCTTTTCACAGCCAGATATGACAACCAATCCTTCGCGTAAGCTTACCAGCTTGGACTTCGGTATACATGCAACACGTTTGAAGTACTCGGTATGTGAGAGGGAAACCAGCTTATACAGATTTTTCTTGCCTACATCATTCAACGCGTAGATTCCGCAGTGGAAAGGACGTGTATTCGACAAATCTACCCCAACGAAATCATTCAAACGATCCAACATCGTCAGACCTTTTAATTGAGCTGCATCATTGATCAGTCCATTTAAAATACCCGCCAAAGCAATCGTATCGTCGATCGCCCGGTGATGGCTTTCCAGCGCAACTTTATACTTATCGGCCAGTGTATTCAACCGGTGATTTTTCATTTTGGGATATAAAAGACGAGCCAGTTCTAAGGTATCAAGCACCGGGTTTGGCAGCTCAGGCATGTCCAGATTTTTGAGGGATGCCTGGATAAAGCCCATATCAAACCGTGCATTGTGCGCGACCAATACACCATCTCCTGCAAAAGCAACAAAATCACGAATAACCGGTTCAAGCTCTGGTGCATCTTTTACCATCTCATCTGTAATGTTGGTTAACTGCTGAATGTTGTATGGGATTCGTTCATGCGGATTGACAAAGGTAGCAAAACGATCCACTTCTTTCCCCTCTTGAACTTTGACAGCGGCAATCTCAATGATTTTGTTCTGCGTTACCGACAGTCCCGTGGTCTCGATATCAAAGACGATATACGTGGCCGTTTTCAGATCCATTGGTTGTGGATTCAGGACAACCGCTACAGAGTCATTCACCACATTCGCTTCCAGGCCATAAATCATTTTAATGCCATTTTTCTTCGCTGCCTTGGCTGCTTCCGGATAGACCTGAACACCACCATGGTCAGTGACGGCAATCGCCTTGTGTCCCCAATCAGCAGCTGTTTTCACATATTTATCAATCGACGTTACGGCATCCATCGTACTCATCGTGGAGTGTAAGTGGAATTCTACACGTTTCTCCTCTGCTGTATCCTTACGAGATGGCGGTGCTTTGATTTCAGTCAGATCCGAAGGAATCATAGCAAGCTCAGGAATTTGCATAAAACGATCGTACTCTACACGTCCACGAACTTTCACCCATTTTCCATTTGCCAGCAAGCTGAGTATTTTGACATCTTCTTTGGTTTTGGCAAACATCTTCATTTGCATTGAATCCGTAAAGTCTGTCAGATAGAAGGTGAATAACGTATTTCCATTCCGCAGTTCCTTGCGGTCCAGACCAAAGATCGTTCCCTGGAGTGTAATTTTCTTCTCTTCATCCTGAACTTCTTGCATCGGTACAGCCGGCTCTTTGATCTCATACCCCATCTGCAACCGCACATCACCTTGATCTTCTTCTTCTGGCAGCTCGGTCTCGATGACTTCACTCATCATTTTTTCGATAACCTGTCGTTCTTCTACTTTCTTCTGAGCCTGGAATTGCTCCATTGCTTCTTTGTTGCTTCCCGCTTCGCCCACCTGCATTTTAATACGAAGTGGCAAGTGAAAATACTTTTCGTAGAATCTGGTAATGGCTTGATCAATCTGCTTTTTGCGAGCAAGTTCCATGGATGTGGAATCACTCATCGTCAGTTGCAGCAGATCGGCTTCACACTCCACTGTCGCACGATTCATCCAGCCATTTACAGACGGAATTTCACGAGTAACCCACTCCAGAAACAGGTTCCAATATTCATTTACGATATCGTTAGACAGCACCTTGTCTGTATATTTAAAAGCAAATGTAATTTTGGCAATATGATTTAACTTCTCCTGAATATGCAGACTGAACGTTCGATAGATCGGCGCAGGCACCAGTGTGTCCTTACCAATCTGGATATGCCATTCGCGATTCGTACGATTGGTCTCGACCTGTTCAATCCACCCATCCAAGAAATAAGGGTCAGTCAAACCTGCCGGAAGTTCTGCCTGTTTCATCAACAACTCAAACCGTTTTCTCTTCTCCTCAAATCCACTCATCGTGTTCCTCCTGTGCCCCCTTAAAACATGAAAAGCTCCTGTATTCAAAAATGTCCCCGATCCGAACCCGCACCGATCCATTTTATCCGACAGAAGCTCTTCATTCATTACTAAACCGGTAAATAAGCTCTCTTCATGAAGCCGTTAACTAGTATGCTCTTGCAAACACAACCGTGTGCTGCGCCTTTTCACCACAAGCCAGACATGTGTGCTTTTCTTCCGCAGGCTGGAACGGAATGTTCCGGCTGGTTGCACCCGTAACTTCTCTTACTTTATCTTCACATGCTTCTGATCCACACCAGCCAGCCAGTGTAAATCCGCGTTTGTTTTCCATCAATTCTTTCATCTCATCCAGTGTATCTACGGAGTAGAAATTGTCAGACATAAATGTGCGAGCACGATCAAGCATGTCTGCCTGAACTTGTGTCAACATCGTTTGAATCTCTTCAACGAGGTTTGCTTGCTCAACTACTTTCTTCTCTCCAGTAATCCGGGAGACAAGCACACATACGCCATTCTCCATATCACGAGGGCCAATCTCCAAACGGATCGGTACACCACGCATCTCATACTCGTTGAACTTCCAGCCTGGACGGACATCACTACGATCATCCATTTTCACACGAATGCCAGCTTTTTTCAGTTCAGCAAACAATTCATCCGCACGACCAACAACGGCATCACGTGTTTTTGGCGGTCCAATCGGGATCATTACCACTTGAGTTGGTGCCACTTTAGGCGGCAGTACAAGACCACGGTCATCCCCGTGAACCATAATCAAAGCACCGATCAAACGTGTACTTGTTCCCCATGAAGTGGTATGCGCAAGTTCCAGAACGTTATTACGGCTCAAATATTGAATTTCAAAAGCTTTGGCAAAGTTAGTCCCCATGTAGTGAGAAGTACCTGCCTGTACGGCACGTCCATCTTTCATCATGGCTTCAATCGAGAACGTATCCACTGCCCCAGCGAACTTCTCGGATTTGGTCTTCTGCCCTGTAATAACCGGAATGGCAAGGTATTCTTCGACGACTTCACGGTAGATTTCAAGCATTTTCATCGTTTCTTCGCGTGCTTCTTCTTCTGTCTCGTGCGCTGTGTGGCCCTCTTGCCACAAGAACTCACTAGTGCGAAGGAAGGGCAACGTTCTCTTTTCCCAGCGGACCACGTTAGCCCATTGGTTAATCAATACTGGCAGATCACGATAGGACTGAATCCATTTGGAGTACATATGTCCAATGATCGTCTCGGAAGTTGGGCGGATCGCCAAACGTTCTTCGAGCTTTTCTCCGCCTGCTTCAGTTACCCAAGGCAACTCAGGGTTAAACCCTTCTACGTGCTCTTTTTCCTTTTGGAAAAAGCTTTCGGGAATGAACATTGGGAAGTACGCATTGCGGTGACCTGTTTCACGGAAGCGACGATCCATCTCATCTTTAATGTGCTCCCAAATTTCGAAACCGTCCGGTTTAAATACAATGCAGCCACGAACTGGTGAGTAATCCATCAGATCTGCTTTTTTAATAACATCAATGTACCAGCGAGAGAAATCCTCACCCTGCGGTGTAATTTCTGTTACGAACTGTTTATCGTTTTCCTTTGACATAAGACTCCTGCGTCCTCCCATAACGACTAGTACTGAATAATCAGCACATAGTCAAACCGTAATTATCCGTTAATTAAACGTAGTATATCATTATATGTTACTGCCAGCATCAGTACAAAGAGCATCGCGAACCCGACGAAATGCACCATACCTTCCCTGTTAGGGTCAACCGGACGTCCACGCAACGCTTCGATTCCGAGGAAAACGAGACGGCTGCCGTCCAGCGCAGGAATCGGGAGCAAATTGAAGATTCCCAGATAAAGGCTTAGAATCGCCGCCCATCTTGTTAATTGCTCAATACCTTGCTTGGCGATCTGACCAGTTACCTCAAACGTACGCACAGGTCCACCAATGTCATCCATGCTAAACTGATTAATCAAATGTCTGAATCCTTCAAAGATAACCTTGGTCGTATCCACCATAGCTACTCCCGAGAACTTGAACATTTCCACGAACCCAACAGAACGAGTAGGTAAGACAGGCGCAATTCCAACCTTTCCGCCTTCTTGACCTTCTACCGCACGAGGTGTAATGTTGACATTAAATGTCTCGTTTCCGCGGCGAATTGTCCATTCCATAGGCTTGTCTTTGGATTCAGCAATCATCGTCACCATTTTCTTAGAATCTATACCAATAACCGTACCATTAATGGTTTCGATGATATCCCCTTTTTGCAAGTTCGCCTCATCTGCAGCTCCACCTTTAAACACTTCACCGATCTGCAGATTCTTTGGATTTTCCACTGGAACACCTGCCATTTGCGCATAAACAGCGAACAGAACAAAAGCAAGAATAAAGTTCATGAGTGGACCTGCAAAAATAGCCATCGCGCGTTGAGCCACCGTTTTGCTGCCGAACTGTCGATCTTTAGGTGCAATTTGTGTCTCTTTACCACGGCTAACCAACATCGCTTGCGGATGAATTTGATAATGTTGTACTTCACCATCCACATCCAGTTGTAACTTAAGCGCATTCTCCATGTCAATGGAGATCACTTCTCCGCGAATCACATTTTTACGGTTATCCAGTTGGTCTAGATAGATCATTTTGACCTGATCGTCCACTGTTCGTACCGCTATGGTCTGTCCTTCCTGGATTTCAATCAGTTCCGGGTCTTCTCCTGCCATCCGTGCATATCCGCCAAAAGGCAGCAAGCGCAGCGTGAACTGCGTCTCATTTCTTTTATATGAGAATAATTTGGGACCAAAACCGATCGCAAATTCCCGTACAAGAATACCGGCGCGCTTGGCAAAATAATAATGCCCCCATTCATGCACTGTTACGATGACAAAGAACATGAGCACCGTTAGAAACACCACTTGTATGGTTTCCAATCCCTATTCATCCTCCTTCACGGCACGTACCGCAGTCTGTCCCTCTAGACTATCATTATTCTCTAATGCCGCACAAGAGAATCGCTTCTTTCCGTTTGTCTTGAAAAAAGAGATTACAGCAAGGACGCAAGCTTGCGGCTATCCTGATCACAAGCAGCTATTTGCTCCAGATCAGGGTTGTCCACATTCCGGTGCGCTTCCAGCACAGAAGCAATGATATCCTCTATTTTAAGGAATGAAATCTCTTTCCGCAAGAAACGCGCTACAGCAACCTCGTTAGCTGCATTAAAAGCCGTCGTTGCAGTCCCTCCCATTTTACCACATTCGTATGCCATTCTTAAACATGGGAAACGATCCATATCCATCTCCCTAAAATGAAGTTGTCCAACTTGGGCAAGAGACAACCGTTTTGCCGGAGAAGGCATACGGTCAGGATAGGTCAAAGCATATTGAATTGGGACCCGCATATCCGGAGTACCGAGCTGGGCAATGATACTTGTGTCTTCGAATTCCACATAGGAATGAATGATGCTCTCTGGATGAAGTAGAACATCAATCTGCTCATAGTCAAGACCAAACAACCAATGTGCCTCAATGACTTCAAGACCTTTGTTTACCATCGTTGCAGAATCAATCGTGATCTTTGAGCCCATTGACCAGTTTGGATGCTTGAGTGCATCCTCTACAGTCACCTGCTGTAGTTGCTCACGTGTAAGATGTCGAAACGAACCACCTGATGCAGTCAATGTAATTCCAGCCACACCCGATCGATTTTCTCCATTCAAGCACTGGAAAATAGCTGAATGTTCACTGTCTACAGGCAAAATAGAAACTCCTTTGGAGGCAGCTCTCTCTGTAACGATATGCCCAGCCGTAACCAACGTCTCCTTGTTGGCGAGTCCAATCTGTTTCCCGGATTCGATCGCTGCAAGTGTAGACTCCAGCCCAACACTTCCTACAACAGCCGTAACAACCGTATCTGCATCTGTTCCTGCCGCAACCTCGATGAGACCTTCCGAACCGTAATACACTTTCGTGCCTGCTGGCACATGTGGAGAAATCTTATCAGCCAACTCTTTTGAGCCTACCGAAACCTTTTTCGGCTGATAACGTCTAGTCTGTTCAATCAGCAAAGCTGTATTGCTCCCTGCAGCTAGTGCTTCCACTTGAAAGTGTTCTGGATGCATATCAACAACATCCAATGTCTGTGTCCCAATCGACCCTGTCGAGCCAAGAATCGCTATTTTTTTCATTGCTGCACCTCACCTCTAACGAATCCGATGCTTGTGGGCGAGCCACTTCAGTCATCTTGAAGCTGTCTTCTTCTAATAAGGCAGTAGCATCAGTATATGTACAAATGGAAACACCACAATCCAACTGTCGCACCGATCCAGAATACCACCATGCCCAGGAAGAAGATTGCCTGAATCCTTAATGTTGTAAACGCGTTTGTAAGCTGACTGGATCAAGTCACCCATCTGTCCAACTACTGCACAAGCAACCCCGATTAGAATTGCTCTCTGCCAGGAGAGTAAGCCATCTGACACCAGGGCAAACACCACCGCGGTCGCAATCGCAATGACAATGCCGCCAAGTGCTCCCTCCACCGTCTTGTTCGGACTGATCGAAGGCCAAAGTTTGTTTTTCCCTATCCATTTACCTACAAAATATGCTCCGGCATCACTTGCCCAGATTGAACCTAGCAGAAGGAATGTCCAGAATAAACCATGATGTAAATGTCTAGATTCTGCGATGTAATAGAATCCCGTTCCAATATACAATACGCCGATGAAAAGCATAGCAATTGTATTAATCGGTAATCTGTTCTTCGTGACGACCGAAGCGGTCATCAAAACTAGCATGATGATCCACGAAATTTGAAACAAGGATAACGGTCTTGCATCCCATACCATTTCCCAAGGAAATACCATAGAAACAATTCCAGCATATCCAATTAGAGCTACACCTGAAAAGGGCTTCACCCCGGTCATTTTCACAAATTCATAATAACCGATGAGAGCCATAAGCAAGACCAACCCGTGGTACCAGGGTCCGCCAAGCATACAAAAACCCAAAAACAATACACCTGCAATAATTCCCGTCGTTAATCGCTGTTTCAACGGCTTCATCCTCCATCTATTTCAAACCGCCGTAACGCCTTGTTCTGCGCTGATATTCGGCTACTGCTTCAAGCAGATGCTGTTTGCCAAATTCGGGCCAGTATATATCCGTAAACCATAATTCGCTATACGCAAGCTGCCATAACATAAAATTGCTCAGTCGCAGTTCTCCACTCGTTCGAATCAACAGATCCGGATCTGGCATATCTGCGGTTAGCATATGTTTGTCAATAAGTTCAGGTGTGATATCTTCCGCAGTCAGTTCCCCCGACTTCACCTGCAGAGCAATGTCTTTCACACATTCCGTCATCTCCCGGCGGCTTCCATAGTTCATCGCAAAATTCAACACCAGACCAGTGTTATGTTCCGTAAGACGAATAGCTTCCCGCAAAGCGTTAACCGTATGTGAAGGCAGATGTTCCTCATGTCCCATCATGCGGATACGTACATTTTTTTCTATCAGTTCTTCTAACTCAATAGCCAAAAACTCTTGCGGAAGTCTCATCAGAAAATCCACTTCTTCTTTTGGACGCGTCCAGTTTTCTGTCGAAAAAGCGTACATCGTCAGATATTTGATGCCCAGTTCATCCGCCGCGATGGTTGCACGTTTAACTGCCTTCATGCCATTCTGGTGTCCAGCTATCCGCGGGAGACCGAGACGTTTGGCCCATCGTCCATTGCCGTCCATGATGATGGCGACGTGCTGCGGGATATTATCCTCGGATATAGTCAGCGTTTCCTGCTTGTCAGCCCCATTCCACCACGACCGAACCCGTTTGATCATTCCTGTTCCTCCAAAATCCCTGAAGTTTCTTCATCTGAAGCTTGGAAAAAGAGACAAAACCCCACCGTATTGGAGGGGCTGCGCTTGTCTTACACTTCCATGATTTCTTTTTCTTTGGCAGCAAGTACCTTATCGACTTCAGCGATAAATTTATCAGTCGACTTTTGGATGTCGTCCTGATGTCTCCGGGATTCATCTTCGGAAATCTCGGACTTTTCCATTTTCTTAATGTCATCGTTCGCATCACGACGGATATTACGAATCGCAACTTTACCTTCTTCGCCAAACTTTTTAGTCAGTTTGACAAGTTCTGCTCTGCGCTCTTCCGTCAGCGGCGGGATGGATAGACGAATCATGCTACCATCGTTAGCTGGGGTCAGTCCCAGATCTGATTTCATAATTGCACGTTCAATATCATTCATCGAAGATTTGTCCCATGGCTGGATCATCAGCGTCCGGGAATCCGGAGTACTGATATTCGCGAGCTGGTTCAAAGGCGTCATTGCACCATAATACTCTACTTGTACGCGATCCAGAAGAGCTGGTGTTGCACGACCTGCACGCAAGGTAGCCAAGTCACGGCGCAGTGCCTGAATTGCTTTTTCCATACGCTCTTCAGCATGTTGTTTAACTGCTTGTGGCATTAATCTACACTCCCTTTAACGATTGTTCCGATACGTTCGCCCAAAACAACGCGTTTGATGTTACCTTGTTCTGTAATGTTAAATACGATCAACGGAATGTTGTTATCCATGCAAAGCGAAGATGCCGTTGAATCCATTACGCCAAGGTTTTTGTTAAGCACATCCAGGTACGTCAACTGTTCAAACTTCTCAGCTGTGCTGTCTTTGAATGGGTCTGCCGAATAGACACCATCCACTTTATTTTTGGCCATCAAGATCACTTCTGCCTCAATCTCTGCTGCGCGCAGTGCTGCTGTTGTATCCGTGGAGAAGAACGGATTACCTGTACCTGCTGCAAAAATAACGACACGGCCTTTCTCCAGATGACGAATGGCTTTACGACGAATGTACGGCTCAGCAATCTGCTGCATAGCAATTGATGTCTGCACACGAGTTGGCACTTCAATCTGTTCAAGTGCGTCTTGCAACGCCAGAGAGTTCATCACCGTCGCGAGCATCCCCATATAGTCCGCAGTTGCACGATCAATCCCGTTTTCACTGCCAGCAATACCCCGCCAGATGTTTCCTCCGCCGCATACAATCGCAACCTGCACGCCAAGGGCAACTACATCTTTTACCTGCTGAGCAATGGATGAAATCGTTGCTGCATCAATGCCATAGCCGTTTTGACCGGAAAGAGACTCTCCGCTCACCTTTAAGACAACACGTTTAAATACTGGCTGTTCCAATTGTTCACCCTCCACTTTGAATTGAACACCTTCCAGTGCCCAACCAACAAAACTTCTCGCGCATGGACTCCTGCTTAAAAAGAAAGGAACACAGAAGTGTTCCGTTCTTTTAGGAAAAACGATTAACCGTTCAGTCACTGTTTTCCAGAGATATAAGGGAGTTTACGCTTCGAAGTTTCATCATTCTTATATCTTCGAAAATCATTCCTGTTTTGTCGGCTTGATAAACCTCTTATTTGTTCACTTGGGACATAACTTCTTCTACGAAGTTATCCACTTTTTTCTCTAAACCTTCACCCAGTTCATAACGAACGAAACGACGGATAGAGATGTTCTCACCAATTTGGCTGATTTTTTCATTCAGCAATTGAGCGATTGTTTTGTCTGGATCTTTAACGAAAGTTTGCTCCATCAGGCAGTATTCTTCGTAGTATTTACCGATACGGCCTTCAACCATTTTCTCAACGATTTTTTCTGGTTTACCTTCGTTAAGTGCTTGAGCTTTCAAAATTTCTTTCTCTTTTTCCAGCTCATCTGTAGGAACTTCTTCGCGTGTAACGAATTTAGGGTTAGCAGCCGCGATTTGCATAGCTACATCTTTAACGAAATCTTTGAATTGGTCTGTTTTACCCACAAAGTCTGTTTCGCAGTTAACTTCAACCAATACACCGATACGTCCGCCAGCGTGGATGTAAGATTCTACTACACCTTCAGTAGCTGCACGTCCTGCTTTGCTTGCTGCTGCGGAAAGACCTTTCTCACGCAACAACTCAGCCGCTTTCGTGATATCACCGTTTGCTTCTTCCAGTGCTTTTTTGCAATCGAGCATACCTGCGCCCGTTTTTTCGCGAAGTTCTTTTACTGCGCTCGCATTAACTGCCATTATAAATTCCCTCCAGATTAAGTATTGTACGTACACGTACACTCTAAAAAAAGGGCAGTGAGAGGTTATCCACCTACCAACCACCCTTTTCATTTAATTCATGAATGTTATGTTCGAAAACTATTAAGCGGAAGTTTCTTCGCCTTGGTTAGCTTCGATAACGGCATCAGCCATTTTACCTGTCAGCAATTTAACAGCGCGAATCGCGTCGTCATTACCTGGGATAACATAATCGATCTCGTCTGGATCGCAGTTAGTATCAACGATACCAACAATTGGGATGCCCAATTTGCGAGCTTCAGCAACAGCGATACGCTCTTTGCGTGGATCGATGATGAACAGGGCGCTAGGCAGGCCTTTCATATTTTTAATACCGCCCAAGAATTTCTCGAGACGATCTTTTTCTTTGCGAAGCAAGATAACTTCTTTTTTAGGCAGAACAGCGAAAGTACCGTCTTCTTCCCAAGCTTCCAACTGTTTCAAACGATCAATACGTTTTTGAATAGTAGAGAAGTTAGTCAGGGTACCGCCGAGCCAACGTTGGTTAATGTAGAATTGACCAGCGCGTTCAGCTTCTTCTTTAACAGAATCTTGAGCTTGTTTCTTAGTACCTACGAAAAGAATAGTACCATTCTCGCCTGCGATTCCTTTAACGAAGTTGTAAGCCTCTTCGACTTTTTTCACCGTTTTTTGCAAATCGATGATGTAAATTCCGTTTCTTTCAGTGAAGATATAACGATCCATTTTTGGGTTCCAACGACGAGTCTGGTGACCGAAGTGTACCCCAGCTTCGAGAAGCTGCTTCATGGAGATTACTGCCATCTTCACACACCTCCTAATATGGTTTTTTATTGTGTCCTCCGCCAGCATCATTTTTCGCTAAGACTCTCCATCAGGAAAGCACCCTCAACAAAATTAGCACAGCGTGTGTTTTAACACCGTTATCTAATATATCACAAGTGTCATTCTGTTGCAACAATATCTGAATCTAAATTTTATAGCTTCATTATATTAGAAATAATCCACCGATCATCAAAAAGAACCGTCTAGTCCGAGCATGTGCGCTCAGCTTGACGGTTCTTTGGTAATTTTGGCGATAATCGACTTAAAACTCTCACCCTTTTCAAGAGAATACGTACCTACTTGAATTTTTTTATTAATACCCTGAGACTTCCCTGCCTTGATAAAAGCTTGTGCATCGTCCACAATACCAGCTTCTTTCAAGTTTTCGGCAACCATAACCAAACTATTTCCAGAACGCACCTTAAACGTTACAGCGGGTCCATTAGGTTTAGTTGGCGTCACAGGTGCATTGGTCTTTGGCTGATTTGTCTGTGCTTGAGTTTTTACATTACTGGACTCTGGCTCCTGTGGTTGCTTTGGTTCTGTCGGTTGTGCAGCAGAGGTAGTTTGCTCTGGTTTTTCAGCCGACTTCCCTTGCATCTGGCTGCTTTCCTGCTTTTTCTTTAACACCCACTCGGCTTCCGTGTATAACTCGTCTTGGGTACCCACCAGTTTCATATCCAGACTCTTTGCAGCTGTTTCCAGTTGTTCTTTCGTCCAATTGTCAGGTTGTACAGGTTCCAGATTACTGTCAGACAGGGCCTTTTGCCCTACCGTGGCTAGTTGAAGCAGGATTGCTCCAGTAATCATGCCGCTTCCTATACCAATCCACAAAGATCGCTTGTCCATGGTCAGCTCTCCTCCCGCTCTGCAAGCTGCAGTATCAATTGCACCTCACCAAGCTGTATGCCTGTTTGTCTAGAAATAGCATCCATAGACTTTCCTTCATCATATAGCCTAAAAAGCTCTGTGTAACGATCTTTAATCGATTCACGCTTCGGATCTTCTTCTTGCTCTGGGTTACCTTGCAGCTCTGATGCTGATGCCATTTGTTGATTCGTTTCAGCCATAACACTGTCCATGAGGCTTTGTGCTTGTAAACCCTCTGATCTCTGGCTCATGATGATCTCTGCAGGGTTGAGTTCAGTGGTCTTACCCTTTTGTTGCTCCAGCTGGTCAAGCCGTTGTTGCAATTGCTGAAGCTGTGAGTGCATCCGCTGATCTGCTGCAGTGGCCTCCCCTTTAAGTTCAGCCACACGTTGAATAAGAGCATCGTTATCTTGTTCAATCTCTGTCATGTAATGTTCGAGCGTTGACTCCATCTCCTGCACCAACTGATGCGATGGTTGCTGTACTTTGTCTTTTCGAGGCATAATGAGTGCATAAGCAATTGCGCAAGCTCCTAATATGACAATAATGATCCATGGTGACAAATTGCTTCTCTCCTTTTGTTACGACCAACCTCGGGCGCAAGCTTCCAGCATGTTTGTAGTCTTTTACATAGACAGATCAATATGTTTACCTTTGTAGGGATGCTCAGCAGGTTTGAAGTGCTCCTGCTCATCCATCGTCTCCCGTCCATTAGTACCACTATGCTGGTCTCCCCCGTCAGCATGACCATCTCGTACCGAAGTATGCGACGTCTCAGCCAGGGCTTCACTGCGCTGCCGTGCTTCATTGGCTTCTTTACTCGTCTGTTCAGCGAGCAGATTCTGGTCGGTAACCGGTCTCTGCTGGGCTTCACTTTGATACCGTCCCGCTTCACTTGTTCGCGGCACCGCAATCTGCAACTCCACTGCTTTGAAACTCATACGCTCACCTCACGGTTTCGAATGGATTTCCTCAAAAGGCTGTTGCTAGTTTTAAACGTACGGCACCATGGTAATATCTCCGTCCTGATAATAAAATGACATTCGGCTAACGGGATCTTTAATAAATTTCGTGTATCTGCCGATAACTATTTTAGAGCCCCCGTAGATCATCTTCAAAATATCAACATGAGCTCTACTTGTATCTTCAAGTACCTTTTCAATTTCCAAGATACGCATTTTCATTTCTTCAGTCTGATGAAGAGCTGATTTCTGAGTTGAGTTTAATTTGATTCTCATCGCCATCTTGTCTGGCGTTAGTTGTCCTGTTGCTGCCAGTTGATCCAGAAGAGTCAATGCTTTCTTGGTTTTGTCCAAGGAATCCATCTGTTCTCTCATTTCCTTACGCAATTCATTCATTTCGTTTCGGAGTCTGGGTAACACACCAACCTCAATCGAGGTGACTGTAGACATTGTGTTACCTACAACACGCGCAGATACATGCTCTCCGGCCTGTGTCGAGCCGCCAACGATAAGCCCTTTTGTTCCTGCACAGATTACAGCGTGACCCGCACGGATGTTGGAGTGCATAATGCTTTGGGACACAAGTACATCTTCACCTGCATCAACATTGCCTTCTTGAATGAATGTGCATTTCACATGATGCCCGGCATGAATTAAACCTTTGTTGTAACCGATGATCCCACCGGTAATTTCGATAGAGCCGCCTGCCTCCAGTTCTGCTCCTTCGACACCTCCGACGACACGAATGTCACCTGCCGCTTTTACTTTAAAGCCAGTAAGCACATTGCCTCGGATCACGACGTTACCTACAAAGTCAATATTTCCATGCTTATAGTCGACATCACCATTGACTTCATACACTGGAAATACGTTAAGTTTGTTTCCATCTGTTCTACTCACCAAGCCGTCAATTGCAGCATACATCGCAGAGCCGTCAGGACTGACAACAACGTTTTTTCCAACCTTGAATCGAGCTTCTTTTCCGGAACGAAAAGGAATCTCTTCACCAGTCACTGCTTTGCCTGGTATGCCATCTACAGGATCGATACGCTTTGCAATGATCTGACCACTACGCACATTGTCTAACCGGATCAGCTCTTTGTAATCCACTTTTCCATCTTCTGCTTCGAGCGGTCGTTGCTCGTTGTCATCTTCTTTACCAATCAAGACTTGAATATATCCATCGATCCCTTGTACAGGAGAAACGCCTTCGGCTATCTTGCATTTATCTTTCAGGTAGGCAGACGGGTTATTCACAAAAACTAATAATGCTTCTCGCAATAGACCATGTTTAACGCCCTTGCTCTCCACAAATTGTTCAAGCTCTTCCGCGGTACAGGAAAAGCCCTCTTCTTCGTTGTAATATTCAAGATAAGCGATACATTTATCATCGGATAAAACAACGTTTAGTGATTTTTCCATAGCAGTCCGTTGTGTCAACGCAGATCTTCCTCCTTTGTAGCCTGTCCACTCCCTATACATGTGGTTCACTTCTGCTCTCTAGTCTTTACGCATCAGTAGATCTTTTTGTTTATCCAGTGTGCCGCGAAGCCGCAATATGGCTTTGGAATGTAATTGGGAGATACGAGACGGTGAAAGAGACATAACCTCTGCAATTTCACTTAGAGAAAGGTCTTCATAATATAAAAGGGAGACCACCGTTCGTTCTTTCACTGTCAGCTTCTCAAGCCCTTGCACCAACGCTTCTTTTAAATAAAACTCATTGACTTTGTAATCCGGATTTTTGGCTTTTTCATCTACCATTAAAGATAGACGTGTCTCTGACTCTTCTTCCCGAATCGGATCTTCCAGCGAGCAGAGCGACATCACTGCCACCTCCTGAAGCATATGTTGAAAATCCTTGGTTGACACGTCCAAATACTGACTCATTTCTTCATCACTGACAGAACGCAAATAGGTCTGCTCCAGTTGCTGGTAGGCATCTTCAATCCGTTTCGCTTTCTCACGTACAGACCTGGGAACCCAATCTCCTTGACGTAATCCGTCGAGTATGGCTCCGCGAACCCTCCATGAAGCGTATGTCTCGAATTGCAAGCCTCGTTCATAATCGAATTTTTCCAATGCATCAATGAGACCCATTACCCCATTGCTTTCCAAGTCATCTTTCGGAACATTTTTGGGTAAACCGACGGCCAGACGGCCAGACACATAGTTAACAATATGAAGATATTTTTCGATCAACATTTTTTTTGCTTCAAGATCTCCGTATTCTTTCCACTTTTCCCACAGATCTGAATGGTTCAAATGTGAAGCTTTACGCTCGTTCAATCGCCTTCACCCTCCTTATTTGTCTGTCAGGTGACGAACGGCCTGCGCCAACTCCTCCGGGTCTTTGGTCCGGACAAGTTTAGGCGGATCCAAAGGGGCAAATCCCGTTGGAGCTTTCGTCTCAGATGGCGGATAATCAGCCCCGGCGGAGTCGCTCTGTCCGTTCTTGAGCAAGTCATTCAGCTCTTGTCCATCGTCTTCGAGTTTGATGTCCACCTGTGAACCTCTTAGATCTTGAGTCCCCTCTGAATCATACCCAGATCCATTTTCTACACGAGGGTTAAACAATATTCCCAATCCCCAACGCAGACCATATGCAAGAACATACCAGGCTACGAATCCAATTAATCCGCGTATTAAACTGGTCATCAACACATTGCTGCTGAATGCTACAAAAAAAGTCAGAACGAATCCGACTATGCCTGCTCCAAGATTAATGCGGTAGTTTCCTATCATGTATTATAATTCCTTTACACCCATTTGTACGCTACGAATAGTTAAAAGTCCTGTCTCACAATTCATTTCGATAGTTCGACCGTAATTTCCTCCTGTATCTTCGCCCAAAAGTGGAATTTTGAGCTGTTCCAACATTTCCCGACAGGAATCTGCATTTCGTGGTCCGATTCGCATTGTATCCCCTGCACCCGAGAAAGCAAACATCTGCGAACCTCCGGCCATCTTAGATACAATTCGGGATTGAGACGCGCCCATCTTCAGCATCTTCTCAAGCAATTCTGGCAATGCTGTATCCGCGTATTTAGCCGTGTTCAGATTACCCTCCCGGGCAATCTCTGAACTCGGAAGCATGACATGTGCCATTCCAGCGAGTTTTAAATGTGGGTCATACATCGTTAGCCCCACACATGACCCTAAGCCAGTTGTACGGATTACGCCAGGAAGTTGAGCGATATTCAGATCCGCCATACCGACTTTAACGATGCTCTTGTCCTCAATCATGGTCCAGTGGCACCCCTAGCGATTCGAAAATCTTGGCAAATGACGATGGATCAGGAATGAGGAAAAACTGTCCCTCTACTTGATCTTCACCTTCAAAGAAAGAAGTGTCAATCAATAATGCCGCATCGCCCATCTCTCCAAATTGCAATAGCCCATAACTAAGGATTGCTCCTGCCATGTCAATCGCCAGCCCCGGAACCGTTGGATACATCGATAACTTTGTGAAATCCGCCAGAGAAGACAGGTAAGATCCAGCGAGAATGTTTCCAATCTCTGATAGCGCTGAATGTTCCATATCAGTGAACGCCAAGCCTTCTTTTAGCTCAAAGCCAGCAAGACGGTTCAATAACAATTTAGCAGCCTCTGGTGTCATCATAAAGAAGAGATTGCCAGGCGCTTCACCTTCTACACGAAGAAATATTGTGACTACAATGCGCTCATCCCCACCCACCTTCTCAGCAACCTCCTCAAATGGAAGCATCTGAACGGTGGGTACGCCCATATCAATCGGCCTGTTAAGGAGTTGAGACAACGCCGTAGCGGCGTTGCCTGCTCCAATATTACCGACCTCTTTGAGCACATCCATTTGGAAACCCTCAAATCGGTTAAACATCTCCACGTGCTAGCCCTCAACACTTTCCAGCTGCACAATCTCGCTTTTATTTAATACTTCGTTTAGGTTGAGCATGATCAACAAGCGGCCATCTTCCAATTTCGCAACACCACGAAGATATCTTGCTTTCACGCCGCCAACCACTTCTGGCGGAGTATCGATCGAACTGCTTTTAATGTCGATAACATCATTGGCCGAGTCAACGATAAAACCAACCTGCATATCGTCAACACCAACAATGACGATCCGTGTTTGATCTGTATACTCCGTTTCCGCAAGGGAGAAGCGTCCGCGGAGATCAATAACCGGAATAACAACACCACGCAGGTTGATCACTCCTTTTACAAAGGAAAGTGTTTTGGGAACGCGGGTAATGGGCATCATGCGCTCAATAGTCTGAACCTTGTCTACCTCAATACCATACTCTTCGGTTCCCAATTTAAAGACGATGACTTTCAACTCTTCTTCCATGTAAAAAAACCTCCCTATTCGATTTAAAACTCCATCATCATGCTTATTTAATAAATGCGTTTGGATCAAGAATCAGAGCCACTTGTCCATCTCCAAGTATCGTCGCACCGGAGATTCCTTCAATCGTAGGAAGATACGTGCCCATAGACTTCAGAACAATCTCACTCTGACCAATGAATTCTTCAACAGCGACAGCTGCCAGACGCTCTCCTTTTCGAATCACAACAATCTCGGTTTCTTTCTCATCCGCATCGTTGAAATCCGGCACTCCGAAAACTTCGCTTAATGACAGATACGGAATCAAAGACTCACGGAACGTAATCATTTTATTGCCATGGATATTACGAACTTGCTCACGCTGTACAATCGCGGTCTCTACGATCGAAGACAATGGAACTGCATACTTCTCTGAACCAAGTCGTACAAGCATTGCAGCAATGATAGACAGAGTCAATGGAAGCTGTACGGAGAAGTTCGTACCTTTGCCTGGAGTTGATGTAATGGTTACATTACCGCCAAGCGAAGTGATTTTAGATTTTACAACGTCTAGACCTACTCCGCGGCCAGATATATCCGAGATCTTATCAGCTGTACTGAATCCAGGAGCGAACAACAATTGATTAACTTCATCATCGCTCATTTTCGCACCTTGTTCCTCCGTCACAACGCCTCGTTTGATCGCTGTTTGCAGGAGTTTGTCACGATAAATCCCTTTACCATCGTCTTCGATCTCAATAAACACGTGGTTGCCACTGTGGAAAGCTCGCAGATTAACTGTACCCAATTCCGGTTTTCCAGCTGCAACACGCTCCGAGATGGATTCAACCCCATGGTCAACCGCATTACGCAACAGATGCACAAGCGGATCTCCGATTTCATCAATAACCGTTCTGTCCAGTTCTGTTTCAGCACCTGTAATGACGAGATCGATCTTTTTATCCAATGTTTTAGCCAAGTCACGAATCATTCGTGGGAAGCGGTTAAAGACTGTATCTACAGGAACCATCCGCAATTTCAGTACGATGTTCTGCAAGTCCGTACTCACGCGGCTCAAGTGGGCTACAGTATCCGACAGATCGTTATTGCCTGTCTCACTAGCTAATTGTTCAAGGCGTGAACGGTCGATCAATAGTTCACTAAACAAGTTCATCAGTACATCAAGACGCTCAATGTCCACGCGAATTGTGCGTGAAGGTGCAGCTGCCTGTTTCGGCGTTGCTGCCTTCGTGGAAGCTGCTTTACCTTCTTCTTGAGGCTTCGAATCTAAAGCAGGCGCTTCCTTACTAATCACAGGGGCTGGTGCTTCTTCTACCGCAACTGCGGCAGCCACCTGATTCGTCATCTGCTGCAACGTTTCTTGATCCAGCTGAATCAATTTGGCACTCTCGATCTCCGAGATGCTCATAATGCCCTTTTCCAGTTCTTGCGCCTCTTTAGTCGTTATGTAATACAACGAGAAACTGCGCTCAAACTTCTCTTGCTCGATATCCTGAACAGAAGGATAAGCCTTAACGACCTCACCTGAACGCTCAAGCATGTCAAATACCATGTATGCCCGAACACCTTTTAACTGACTATGCTCACTCACAATGACATCAATATAGAATACACGGTGGCCTTCTGCGATCGACTGATCAAGAACTGAATATTGGAATTCGTCCAGTTCTACAGCATTGGAGATCGAGGAGTTCGTTTGCTTGTCTGCTTTTGCAGCAGGAGCACTGCCTCCTGTCCATTCGCCACTTTCAATAGCCTGAAGCGAAGCAACAATGGAGGAGACATCCGCTTTACCTTCACCGCCTCCGGTAATATCCTGAACCATAGTCTCCAAAGCATCCAAACTCTTGAACATGGTGTCAAAAATGTAATCCTGCATTTTCAACTTTTCATTACGAACCATATCTAGTACATTTTCCATTTTATGTGTCAGTGAAGCCAAATCCTCGAATCCCATGGTTGCCGCCATACCTTTGAGAGTATGAGCTGAGCGGAAGATGACCTGCACTATACCCAGATCTTCCGGATTCGCTTCTAGTTGTAGCATGTTTTCGTTAAGAGATTGTAGATGATCATTAGACTCATCAATAAACATGGATAAATATTGGTTCATGTCCATTGTGAGGCACCTCCTCCGTAAGTTACACTCCGTTATTTCACTGCTTGAACAAGTCTTGGCGCAATCTCCTGTAAGGGCAGAAGATGACGCACGCATTGCAGCTCTACAGCTGAACGCGGCATACCATAGACAACACAAGTTTCTTCATTTTCGGCAAAAGTTGATGTGACTCCAGTCTCGTATAATTTTTTCATCATACGCGCCCCGTCACTTCCCATACCTGTCAGGAGAACAAGATGTCGTTGTAAAGATGTAAACGGCAGAAGCGACTCAAACATCGTATCCACTGAAGGTCTGTGCCCATTCACTTGTTGATCCTCACTCAGCTTCAAGATAAATCTTCCATCTGCTGCCTTGTGAACTCTCAAATGGAAACCACCAGGCGCAATATAAGCCGTTCCCTTTTTAAGCACCATACCGTCTTCTGCCTCGACTACATGGAGCGGACTAAATGTATTCAACCGTTGTGCAAGTGAACGGGTGAAATTAGGCGGCATGTGCTGCACAATAATAACTGGGGCTGGCAAATCTGCTGGCAACTGTTCAAGTAAAGTCTTCAAAGCTCTTGGTCCACCGGTTGAAGAGCCGATCGCAACAAGTTTGTTGAACGATCCTTCCGATCCCGCTGAAGCTTTATACGCCGTATTAAGTTTAACTGGCTCCTTCGCAGGAACAGGTGCAGAACTGGCTACTGGCTGCTTCGAAGGGAGCCGTGGCACCTCTGGCGATCTGACCTCTTTACGGGCTTGCAGTGGGCTCACAGGCAGCTTGCTTGCTATATCCGTTTTCGTCCGAGCAGATTGATCAGGCTTACCTAAGCCATCCTTTTTCGTGATCGTACGCTCCGATTTCGGAGGAGAAGGCGGGACACTTGGCTGCTTTTTAGCTTGAGAGACTTCAGTACGCTTTTCAAATGAACGCTCGCTTTTTGGAAGTATGGGCGGAGCTGTTTTTTGAAGCGGTTCAACCATCTCCCTCGTTGCCTCATCCTTCTTCACCGGTTGTACTGGAGGAATCATAGTACTGCGGGAAGCCTCCATTTTTTTGATCGATTCTTTACGCTCAGCTTTTCGCTTCACTTCATGCATGGCAGCACGCATTCGTTCAACCAAGGCTTTGCCAACCTGAGCAATATCCTGATCATGCACAACAGAAGGCTTACGAATAAAGTCAAATGCGCCAGCTTCAAGAGCCATAATGGTCTCTTTCATACCTTGTTCATTAATACCAGAGAGCATAATCACAGGAATGAAGGAGTCCTCCATGATTGATTTTAGCGCATCCAGTCCATTCATTTCCGGCATTTCGACATCCATCGTGATGATATCAGGTTTCAACTCTAATGCTTTTTGGATGGCTTCTTTGCCGTTTGACGCAGTGGCCGTAACCTTAAACTCTGAGTCCGCTTCAATTAAATCCGTCACAATTTTGCGCATAAAAGCGGAATCATCGACAACCAATACCTGATAGACCGCCATATTGTGTCACCTCTGTTTCCTTTATTCAGAAATCATGTTGTTCGTTTAAGCCACTTTTTCATAAATCCCCTGATTCCTGACAAGGTTCCGGATTCCGGAGCTGCAGGTACAGCCAGATATCGAAGGGCAAGTTTTTGTATATCTTTAGAAGCTTTGCAATGAGGATAGGCTAATCGATAAGGCATCTGTTTCTTCACCGCTGTCACAACCTGAGCATCCTCCGAAATATACCCTAAGAGCGGGATATCTGTTTGCAAAAACCTCCTCGCCACTCCAGCGATTTTATCTGCTACACGCTCCGCCTCCCTTTCATCTTCAACCCGGTTTACGATCATTCGAAAAGGAGTTGCATGCTCCTGGCCGTGCATGACTTTAACTAAGGCATAAGCATCCGTTATTGAAGTCGGTTCAGGAGTAGTTACAATCAGGCATTCATCAGCAGCACCGATGAATCTCATATTTTCCCTGGAAAGGCCCGCCCCGGTATCGAAAATGACGTAATCCATCTCTTGCGCAATGTCCTCCACTTCACTGGCAAAAAACTCCAGATCACGATCAGACAAAGAGAATAATTCCTTCATTCCCGACCCCCCTGCAATATATGGCAGGCCATCAGCACCAAGTTGTATGATTTCCCTTATAGTTTTATGTCGGTATAAAAGATGATACAGATTATAGGAAGAAGAAGTTCCCATTAAAACATCGATATTTGCCATACCGATATCTGCATCAAACACCAGTACCTTTTTACCCATAGAATGAAGAGTTAGTGCAAAGTTTAGTGTGAAATTGGACTTACCCACCCCACCTTTACCACTAGCTACCGTAATAATTTTGGAGGAACGGTTACTCACTTTGCTTTCATCGTTCTCGAGTGGCGCAGAGACCAAACTTCGGAGTGATGCTGCCTGATCCGTCATCGTATTTCTTCTCCCAATAAAGCCCTGGACAACCATTCCACATCAGGCTTCAGCAGATCATCTGGAACATTCTGACCGTTTGCCACATACGCCAGTTTGAGCGGGAAACGATGAAGAAGATTAAACAGCGGGCCGCACGTTCCAGTTTCATCCATTTTGGTAAAGATCACTTTATCCAATCCATATTTACTGAAATGCTCCGTAATCTGTACCATATCCATGCTTTTAGCAGTCATACTCATCACGAGAAAGGTTTCACTGTTCTCAACAGGCGCAAGTAGACTCTGCAGTTCGGAGACAAGCAATTCATTTCTATAGTTTCTGCCTGCCGTATCCATAAAGATCAGATCACAGTTTTCCAGCCGTGAGATGGCACGTTGCGTATCACCTGGCGACTGCACAACTTCAAGCGGCACGTTCAGAATCGATGCATACGTTCTTAGCTGTTCAACTGCAGAGATACGGTACGTATCTGAAGTAATAAAGCCAACTTTACGTTGTTTTTTAAACATCTGCTCCGCAGCCAGCTTGGCAATCGTCGTTGTTTTTCCGACTCCTGTAGGTCCAGCCACGTATACAATCCGAGTGCTAGGCATAATGCCCTCTTGAATGCGATCTTTCAGAAAAGTCGCTACCTCCAACCGAAGTGCCTCTTCGACATCCGATTCTTGCAATTTACCCTCGGCTAACCCCTGCTCAATAGGTTCAAACCATGATTCCCATACTTCCGGCCAAATTTCTTGATCCGTAAGCCGCTCTTGGCTTTTCATTAATTCTTCAGGGATTGTTGTCGCAACGGTACCTTGCTTGGAAAGCTTGGTCATCATCTGCTTCAAGTCTTGTAACTCGTTCAACAGCTTGTCCTGTTGCTGGTCCAAACCACGATCTTGAACACTAGGCGTTAAACCCGAAAAATCCGCCCCTTGCGGTCGCGGTTTATGCTCACTGCTCAGAAAATCTGAGCCGTAATCCATTTTTTCATCTATACCACTCGATTTGGATACAGATTGAACAGCCGCCGGTTTCTCCTGCCCTTTTTGGTCCTCCGTCGCTACAGTTCCTCTGTCATCGGAACCAGCTACAAACGAACGAGCGGTTTGAGCATAAGCTTCAGGTACAAACGAACGAGGCACAGGCGTAAATGAATTTTGCGCTTTCTTAACAGAAGAACCATTCGCTTGATTGGACTGTTCTTTATCTACTGCTGCAACCACTTCGATACGTTTTTTGCGGAACATCCCGAGCACTCCGCCCACCTTAATTTCTTTGGTGGACAGAATGACGGCGTCACTTCCCAGGTCTTTGCGAATTTGAAGCATAGCTTCGGGCATGGTCTCAACAACGTATTGTTTTACTCTCATAAGTTCACCACCCCGATACTTTGAATTTCAACATTCGGCTCCAACTCGCTATAGGAAAGCACCGGAATATCCTGCATCGTTCGTTCAATCACCTGACGCAGATACATTCGAATGGTTGGAGAAGTTAACACGATGGGCTGTTGACCCGATTGAATCAAACGATTTACTTGTTCACTCAGTTTTTGATACACACTTTGAGTAGAGACTGGATCCAGCGCAAGATAGCTGCCTTGCTCTGATTGTTGCACACTTTCAGCAATTTTCTTCTCAAGACCTGGTCCAACCGTAATCACTTGAAGGGTTTCACCTTTTTGCGAGAATTGTTGTGTAATCTGACGAGATAACGATTGTCTAACGTACTCCGTTAACACATCTGGATCCTTCGTATAAGTTCCATAGTCTGCAAGCGTTTCAAAGATGGTAACCATGTCTCGAATCGATACTTTCTCACGCAGCAACTTGGCTAGTACCTTTTGTACATCACCAATGGATAGGACGGAAGGAATCAGTTCATCCACCAGTGCAGCATAATTCTCTCTCAGGTTGTCCACAAGCGCCTTCGTCTCTTGTCTTCCAAGCAGTTCATGTGCATGTTTTTTGATGAGTTCTGTCAGATGAGTCGCAACGACAGAAGGCGGATCGACTACCGTATATCCAGCGAGTTCTGCCCGATCTTTAGTCACTTCATCAATCCATAACGCAGGCAGACCGAAAGCCGGCTCTGTTGTTTCGATTCCTGTTACAGACTCTTCATCATATCCAGGACTCATCGCAAGATAATGGTTCAGAAGCAGTTCTCCGCCACCAACCGCATTACCCTTAATTTTAATTACATACTCATTGGGCCTTAGTTGAATATTGTCACGAATACGGATGACTGGTACCACCAAACCCAACTCAAGCGCACATTGTCTTCGAATCATAATAATCCGATCAAGCAAGTCTCCACCTTGTTGATTGTCAGCCAGTGGAATCAAGCCGTAACCAAACTCAAATTCGATCGGATCCACCTGAAGTAAATTAATAACACTTTCGGGACTTCTGACCTCTTCAATCTGCTGTTCTTCTTCCAATTGCTCTTCCGCCTCTTGTTTCAAGTTCAGATTATTCTGCATTCGCCAGGCGGCAAAAGCCAGCATACCTGCCAGAGGGAGCGTCGTAATCACATGAATTGGCGTAAAGAATCCCAGCATCGCAATAACAAAAGCTACGATATAGATGAGTATCGGATATGTAAACAACTGGCCGGTAATATCTTCAGCCAAGTTTCCTTCCGATGAAGCTCTGGTTACGATCAGACCTGCTGCAGTTGAAATAAGCAGCGCGGGAATCTGACTAACCAATCCGTCTCCGATGGTCAATACCGAGTATGTGGAGAGTGATGTTGCAAAGTCGAGACCGTGTACCGTCATACCGATAATAAATCCACCGATCAGGTTGATCAGGAGAATGATAATACTTGCAATGGCATCTCCTTTTACGAATTTGCTGGCACCATCCATCGCTCCATAAAAGTCGGCTTCACGTTCAATTTTGGAACGACGCTCACGCGCCTGCTGTTCGTTGATCAAACCAGCATTCAAGTCCGCATCGATACTCATTTGTTTACCAGGCATTGCATCGAGAGTAAACCTTGCCGCTACTTCAGCTACGCGCTCGGATCCTTTGGTAATTACGATGAACTGTACCACAACCAGGATCAAAAACACGATGAAACCTATTGCGATTTCGCCTCCGGCAATCCAGCTACCGAATGTTGCAACAACCGCTCCTGCATCGCCTTTACCCAGAATCAGCTTGGTAGTTGAGATGTTAAGTGCCAGCCGGAACAACGTAGTAATGAGCAACAACGCCGGAAATATGGAAAACTGTAATGCTTCTTTGCTGTTCATGGCAACAAGCAAGATCATCAAAGCAATAGAGATGTTGATAACGAGCAACATATCGAGCAGCCAGATGGGGATCGGGAGAATCATCATCAACACAATGCCGATAATACCCGCAAGGATAGCTAAATCTTTTGTTTTCAATGAATGTACGGCCTCCGATCCCTGTTATTTCGTTCTGCCCTTAAGTTTATATACATAAGCCAGCACTTCGGCTACAGCTTGAAACAAATCGGCCGGTATAGCGTCACCAATCTCAGCTCTCTGGAACAATGCCCGTGCCAGTGGTTTGTTTTCCATCGTAATCACACCGTGTTCTTTGGCAATTTCTTTAATGCGCAGAGCGACATAATCCTGCCCTTTAGCAATAATTTGCGGAGCCTCCATCTCAGACCCCTCATACTTCAATGCTACTGCAAAGTGTGTCGGGTTCGTGATGATTACATCTGCATTCGGTACTTCCTGCATCATACGCTGCATAGCCATACGACGCTGACGCTCCCGAATTTTGCCCTTAATCAGCGGATCGCCTTCCATTTTCTTATACTCATCCTTGATATCTTGCTTCGACATGCGTATATTCTTTTCATAATCGTACTTCTGGTACATGTAGTCGAATACGGCAAGTACTAAGAGTGCAACTGCAATTTTGACACCAAGATTCAAAGTAATTGAAGCGGCGAACTGTAAAATCGCATCCATTGAAAAGTGTGATAATGAAGCAATATCAGACTGGTAACTAATAATCGTGCTGTATACAAGGTAGCCGATAATAGACATTTTCAATATGGATTTTGCAAATTCCACTAATGAACGAAGTGAAAAAATATTTTTAAAACCTTTGATTGGATTTAATTTCTCGAGCTTCGGCTTTAAGCCCTCACCTATAAGAAGAAAACCCACTTGCATGTAGTTAACGATTAACGCAATCAGAGCTGCGCCAAGCAACACGGGAGCGAGCAACAACATCACTTCAATCCCGTAACGCATCATTAGTGCCATCACATTTTCTTCGGTAACATTCATGCTGAGTCGATTAATAAAAATATCCGTAAACAGCTTTACCATGCGCTCTTTATAGAACGAGCTAAACATCATCATGGTCAGAAATGTAAACAGGAGAATCGAGGCACCGGATAATTCCATGCTTTTGACGACTTGGCCCTTTTTCCGTGTATCCTGCCGCTTTTTAGGGGTGGCTTTCTCTGTTTTCTCCCCAGAAAATAACTGGAGGTCAAGTTGAAGTTTCATCTGAATCCTGTCCTCCGTTTCACTCATCCCGGCCTTTGTCCGATTGTCCCAAGCAGTTTTTCCATTGTTCGGAACATGACCTCGAACAATTGACCAAACACAAAGGCGAAGCTGGGAACCAGCAGGAGCAAAATAGCAATTCCAACGAGTACCTTGAGCGGCATACCTACAGCAAATACATTAAACTGTGGAGCCGTTTTGGCTAAAAAGCCTAACCCTACATCCGTCAGAAACAGAGCAACCACAATGGGAGCGGCCATCTGAAAAGCAAGCATGAAGGATTCTCCTAACGTACGTACTAGAAATTCCGCAATGCTGCCGTCCGCCATCTTCAAAAAGAATATATTCGATAGCGGGATCCATCGATAACTGTATACGATGCCATCCAGCAGATAATGATGTCCATTCATAGTTAAAAAAAGAAGTACAGCAAAAGCATATTTAAAGTTACCTGTAAGAGGTGCGGATGCACCTGTCATCGGGTCATACACATTAGCTATACCGAAACCAATCTGGATATCAATAAATGCACCTGCAGTCTGTACAGCCGTCATCAAAAGATAAGCCACAAATCCCAAAAGTAGACCGATGAGAATTTCTCTGATTATTAGCAGAATGTAACTCAAGTCCGTTGGAACGGTTTGATGAATTCCAAAGGTCATATATACTGTCAACGTTACGAAAGCAGATATCCCTATTTTAAACGATGTAGGTACATTTCGAGCTGAAAAGACCGGTGCAGTTACAAAAAATGAGGCTATTCGACAAAACATAAGCAGAGCAACAGGGAAACTTTGCAGCAATGTCTCCATCGGCTAAAGCCTACCCTATGTATCTGTACAAATTGTCGAGTATGTTAAACGTAAAATCGATTAATATATTCAAGATCCAAGGCCCGAACAAAAGCACCGCCAGCAGCACTGCAACAATTTTAGGTACAAAGGCGAGCGTCTGCTCTTGAATCTGAGTCGTTGCTTGGAAAATACTAATCATAAGTCCTACAACCAGAGCTAGTATAAGCATAGGTGCACTGGCCAGCAATGACGTGTATACTGCTTTTCCGGCCAGACCGATAATAAACTCCGAAGTCATGACCGTCCTCCTTTAACTCTCCGGTTCAAGTATTAAAACTCAGCAACAGTGACTTGACTACCAGATACCACCCGTCTACCAGAACAAAGAGCAGTATTTTAAAAGGTAATGAGATCATGACCGGGGGAAGCATCATCATACCCATGGCCATGAGCGTACTCGCCACAACGATGTCGATCACCAGGAAAGGAATAAATATCATGAACCCCATCTGGAAAGCTGTTTTGAGCTCACTGATTGCATATGCCGGTACCATTACCGTAATTGGAATATCCTGATACGATTTAGGCTGTTCCGCCTGATTGTATTTCATGAACAGTAAGATATCCTTCTCACGCGTATGAGTAAACATAAATTTCTTAATCGGATCTGCTGCCTTTTCCAGCGCCTCCGTTTGTGTTAAATCTCCTTTAAGGTAAGGTTGCAATGCAACCTGATTAATGGAAGACAACGTAGGAGACATGATGAAAAGTGTAAGAAAAAGGGCCAGACCGACCAACACCTGATTCGGAGGCATCTGCTGGGTTCCAAGTGAAGTTCGGACAAACCCAAGCACAATAACAATCCGAGTAAAACTGGTCATCAGTACCAGCAATGCCGGGGCTATGCTAAGCACGGTAATTAATAGAATAATAGATAATGAACTAGTACTTGGCGTGCTGCCATCACCGTTCCCAATCTGTATATCAATATTAGGAATCGGCTCGGCAAAAGCCACCGTAACGGATGCCAGGCTGATAAGTCCTATGAAACAACACGCTAACCAAATCTTTTTCTTCATGAATCCCTCGACCGATCTGTAGTATTGTCTTGATCCAGGAGCTTCTCCATCTTCTCTTTACGGTTTGGCATCTGCCGAAGTTTGGACTCAAACATCTCATGAAAAGAAGCAGTGTCCTCAATTTCCATTTCCCGAGGCGGCTCTTCTTTACGAAGACGTTTAGCGAGCTTGGCTATGATGGGTGGAAGGCTTCCTTGCTGTGAAACAGCATCCCGTTCAAAGGAATCTATGATTCGCTGTGCTTCTTCCAAATCCGAAACCTTATCCAGCAACTGTATATTCTCGCCCACACCAATCAAATAAACGTTTCCGCCAATCTCTAAAATTTGCAGTGACTTGTTTTGCCCTAGTCCGACTCCGCCCAGAATGCGAATGGTTCCGCTTCGAAACCATTGCTGATTTCGTTTGTTCAAGAATCGGATCAGGTAGACAATAAGAACCAGGATGACGGCCAGGACAACAATCACCCATACTAGCTGTAGATAATAATTGATTCCCGCGCCAGCTGGTTCTGGAGTACCCCCCTGAGCCATCAACATGTTTCTTAAGCTCCCAGTGTTTTGCTGATTGCTTCGATAACCCGATCAGATTGGAAAGGTTTAACGATAAAATCTTTGGCTCCAGCTTGAATGGCATCAATAACCATTGCTTGTTGGCCCATTGCAGAACACATAATTACTTTTGCATTTGCATCAATTTTTTTAATTTCTTTCAGAGCAGCAATACCATCCATCTCAGGCATTGTAATATCCATTGTAATCAGATCCGGACGAAGTTCCTTGAACTTCTCAACTGCTTGTGCACCATCTGGTGCTTCTCCTACGACTTCGTACCCATTTTTGGACAAAATGTCCCGGATCATCATTCTCATAAATGCAGCGTCGTCTACGACTAAAATTCGGTTTGCCATGTTGGTTCAAATCCTCCCTAGATTGTGCTTATTGTAATTTCTGAATACGGTCCCATTGGCTTAGAATATCTATAACACGAACACCAAAGTTTTCGTCAATGACGACAACTTCTCCCTTGGCGATCAGTTTGTTATTGACCAAAATATCGACAGGTTCACCAGCCAACTTATCCAGTTCGACAATCGAACCTTGTGATAATTCCAATATATCTTTAATTTGCTTCTGGGTCCTTCCTAATTCTACGGTGACTTTAAGGGGAATGTCCATCAATAAATTCAAATTGTTCTCGTCCACATGAGCAAAAGCCCCATTTTGCAAATTGGCGAATTGAACAGGCTGTACATTCACATTCCTATTTGGTGCACCACCATAGTGTTGAGGTTCGCCGTAAGCTGGCTGTGGTGGCATATTGTATGGTTGCTGCGGTGGCATACCGTATGGTTGCTGTGGAGGCATCCCCATCGGAGCTTGACCATATCCACTATAGTCCTGAACTGGCTGCTGTGGAACATGTGGAGGCATCTGTTGATGAGCCGCTGGCGGCTGCTCCATAGCTGGTTGCGGCGTTGGCGCTGGCGTAGGAGGCGCAACAGGTGGTGGTGTCGGCGCAGGCTCGGGTGTTGAAGCTACAGGAGCACTGGAGGTCGACTCTTGAGCACCTCCGATTAACATATCCACCATATTTTTCGCAAAATGTACAGGAAGCAGCTGCATCAGATTCGAATCAATCAGATCCCCTACTAACAGACGGAACGAAACTTGAATAAGTGTTTCATCTGGCGGGAGATTGGTCACACCCTCGCCGCTTTCCAAGTTGAGAATATCAATCCCTGGAGGAGAAATATTAACAAACCGGTTGAAGATGGTCGACATAGATGTGGCAGAAGACCCCATCATTTGGTTCATCGCTTCCTGTACCGCACTAATGTGAATTTCGTTCAATTCTTCGTCGGCCGGATTTCCTTCACCGCCCAACATTAGATCAGCGATAATCTGCGCGTCTCTCTTTTTGATAACCAGTGAGTTAATGCCCTCGAATCCATCCACATAGTTCACATGAACAGCAACATGTGGTTTAGGAAAAGCCTCTTCGAACTGTGTTCGGCTAATAATTGATACTTTAGGTGTTGTAATATCCACTTTAAGGCCTAATAGTGTGGACAACGCAGTCGCAGCACTGCCAAAGGTGATGTTACCAATCTCGCCCAGGGCATCCTGTTCCAGCTCCGTTAGAAAATCATCAACCGTTTTCTCAGCGGGTTCAGAACTCGAGATGGATTCCGATTGCCGAAGCAAAGCGTCGATCTCTTCCTGGGATAAATAATCCTTACTCGTCAAATTCTTCAACTCCTTCGGTGACAATTTGATCTATTTGCACAGCCACACGGTCCTTAATGGTTCCTGGACTGCCGATATACTTCAGCCTGTCACCAACTTTAATGGAAAGCCCCTCTTCCACCGGTTTATTCAGCGTGATGACATCACCAACCGATAATCCTAAAAACTCGGCTATCGAAATTCTGGATTCACCAAGTTCGGCTACAACAGGTAATTTGGCTTTGTTTACACGTGATTTCAGCGCTTCGTATTCTTCCGGAGCTCTCGTTTTCTTCTCCGAAACAAACCACTGGTGCGTTGATAACCGGGACATAATAGGCTCAAGAACGACATGCGGTATACACAAATTGATCATGCCCGTGGTATCACCAATTTTGGTGCTTAGTGAGATCAAGGCAATGGTCTCATTGGGGGATACAATCTGCATAAACTGCGGATTCGTCTCCAACGCTTCCATTCTTGGCGATATATCCAGTACCGTCTTCCAAGCTTCCTGCAAACTTTCAAAGGCTCGGCTGAATATCCGTTCCATAATTGTCGTCTCAATTTCCGTCATGCTTGCAATTTTGGTCGGAGCACTGCCTGTTCCTCCAAGTAGACGATCCAGCATGGCATAACCCACGTTGGGGTGAACCTCCATTACCATTCGTCCCTGTAATGGCTCTGCTTCGAAAATGTTCAAAATCGTCATCTTGGGAATAGAACGAATAAACTCGTCATAAGGCAACTGTTCTACCTGCACGACATTGATCTGAACGAACGTCCGCAACTGGGCCGAAAAATAAGTGGTGAGAAAACGAGCAAAGTTCTCGTGAATACGCGTCAGGCTTCGAATGTGATCCTTGGAAAAACGAACTGCTCGCTTAAAATCATAGGATCTGATTTTCTTCTGAGTTTCTTCCTTTTTCAATTCCTCGGCGTCCATTTCACCAGAAGAAAGGGCTGCTAATAGGGCGTCAATCTCGTTTTGTGATAATACATCCACCATGTTCTCACCCCCTTACAGATCTACAGCTTGTTCTATTCATTACATTGGTGCTATAACAATGTCTGAAACGTTAGTGCTTTTCAAGTTCGGCTCAGGCAATGCTTCATTAATCAGCGCCGTCAGTCTCTCATTGAATTGTTTCATACCTTTGGCCGAACTCAGTGCCTCAGCCTTGGTGTCCGCAAGTGCCTCAATAATGATTGGCTTAACCGTGATACTTTTAATTTTTTCAAAGTCTTCTTTAGCTTTCTTATCCGATAACTTGAAAGAGAAACTAACCATAATAATACGATCTCCATCAGCCAAATTGGTCTTAATCTGTCCAAGCTCGGATGAAACCTCTACAATTTCATCTGCAGTCAGTTTTTTTTCTTCAGCAGCTGCCGCTGTATGTGTATTGTCGCTCTTGCCTTGACCTTGCATAAATACAAAAACTACGACCACAATGAGTGTGATTGCAAGCAATGCTGTTGCAATCCAGGGCATCATCTTTTTCATCAGGACTCCTCCGTTTGCTGCACTTTAATCGTGGCTGCCTGAACTCCAATTTCACGGTTGTATTCTTTGATTTTGGTAATCACTTCATCGGCCTTTTCAAGCACGATTAATCTTTTTCCCGTTACCAGAGTAATATACGTGTCCGGCGTCTCTTCCACGATCTCGACCATCAGCGCATTTAACCACATGGGAGAACCATTTAACCGCGTAACTGAAATCATGCCAAGCCCCCTCAATCATAGTGGAGGAGCAAGCTCCCCCACCATTTCAAAATCACTAATCAGTTATTAACGTTTCAGGTTAACGACCTCTTGAAGCACTTCGTCTGATGTTGTAATGATCCGGGAGTTCGCTTGGAAACCACGTTGTGCCACGATCATCTCGGTAAATTCATTCGTCAAATCAACATTTGACATTTCGAGCTGACCGGCAATGATAGCCCCCGTACCGTCTTCTGCACTATTTGCTGTCACCGGAGCAAGCGCACCATCCGGATTGGCATTCGCCGTCATGCGGTACAAGTTGCCGCCAATTTTCTCAAGACCTGAAGGGTTAACAACTTTACCAATCCCAAGCTGTGCTCCGGCTTGAGTCGTTCCATCAGCCATCGTTTGATTGATAAACCCATCCTGCCCAATGGTGAAGGATACAACATCATCCGGGATTGTGATGTTCGCACCGCCATTATCCATGACGAACAATCCGTCAGAAGTTACCAGGTTACGAGCAGCATCAACGTGGAAATCACCCGCACGAGTCAAATAAGGTACTTCTTGCGCATCGCTCAAACGCACCAAGAAAAATCCATCTCCATTGATTCGAAGGTCGGTTGGATTATTGGTAGTCATCGGGCTTCCTGCCAAGTGCATTGTGTCAATTGATCCTACGGAAACACCTAGACCTATTTGCTGTGCATTGACACCACCCGAAGGTGTATCCGTTGGAGCCGTTACCCCTTTAGTCGTTTGGCTCATAATGTCTTTGAACATCACTCGGCTTCCTTTAAATCCAACCGTGTTTACATTCGCGATATTATTACCAATGACATCGAGTTTGGTTTGAAAACCCCTCATCCCGGAAACGCCTGAGTACATCGATTTCAACATTTTACAAAATCCTCCCAGCCTTATATTGGTTGCCGCGTCAGTCGGTCAGCGGCATTCCGGCTCCCGAGAAGGGCCAGCCGGCTAAGAAATAATTACAGCACTATCGATTTGAGTAAAGACATTATCTTTCATACTTGCGCTATCCATTGCTGTAACGACAGTACGATTTTTGACATTTACGATAAAAGCCATATCCTGCATCAAAATGAGAGACTCTTTTGCTCCCTTGGCAGCAGCCTTATCCAGTGCAGAACCAATTTTCTTCATTTGCTCGGTTTTCAACTCGATGCCACGCTGTTCTAATCGTTTAGCTGCATGGTTGCTGAGTTTTAACAGGTTGTCTTCCAGTACTTGAGCAAAAGGTTTAGTTGGTGTGCTAGATGTGTCCCCCGTTTGGGGTTTGCGAAGCAAATTGGGAGTAACGGGGCCAGTATATAACTGTCCAACGGTTATGCGATCACTCATATGTTTTGCTCTCGATCTTCGGATTCACTCTTCCCGACATTTACATCAGACGGGTCACTACCATTAGAATTTGAAGTATCACTTTGAACATTCTGGACAGACGACTTCGTTTCTTCGGCTTGTTTGGCACGGTTCACCTGGATAATTTCATCCAGTTTAATTTCGTCATTACCTACCTTTGCATACTGAACCCCGTCTCGCACAATGATAGAATCTACAATACCCTGGCGAAGCGTACCATTGTCTGTTTTATCAGAAGAAAGCCAACTAATCTCCATGCCAATCATGCCCGATACCGCTCCAAGTGACTGATTCAACGTTTTGAGCTGCGTAGAAATGTTGACCAGTTGCTCCACCGAGCTAAATTGCGCCATTTGTGCGATAAACTCTTTATCTTCCATCGGCTGCATCGGATCTTGGTTCTGCAACTGTGTAATCAAAATTTTCAGAAATTGATCCTTACCAAGTTCTTTCGTTGAAGCACTTGTTGTAGCCCTATTCGCAGCAGCGTAATTAGGCCACGTATTATTTGTAGAAACAATTTCATTTGCCATATATTCACCTCATCCCTGTTTAAGCCTCTGCAGTAAATGAATCTCTCAGAATTTCGTTGCCTTCCACTTGCTCGCTACGCCAGTTGCGCAACTCTTCCTGCAGTCCCGCAGATGTCACAGCTTCATCGGTATGCTCCCCACGCTCACGGGAACGTCTTTGTTGCTGAGATTGATTCCCTTGTTGACGTCCGCCATCCTGATACATTTCGGATCCGAGCGAACTGTTCTGAGTGACCTCAAGCCGTTCCACCTGAATGCCCTGAGACTGTAACGAGGAACGTAATTGCATCATCTGTTGTTCAAGCATGTCCTTCGCCATGACATGTTCAGTCATGAACCTGGCAACCAATTGTCCGTTTTGTAATGTAATCTGTACATCCAATTTCCCCAAATGCTCAGGGCGGAGTGAGATTGTGGCTTCAGAAAATCCTTTTTGATTCACGATATCCAGCTTGCTCACCACAAATTGCGTCATTTCCTTAGCAAAATTCGTTGCTTGCATGACAGGCTCAGCAGGTTTGCTCACGGCTGTACCTGAGCTTCGCAAGGATAACTCCCCAGCTGTTACAATGTTCGAATGATGGATTACAGATTCCGCATCGGTAACGGGTGCTGAATCAGCTTTAACCGTTACTGTTGTTGCTTTAGATTCTGTTTGCACTCCTGCAGATGCAGTGATCTGAGTTGCTTTTGCATCTGTTTTGTGTACAGTAGTCGGAGCAACATTAAGAGATTGAACAGATGCATCCTTTATTGCTGAGAATGTATCCAGTATCGATTTGAGTTCAGACCAACCTTTTTTGCCATCCGTTTCGACTCCGGCTTCCTTCAACTGGCTTTGCAACTGCTGAAGCAACTGTTGGAATTCCGGAGCTTGCTTGACTACATTACTATCTTGTTTAAGAACTTGTGTTGACAATTGTGTTAGCACATCCTGTAATACAAAGCGGACTGCAGCCGGATGCTGAGACAGATCGACAGCAGATACAGATTCGGTAGCTTGATCTAAATTAGAACCGACTTCGCTTGACGAAGCTTGCTGATTTCCGTCCGAATCTTTACTTAATAATGCGTACAATTGCTGGATCAACGATTGAAGACCTGCAAGCATGGACGGATCATTTTCCAACGCTTTATCTAACGTATCCAGATCACCAAATAGTTTTTCGAGTTTTCCCATTAAATCTGACGAATCAGTATCAACGAATAGTGAACTTAACGCATCCGTTACAGATGTATTCTTTTCTTCATTTTCTGAGGCAAAAGTAAACATCAGCGGAGCAGACGTCTTTGTTGTTGATGCACCATTTGTCCCATCAGTACCTTCACCAGTTCCGCTTCCCCCAGCCAATGACTGTGCCAGTGTCTGCAAGAACTCAGCTCCAGTTCCCGTAACGGAACCTTTGGCCTGCGCTGTGGATGACTGTGATGAGCCAGATGTTTTGGAAGAAGCTGCAGCGTTCATTTGATATACGAGTGACATTTTTTCACCTCCCCTCCATGCGTTAAGGATAGAGTTGCTACTTATTGCCCATTAGCCGATTTAACACTTTGGCTGTCTCAACCGAATCTTCTTTTGACATGTTTTCCAACAGTTGAGATCGAGTTGCATCATTGACTGAATTGAGTATGGTCAGTGTTTTATCCGGGCTTATTTTATAAGTTTCGAGCAAGAGTTTGGCTCCACTTGACGCAGACATCGAAGCAAAGGTCTGGCTCAACTGATTTTTATCCAAGTTCTTACTGTTGGTTGCTGTTGTCGTGGTCGCTGCTGCTGTTTCCTTCTTCAATCGGGACTGCAGGGCATCCAAAGCAAGATCGCCTGAAGGCTTTGCATCCTTCATCAGCATGGTCACATCCGCTGCTGTCTTCGGGTCCATCTTTTCCAGCACCTTCGTCCGGGCAGTCGACTGCATCGCACTTAACATAAGCACCATTTCTTCATTCGTCATATTTTGCAAAATCGGCGCAGCTTTACTTGGACTCATGTCAGCATACATCTTAGCCAGACTTTTAATCTGCTTTTGATAATCACTTTCGGTTTCCGGTTCAGCAGTTGCAGCTGTTTCAGCAGCCTTATTCGCGTCATTCAGTTTCTTTTGCAGATCAGCCGTTTTCTGCGTCTCCGCAGTAGCCGCGTCTTTGGCCGCTTTGAGTTCTGCTTCTTTCGCAGTGACCTGAGATTTCAGCTTTTCAATCGTTGCTTCCGCACTCTCAACCTGCTTTTCGCTCTTTTCCAACTTTTCCTTCTCAGGATCAAGCACCGGATCAGGCACCCAATTTTTGACTACAGGAATTTTTTTGGCAAGTTCGAGCGCGTTATTCCGAATATCTACATTAAATAGAGTAAGCAGTACACCTAAGAGCACAACCGTAAATACAATCGGGATCGAAATCATGAGAAACTTTTCCCATCCACTCCCGGACTCTTTTTCGATATCAGTGTCTTTTACAGCCACCGTTCATTCCTCCTTCACGAGACAACTTCGCATCCGGCTCACATCAGTTCGCGCGGGCTTTGGCGGCGAAGCGTACAGTAGCCATCTCGTCCAGATCGTTCTGTTCCCGGAGGAGCATCTCCTGCTGAAATCTGCCTTTAGCCTTATCTCTCGCTCCAAGCCACACTTTTTCATCAATCACTTTACCATTCAGAAAGCTCTGATTCCGCTGCACATTGACCTGAGCGTGCTCGACATCACTGTTCTTACGCGATATGCATTCGTCAAGGTGATATGCATATCGCTGCATTTCCTGCAAGCTAGATACGGAAGCACAATTTTCAGTTGCTGCTTGAATAATGTTCATCAGATTATTTCGATCATTAATCAATTGCAACAAGTGCTCTTCTTCCGTCTGAAGTTTGCCGATCGCTGTGGATAACATCCATTCAGCCTGTGTCTTCTCATTGCTTTTCAGGTCAACAACCTTCTGGAAATGATATCGAAATTTCATCGTTTACCCTTCATCTCCTTGCGAATTCAAGAATCAAACGCTCCTGTACTTCACTCAACGTTACCTTTTCATCAACTTTCTGCTTCGTAAAATTCCAGATATGATCAATCTGATCCATTGCTTCATCTATGGCGGCATTTGATCCCCTTTGATAGGCACCGATGTTGATCAGATCTTCGGACTCCTTGTATACAGCCATCAGACGTTTCATATTGTTAACCGCATCAATCTGCTCTTCAGGAGCGATGTCCTTCATGACACGGCTAATGCTTGCAAGCACATCAATCGCTGGAAAATGGCCTTTATTCGCTATCGCACGGTTCAACACGATGTGACCGTCCAATATCCCTCGGACTGCGTCTGCAATCGGTTCGTTCATGTCGTCCCCATCGACTAGCACGGTATAGAAGGCCGTTATCGACCCTGTCGGCCCTGTCCCTGCACGTTCTAACAGTTTCGGTAGACTTGCAAAAACGGAAGGAGTGTAACCTCTCATTGCCGGCGGTTCTCCTACAGCCAAGCCGACTTCCCTCTGCGCCATTGCGTAACGGGTTACCGAATCCATCATTAACATCACGTTCATACCGCGATCTCTGAAATACTCCGCAATCGTCGTTGCTATGACAGCTCCCTTGATTCGAATCAGAGCAGGCTGATCTGACGTTGCTACGATCACGACTGACCGTTCCAAGCCTTCCGGACCAAGATCCCTTTCAATAAAGTCACGAACCTCACGTCCACGCTCACCCACCAGTGCAATCACATTCACATCTGCAGCGGTATTCCTAGCGATCATCCCCATCAATGTACTTTTTCCGACACCTGAACCTGCAAATATACCCACACGCTGTCCTTTTCCTACAGTGAGCAAACCGTCGATTGCTCTAACGCCCACACTCATCGTTTCAAGCACACGCGGTCTATCCATCGGGTTAACAGGGGTATTGGAAGTGGAATACATCGGCATTCGAGACGGCAACAATGAACCGTCAAGCGGCTGTCCGAGTCCATCCAGCACTTTACCAAGCAATTCAGATCCTACTTGTACACCTAAGGGTTTACCGGTTCCGACCACGTCACAGCCCGGACCAATGGATTGAAGTTCCCCCAGTGGCATAAGCAACACCTTGTTATCCCGGAACCCTACAACTTCAGCCTGCAACGGCTTGGCAGATTTACCAGGATAGATGTAACATACGTCGCCAATGCTGGCATCCGGTCCTTCTGATTCCACCATAAGTCCAATGACCTGGGTTACTTTTCCATTTATACGCACAGGATCGAATTGCCGCAGATGCTCCATATAACGCTGTGAACTAAGAACCTTCATGTTGATTTCTTCGCTCCTCATCCTCAAGTGCTATGCGGATCAGTTCTTTTTTAATCTCGGCAAGCTGTGTATCGATTCTTGCATCAACACTTCCAAATGAAGAACGAATAACACAGCCCTTATCTTTAACCGTAGCATCAGGCAAAATCTGTAACTCTGCCTGCGAATCAATGGAAAGAGCCAGTTCCTCCCTAGCTGCTTGTACAAAAGAAAATTGATCAGGCGCCACGCAGAGCGTGATCTGCCCCTGCTCTCTTTTTCTGGACAAACTCTGACGTATCAGTTCAATCGTTTGTTCGGGCTCTACCGTAAGCTGTTTATCTATCACTTTCTCCGCAATGCCACATGCAAGTTCAACAAGAAACGGCTCAGCTTCCTGAATAATCTGTTCTTTGGCTACGTACGCTTCCTGAAGCACGGCTTGTGCTTCTTTCATCATCTCTTCGATCTTCACTTGGAGATCCCGTTCAGCTTGTGCTCGTCCCTCTTCAAACCCTTGCTGAAAGCCTTGAGCGCGGAGAGCTTCAGTCAGATGTTCATCCTGCTCTCGTTGCTCCTGCCACCAGCGATCAATCTGTTCCTGGGCTTCCTGAAGCATTCGCTCCGCCTCTTCTGAAGCATCACGCACCTGCTTTTCCGCAAACTCCTTGGCATCTTCCAGCATCTCAGCAGTGAGACGTTCCGTTTCTTCATCGACTCGTGCCTGAAGCACTTCCGATTCAGAACCTGCCGCACCGTCCTCATCCAATCCAGTCTCTTCTTCACTGCCGTAATGGTGATGATTTTCGAGCCTTTTATGGTCTTCGACCGGTACATACTGGAAAGATTTAATCAAATTAGACAATGATATCATCTCCTCCACCACGTGCGATAATGATCTCACCGGCTTCTTCCAGTCTGCGGATCGTACCTACGATACGTGTCTGAGCTTCCTCCACATCACGAAGCCGCACAGGGCCCATGAATTCCATCTCTTCCTTGAATGTTTCGGACATCCGTTTCGACATATTACGGAATACGGCTTCACGCACTTCTTCGCTTGCCACTTTAAGTGCAAGCTGCAGATCGGCATTGTCGATATCCCGAATAATACGTTGAATGGAGCGATCGTCCACATTGACAATATCTTCGAAAACAAACATCCGTTTTTTGATCTCTTCTGCAAGTTCCGGATCCTGAATCTCAAGGGAGTCCAAAATCGTACGTTCCGTCCCCCGATCGACACCATTCAAAATCTGAACGATGGATTCGATACCGCCTGCATTTGTATAATCCTGCGTCACTGTAGAAGACAACTTCTGTTCCAGCACACGTTCCACCTGTGAAATAACTTCTGGTGATGTGCTGTCCATCACAGCTACTCTGCGAGCAACATCTGCTTGTTTCTCCTGAGGGAGCGAGGACAAAATGGCCGCTGCTTGCTCAAATTGCAGATAAGACAGTACAAGTGCAATCGTTTGTGGACTTTCATTCTGAATAAAGTTCAGAATCTGATTCGGATCAGCTTTGCGTGCGAAGTCAAACGGTCTAACTTGCAACGTAGCTGTCAAACGATTAATAACTTCAAGCGCTTTGGTGGAACCAAGTGCTTTCTCCAATATTTCTTTCGCATAGGTAATACCGCCCTGAGAGATATACTCCTGTGCCAAACAAATCTGATGGAACTCGGACATAATCATGTCTTTCTCGGATGCGTCAACCTTGCGCACGTTGGCAATTTCCAACGTAAGTTGCTCAATCTCTTCATCTCGGAGATGTTTAAAGATCTGAGCAGACACTTCCGGACCTAATGTAATTAACAATATTGCTGCTTTTTGTCTGCCAGTTAATCCGGCATTGCCTGCTTTTGCCAATGCGTTCACCTCTATTCGTCAGCCAGCCACGTACGCAGCAGATTGACGAATTCGTCCGGCTTTTTCTTGGCCAAACTCTCCAATTGTTTGCGCACCTGACTTTCGTTCGTCACACTGTCCAGTGTTATGGACGGGAACTCTGTTGCTACTGGAAGCGGGATTTCTTCCTCTTCTAGAATCTCATTTTGTTTACGACGACGACGTACTAACAAGATCACTACCGCAGCGATCAAGACCGCAATAAGTGCTCCGCCACCCCACATCATCGCTGGTGTTAACTGGAAGCCCGTATTTGCATCTGCAGCTGTTGCAAAGCCCTGTGACATGACGGATACTTTTTTTGTCAGGTCTGCGTCAGTTATCGTTGTGCCTGAGTCTGCCAATGACGCTCGAACGATATTAACTAGAATATTTTCGATCGCATCTCGAACAGGCTGTTGCAATTCGGTTTGCCCTGCGGGTGGTTCAACCGCCACGTTGATGGTTAAATCTTTTACAGTATATGGGCTTGAAATGATATCTTTGGCAATTCGATTCACTTCATAATTGATCGTACTTGATGATTCTTCCGAATTCGCATTGCTATTGGAATCAGAAGAAGGATACCCAGGCACATCCTGTTGGCCGGTTCCTGCTACACCACCTGTCGGAGTTGCTCCACCGGTGTAACTCTTCTGAATTTGCTGCACACTGATCTCGATCCCTTTCATGTTCTCTTGATCAACAGGTGTAACGAGATTTTCTTTACTTGTCACTTTATCGAAGTTCAGTTTGGAGGCCACCAGAACGTTGACCTTATCCTCACCTACAATTTGAGAGAGGAATTGCTTCACGTTATTTCGTACGTCGCTCTCAAACTTTTTCTGTAATGCCATATTCTCCTGCACTTCAGATGACAAGCCACCACTGCCACCGCGAGCGGTTGGAACGAGTTCAGCCTCATCCGTGTTCGTGATGGTGATGTTCTCGATGGGCAAGTTCGGAACAGCTGTTTTAACCAAATTAAAGTATCCATCTACAGCTGCCTGGTTCGGGTGATACCCCGGTTTAAACTGCAACGCTACGGAAGCCGAAGCTTTGTCCTGTTCTTCCAAGCCTGCAAAGATATTATCTTTTGGCATGTTAACAAGGACTTTGGCATCCTGAATCCCCTGCATGCGCTGGAGCAGCTTTTCAACTTCTCCATTTAACGCATTATTGTATTTCACATCAAACTCTTTATCTGTCATGCCGATTGGTGATGATGAGCTTTCAAACGCTTTATAACCAAGGGAACCATTCTGAATAATGCCTTGGGATCCGATATTCACTTTCGTTAGCGCTACATCTGTACTAGGTACAGAAATACTTTTTCCGTCCGCGCTAAGTTTATATGGGATATTAGAGGAGTTCAGATAATTGATTACACCAGCTGAATCACTTGCATTTAAATCTGTGAACGCCACTTCATATTCTGTCTTGGATAACTGCATCGTGAGAACCACTGCTGCCAAAATCAGAAATAGGAAGGTTGAAATAAATAATGTTTTCTGCTTTTTGCTAAAGCTATTCCAGTACTGTGAAGCCTTGTCCCTGTACTGGGCAATTCTCTCATTCACTCTGTCACCCCATCCGAAACTTTGCTTAGTCTGTCCTGACAAAAGCCTGAGCGTTCTCCTAGCTTTGTTCAGGAGCAGCATCGCAGCTGCTTGTCGTAATGATCAGCGCTACTGTTTGCGCAAATGAAATCTTATAGTTGCGTGCGCATAACCTCTTGATATGCCTCAACCACTTTGTTACGTACCTGAGTGGTAAGTTGCAGACTAAGCAGGGCTTGTTCCGAAGCAATCAACACCTGATCAACATTCGCTTTACCTACCAAAAATTGATTTGACATTTCATGGGCCTGAGTTTCCTGTGCGGCGACAGAACCCAGTGCATTTTGTAAGTATGTACCGAAGCTCTGAATGCTTTCGGCTGGTGTAGAAGGTTTATTTTCAGTTGCCACACTCTTCATCTGCAACGGCTGAACTCCCTGAGTGTTAAACATATTGTTCTGAATCATGAATGTCCCTCCCTTTTATCTCTTCTTTTTAGATCGTTGTCGAAGAATGCAACAGTTAACCTTTTCCAATTTCTAACGCTTTAGAAATCATCGCTTTGGTTGAATTCAGTGCGGTCACGTTAGCCTCATAAGAACGTGAAGCCGAGATCATATCGACCATTTCTTTTGCAATATCCACATTAGGCATGAACACGTAACCTTCTGCGTTTGCATCTGGATGAGTCGGGTCATAGACCGGCTTGAATGGTGACTGATCTTCCCGAATCTCGGTTACTCTGACACCATCACTTGAACCTCCGCCACGCATCTGGTTTTGCAACATCGTGCTGAAGGATGTTTTATTCGGTTCAAGTACTACCATTTTGCGCTTATAGGGAACTGCGACCCCATTCGACATGCTCGCGCGCGTGGTTTCTGCATTTGCAATATTGGAAGAAATAACGTCCATACGCAAACGTTGAGCTGTAAGAGCCGAGGCACTGATTCCGAAACTGTTGCTAATGTTCAACGTGGTTATCTCCCTTCTACGCCTACTCGCATCATTTTAATTTGTTCGTTTACTTGCTGGATATAAGCGTTGTAACGCAATTGATTATCCGCCAGAAGGCTCATCTCTCGATCAATGTCCACATTATTTTGGTTATTATTCATGGAAGTGGACTGGTCCATATTAACTACTGGTGTCGGTACTGAAGAGGAAGGACCTATGACAAAATGCCTTGGATCCGTTACTTTTCCTTTAAGAACAGGTAAACCGCCGCTCATCTGATCCTGTAACATTTCTTCGAAAGAAACGTCTGATCGCTTGAAATACGGGGTATCGGCGTTCGCTACGTTATCAGATATCGTTCGTTGTCTCATGTTCGACGCATCGAGCGCACCTTGTAATCTTTTAAAGCTGATATCGTTTAAAAGATTCACAATATCCCTCCTCTCATTAGTATATATGGAAAAAGATTGAATCTTTTTGCGCGAAACTGCTGTTGTTTTTTCGACAAAAACATTCGTGTTTACACGGTTTTCTAGGACTTAAGTAGAATTAACTCTGATGTTGTCGTATAACATAAGTTTCTTCGAGTTTGGGATATATTACAATAAGAAAAAAGCCCTATCTTTTCTTAAAGAGAGGGCTTTTTGTGTATTTTCTGCAAAATATGATTTTTTTCGTAAATATTCAGTCCCAAATCAAAAATGTGTTAACAATCTTGAGGCATCGCCTTAAACATTCTTAAAATAAAACTCATTATTCCCGCCTGCATTTCAGTCTGAACACATCTAAATGTACCTTTCCACATCAGAATTTCTGTTTGTTAAGTTTAGTATATTTTACCGCCATATTAGGGTTTTAAGCTTATAGTACATTGTATTTTTAGGAAGTCGACTCTATTTTATTTCACATTTTATGTATAGGAACTCATTCCATCTATCATTTCTGACGCAACACTTTCTTAACAATTGTATAGGTCACTACTATTTTATATTTCGAAAATAATTGTTGCCTTCTCTGTTTTCCACAAAACGACGTTTTGCGCATTTGCGCAAACTTTTCCAGCTTATTCGCTTAGCAACAGATAACATTTAAATAATTAAAATTCTTTTAATGGAAATTCATGGTTGCTTAAAAATGGGAATACCAACTAACCCGCTACCCTTTATACTGATATAAATGCGGCCCAAGTCCTAGTTTCTAACATAAATTGTCGCCACCTCTCTTTTATCGGTCTAATCATCAGAAAAGGTTAGATCATAATAAAAATAAGGGTACGTACTCAAAAACACGACACCTAACACAGCATGATCTGCACAAAAGGCACAGAGCATATGAAAGAATGTCTACTGTTTTTGATACATACCCCAAGTTTTACTCCATACAACCATCATATCATGTGGTAATACAAGCTACATTTATTCCTCTTTGCTCTTACTTAAAGGATGTACTGACTTAAATCTCGATCGGTCGCAATATCATGTAATTTTTCACGCACATACTCTGGTGTAATCACCATACGTTCCAACGTAAGCTCAGGAGCCTCGAAGGACAAGTCTTCTAGAAGTTTTTCCAATATGGTGTGCAGACGGCGAGCTCCAATGTTTTCTGTGTTTTGGTTAACAGCTTCCGCGAGCTTGGCAATCTCCCGTATTGCCTCTTCCGAGAACTCAATCTCAATATTCTCTGTGCGCAACAAATCGACATATTGCTTCGTTAGCGCATTTTGAGGTTCCGTTAGAATGGAGACAAACTCCTCCAGAGTAAGACTGTTCAACTCTACACGAATCGGGAAGCGCCCCTGAAGCTCTGGAATCAGATCCGAAGGTTTAGCCACATGGAATGCACCAGCCGCCATAAACAGAATATAATCCGTTTTGACGGGCCCATACTTGGTCATGACCGTTGATCCTTCGACAATGGGTAGAATGTCACGCTGAACTCCCTCACGAGACACATCTGGCCCACTTCCACGACCTTGACTGGCTACTTTATCAATCTCATCGATGAAAATAATGCCTGTCTGCTCTGCACGTCTTATGGACTCCTGAGTCACATCATCCATATCAATTAATTTGCTCGCTTCTTCTTGAATAAGCACTTTACGCGCTTCCTTAATCGCCAATTTACGTTTCTTCGTACGACGCGGCAACAAACTGCCAAACATCTCCTGCATGTTCATGCCCATCTGATCATTACCCTGGCCAGCAAACATATCCATCATGTTCGGCGTATTGTCCTCTACATCAATCTCAATGATGTCATCTTCCAATTTACCAGACAACAGATCAAACTTGATTTTACGACGACGTTCGGCTACACCTGCATCAGGTTCAGGTTCATCCTGATCCTGCGCTGCATTTCCATTCCCGTTGTTTCCAAAGATCATTTCAAACGGATTACGCTGGTTTTTAGACTTCGACTGAGAAGGAGCCAATATATGTACAATGCGCTCGTTAGCAGCTTCTTCCGCTTTATCCTTCACTTTTTCAGTTCGCTCAAGCTTGACCATACGCAAGGATGTTTCAATTAAATCCCGAACCATGGATTCCACATCACGTCCGACATATCCCACTTCAGTAAACTTGGTTGCTTCGACTTTTACAAAAGGTGCCCCTACCAGCTTTGCAAGACGACGCGCAATTTCCGTTTTACCGACACCTGTAGGTCCAATCATCAGTATATTTTTAGGTACAATATCATCCTGTGTATTTTCTGGCAAAAGACTGCGTCGATAGCGATTACGAAGCGCTACGGCCACTGATTTCTTCGCCTGTTTTTGACCTACGATATATTTATCCAGTTCCGCAACAATCTGTCTTGGCGTTAAAGCTTGAGAATTCATATACTTCCCTCCTACGAGTATGTTGACGTCAATTCTGCCACAAGAGCAAAGAATCTCCTTAACGTAAACCGGAGCAGATGCAGCATCTTGTCCTGTACGGGAGATTTCTTTGTTGCTACAATTCTTCGACGATAATATTACTATTCGTGTATACACACAACTCGGAAGCCACCTGAAGCGACTCACGCGCGATATCTTTTGCTTCCATCTGTCCAGCATGGCGTTTCAGCGCCCGCGCAGCGGACAAAGCAAAATTACCGCCTGAACCGATTGCAATGATATCATCGTCCGGCTCGATAATCTCGCCACCGCCTGAAATAAGAAGCATTCCTGTTTTGTCCATCACGATCAGCAAAGCTTCGAGCTTCCGCAGAATGCGATCCTGCCGCCAGTCCTTCGCAAGTTCAACAGCAGCCCGTTGCAGATTGCCATGGTGCTCTTCCAGTTTACCTTCGAATTTTTCAAACAGTGTAATTGCATCGGCTACAGAACCGGCAAACCCAGCAACAACCTGTCCACGATATAAACGTCTTACTTTTTTGGCTGTATTCTTCATTACAACGCTCTGGCCCATAGTTACCTGACCATCGCCCGCAATCGCTGCCTTGCCATTATGACGGACAGCACAGATCGTTGTCGCATGAAATGACATATCCATGATATCAGCTCCCCCACGAATAATTTATACGCGTTCTGGAACGGTTAGACCTTCTGAAGCAGCAAACTTGGCGATGCCATCCAGGGCACGGTTTGCAAGTGCTTCATTTTTTTCTTTTTTGTTACGAATTTTCGTTTCCAATTTTGGCAACAAACCGAAGTTAGCATTCATTGGCTGGAAGTGTTTGAAATCCGCTGTTGTAATATATTGAGCCATACTGCCTAGTGTCGTTTCTACCGGCAATACAACAAGTTCTTGTCCTAATGCTGCTTTAGCTGCATTCATGCCGGCAATGAGACCCGATGCGGCAGATTCAACATATCCTTCTACCCCTGTCATCTGACCAGCAAAGAACAAATTAGGACGCTCTTTGAATTGGTACGTTGGACGAAGCAGCTTCGGTGAGTTAATAAATGTATTCCGGTGCATGACACCGAAACGCACAAACTCAGCATTTTCAAGACCTGGAATCAGTGAGAAGACACGTTTTTGTTCTCCCCATTTCAAATGCGTTTGGAAGCCCACCAGATTATACAACGTTCCCGCTGCATTGTCCTGTCTAAGTTGTACTACAGCATGAGGCAATTCACCTGTATGCGGGTTAACCAAGCCTACCGGCTTCATAGGTCCAAACAATGCTGTTTGTTTGCCCCGTTTCATCATGACTTCAATCGGCATGCAGCCTTCGAAATAGATTTCCTTTTCGAACTCTTTTAACTGAGCAACCTCTGCGGTAATAAGAGCTTCATAAAAGATATCAAACTCTTCTTCTGTCATGGGACAGTTGAGATAAGCCGCTTCTCCTTTATCATAACGAGAGGCAAGGTATACCTTGTTCATATCAATGGAATCTTTTTCAATAATCGGAGCAGCAGCATCATAAAAATAGAAGTATTCCTCACCCATTAATGCTTTAATCTGCTCGGACAACGCCGGCGAAGTCAGTGGTCCAGTCGCAACAACAACTATCCCGTCCTCTGGTAACGAAGTTAGTTCTTCGTTCACCACTTCAATCAGCGGATGTTGATGCAATGTCGATGTAATCTCACCCGAGAAGCCATCCCGGTCAACAGCCAAAGCTCCTCCTGCCGGAACAGCATGTCGATCAGCTGCCCCGAGTACGAGCGAATTCAACATTCTCATCTCTTCTTTTAGAACGCCAACAGCATTCGCCAGTCCATTGGCACGCAGAGAGTTACTGCATACGAGTTCTGCAAATTTATCCGTATGATGAGCCGGTGTTTTGACAACCGGTCTCATCTCATATAACTTCACACGCACACCGCGACTGGCAATCTGCCACGCCGCTTCTGATCCAGCCAGTCCCGCTCCAATTACCGTTACTTGTTGTTCACTTGTCAAAATCATTTACCCCCATCATTATGCTAATCCGTTGATTCATCTTCCGGTTCTTCCACCGGCTCCTGATGATCACATGAAGTACACTGCAATCTTGTTCCTTTTTTGTTTCGCTTCTCGATCATTAACGATCCACAGCTCGGACAAGGTTTAGCGGAAGGTTTATCCCAAGATACAAAATCACATTCCGGATATTTGTCACAGCCATAAAAAATACGTCCTTTTTTACTGCGGCGTTCCACCACATGCCCTTCCTTACACTTCGGACAAGTTACACCGATGTCTTTAATAATCGGTTTCGTATTGCGGCAGTCAGGGAACCCTGAGCATGCGAGGAACTTTCCGAAACGACCCAGTTTATACACGAGCGGCTTGCCACATTTCTCACAGATCTCATCCGACACCTCGTCTTCGATCTCGATCTCTTTCATTTCTTCCTCAGCAAACTCCAGCCGTTTTTCGAAAGATTCATAGAATTCAGCCAGCACTTTAACCCAATCTTCAGAGCCTTCCTCTACATGGTCGAGATCACCTTCCATATTAGCGGTAAACTCTACATTCAGGATTTCCGGGAAAAATTCTTCCATCTGCTCAATGACCAGCTCTCCCAGCTCTGTCGGCATAAATTTCTTCTCTTCGATCGCAACATATCCGCGTTTCTGAATGGTCTCCAGTGTCGGCGCATATGTACTCGGTCTACCTATGCCGAGCTCTTCCAAGGTTTTAACCAACCGTGCTTCGGTATAACGTGGCGGCGGCTGCGTAAAGTGCTGTTTAGGCTCAATCTCCTGCTTCTCCAGCACATCTCCACTCTTGAGCGGAGGCAACAAACGGTCTTCCTCGGTTGTACCATCGTCGTTTCCTTCTACATACACTTTCATGAAACCCTGAAAGCGCACCTTGGAACCCGCCGCACGGAAGATTGTATCTCCCGCAGCGATATCAACCGAAAGTGTATCCAGAATAGCCGAAGACATCTGACTGGCTACAAAACGTTCCCAAATCAACTTATATAAGCGGAACTGATCACGACTCATGAACGATTTAATCGAATCTGGATCACGCAAAATGGAAGTCGGACGAATCGCTTCGTGGGCGTCCTGAGCGTTTGAAGCCTTTTTCGAATAGTTACGCGGGCTCTCTGGTGCAAATGTCTCGCCATACTTTCCAACGATATATTCTTTGGCTTCTTCCTGCGCAGAAGAAGCAATACGCGTCGAGTCTGTACGCATATACGTAATGAGACCGACTGTGCCTTCTTTTCCAAGGTCTACACCTTCATAAAGCTGTTGCGCAACCGACATCGTCTTGGAAGCCCTGAAATTAAGTTTACGTGCCGCTTCCTGCTGTAGTGAACTTGTTGTAAAGGGTGCCGAAGGATTTCGAGTTCTCTCTTTCTCCTTCACTTCCTTGATCGTAAAGTCAGCTCCTTCGATCTGTTTCAAAATCGCCTGTACTTCAGCCTCACTGCCAAGCTCTGTTTTCGTGCCGTTCAACTTATGAAACTTTGCCTCAAACGGATTGCCATCTGCACTCAGTTTGGCTGTAATGCTCCAGTACTCTTCCGGTTCAAATTCGTCAATTTCATTTTCACGATCCAAAATAATTTTGACGGCAACAGACTGAACTCGTCCTGCTGATAATCCTTTTTTTACTTTCTTCCATAATAGTGGACTGATTTTGTACCCAACGAGCCGATCCAAAATGCGCCTAGCTTGCTGTGCATTGACCAAATCCATATTTATTTTACGCGGCGTTTTGAATGCGTCCTTAACCGCTTGTTTGGTGATTTCATTAAATACAACTCGGCAATCCGCCGTGTCATCCAGTTCAAGTGCATGTGCCAAATGCCAGGCAATGGCTTCACCCTCACGATCGGGGTCGGCCGCGAGATACACTTTTTTCACCTTCTTGCGTGCATCCTTAAGTTCCTTCAATACTGAACCTTTGCCGCGGATCGTAATATATTTCGGATTAAAATCATTCTCTACCTCAACGCCGATCTGACTCTTTGGCAAATCGCGCACATGTCCCATCGAAGCTTTCACGATGAACTTGCTACCTAAATATTTGCCGATCGTCTTCGCCTTTGAGGGCGACTCCACGATTACGAGTGCATCCGCCATAGGTTCATCCTCCTCTCAGTCATGAAACTGTTCATGTACTTCACTTCATACTTCGTATTATATACTCCACATACTGCACAGGTTGCAGCATCGTCATACCCTAGCATATTTGGTTCCTGGTAATTGGCTAATCTGCTTTTTTATGATTAAAGATAACAGAACTGAATGTAAATGTCCAAAATCCCAACCTAATTGCTCAATAAGTTGATCCAAAGATTGCTCTTCCTGCTCAATTAAAACGATAATACGTTGTTCGTCTGTAGAAAGCTCCACCGCCGGAAACAAACCTTGCTCTTCAGAGCTCGCGTTTTCTGCCGAACGTCCTCTATTGTAAGGAAGTTGTTCTGCATTTTGCAAGTCCGAATGATACTCTTCCAATAAATCAGCCGCACAAGTGACCAATTTGGCCCCCTGACGAATTAAGTTATGTGCCCCACGACTCTTCGGCGAGGTTATCGGCCCTGGAACCGCAAAAACATCCCTGCCTGCCTCCAGTGCGGCATCAGCAGTAATCAGTGAGCCACTTCGTATATCAGCCTCTACAACGAGCGTTCCCAATGTTAATCCTGCGATAATCCGGTTTCGCTCGGGAAAAAGCCCCTGACGAGCTCTAGTTCCCAGAGGGTATTCTGACAAAAGCAGACCTGTTTCCGCAATTTGTTCTGCAAGGCTCGTATTTTCCGGTGGGTAAACCATATCTACCCCTGTGCCAAAAACAGCAATAGTTTTACCATTTGCTCGCAATACAGCTTCATGACACACACGATCTATGCCCCTGGCAAGTCCACTTACAATGGTTAATCCCGCATCAGACAATTGCTCCGCGAGCTTTTCACCAACCTTACGTCCGTAAACGGTTGGCATCCTTGTTCCTACCATGGCAATTGAAGGTTGATGTAATAACCGAGTGTCTCCTCGAGCGTACATCACCCAAGGCGGCTGTGCGGTTTCCTTCATTAATATAGGATAATTTGAATCCAGATAAGTAATAACCTCGATCCCGCGATGATAAACCTGCTCTCTTCTACTCTCAATCCAGCCAGTATCAAACTCTCTAGCCAAACGAGTCGCCTGATCTTTTTTCAGTCCAGCTTCAATCCAGTCTCCTTCCTCATAATAAAGCAGTTCCTGCAACGAATGCTGGCCTGTTATCAATTTTGCAATACTTTTCTTCCCGATGCCTTCCATTTCATAGAGCCCTAACAAAATCCAACGTTCTTCCATGTTTCTGCCTCCCGTAAAGGAGAGAAAAACTCCCCTCATATTGTGTGATAAGCAACGATAAATTGCAAGCGCTTGCGCCAATTGCACTTTAAGGCTCGTCTACATTTCTAAAAAAAAACGCAAAAAAAGCAACCCTTCGCCCTATTTAAAGGACAAAAGGTTGCTTACCTTTACCGTTTCCTGAATAAACGACTCCAGAAATGAGTCATTTCCGAGCTGTTTCTTCTATTATAACGGGATCAGATTAATGTGTCGTGCACAAATTCAAAATACCGCGTTCTTCGAGCACACTTACCAAAGTGGAACCCATTTCGGCTGGTGTTGGAGCAACTTTAATACCGCATGATTCCAGCTTTGCAATTTTCTCTTTGGCTGTACCCTTACCACCGGAGATAATCGCACCTGCATGACCCATACGTTTGCCTGGAGGCGCTGTAACACCACCGATGAATCCTACCACCGGCTTAGTCATGTTAGCCGCTACCCATTCTGCTGCATCCTCTTCCGCAGTACCACCAATCTCACCAATCATGATGACAGCGTGTGTCTGTGGATCTTCATTGAAACGTTTCAAGATATCGATGAACTCGGAGCCTTTAACTGGGTCTCCTCCGATACCTACTGCAGAAGATTGACCAATACCACGAGTTGTAAGCTGATGAACAGCCTCGTACGTCAGTGTTCCACTGCGTGAAACGACACCAACATGTCCTGGCATATGAATGTATCCTGGCATAATGCCGATCTTACACTCGCCCGGTGTGATAACACCTGGACAGTTAGGACCAATCAATACTGTATTTTTTCCATCCATGAAACGGTCTACTTTGACCATATCCAACACCGGAATACCTTCAGTAATACAGATGACCAAATCCAGTTCTGCGTCAACAGCTTCCATAATGGAATCTGCTGCAAATGCAGGAGGAACATAGATGACGCTCGCTGTTGCGCCAGTAGCCTCCTTCGCTTCCTGCACCGTGTTGAATACCGGCAAGCTGACTACTGAACCGTCTTCCAGCGTGATGTCAACATTGGTTCCGCCTTTACCTGGCGTAACACCGCCTACCATTTGGGTTCCGTAGTCCAATGCGCCCTTCGTGTGGAACATTCCCGTTGAACCCGTAATGCCTTGCGTAATGACTTTTGTATTTTTATCGATCAAAATACTCACGTTGCTTCACATCCTTACGGTTATTTTTCAATTCCCGGACAGCTCCGGTACGAAGGAATGAACTTATTTTACGAGGGCAACAATTTTCTGTGCACCATCGGCCATAGAATCAGCAGGAACGATATTCAATCCGGATTCACCCAGAATGCGTTTGCCAAGTTCCACGTTAGTTCCTTCAAGACGAACAACCAGCGGTTTAGTCAGGCCAAGCTGCTTCGCGGCTTCAACAACACCATTGGCAATGACATCACAACGCATGATACCACCGAAGATGTTAACAAAGATTCCAGCTACTTTGGCATCAGACAAAATAATCTTGAATGCTTCTGTAACTTTCTCCGTGGTAGCACCGCCCCCAACATCAAGGAAGTTGGCCGGGTCGCCGCCATAATATTTGATGATGTCCATCGTAGCCATCGCAAGCCCCGCACCATTAACCATACAGCCGATGTTGCCGTCAAGCGCTATGTAGCTGAGGTCATATTTGGAAGCTTCGATTTCTTTTTCATCTTCCTCATCCAGGTCACGAAGTTCTTGAATATCTTTGTGACGGAAGAGAGCGTTGGAGTCAAAGTTCAGCTTTGCATCCAGCGCGATAACGTTTCCATCTCCGGTAACAACCAGCGGGTTGATTTCGGCAATGGAGCAATCTTTTTCGACAAATGCCTTGTACAACGCAAGCATAAACTTAACAGCTTTATTCACGAGTTCATTCGGAATTTTGATGCTGTAAGCCAGCTTGCGAGCTTGGAACACTTGCAATCCGATTGCAGGGTCAACAACCTCTTTGAAAATTTTCTCAGGTGTAGCTTCAGCGACTTCCTCGATCTCTGTTCCGCCTTCTTCGGAAGCCATCATGACTACACGTCCTGTAGCACGATCGACAACAACACCCACATAATACTCTTTGCGGATATCGCATCCTTCTTCAATCAAAAGACGTTTTACTTCTTTACCTTCTGGTCCTGTCTGATGGGTTACTAATACTTTGCCCAAAATTTCGGATGCATAGGCACGAACTTCCTCTAAGCTCTTTGCCACTTTCACGCCGCCAGCTTTACCCCGGCCTCCTGCGTGAATCTGCGCTTTAACTACAGTCACCGGACTGCCCAGTGCCTCTGCGGCCGCAACCGCTTCATCGACTGTATAAGCAACCTTTCCATTTGGAACGGTAACTCCATACTGTTTCAGTACTTCTTTTCCTTGATATTCATGGATATTCATTCTCGAATCCTCCTATCAACATGACTGCAACAAGGCGGGTTGGTAGACGAACAAAAGACATATGTTGACTATTTTCACTTAAACCCAATTCATTGTAACATGTTTTTAAAACGCTTTCCTTAAAAAAGTAATGGTTAATAGACAGTATTTTGATATGGATATGATCCCTTTTTGTGAATGCTTGGATATATATGGAAAAAACCTCAACCGAGTAGGCTAAGGTTTTTCATCACTTAGAGGCTTTTATTATTATTTTTTTGCGGTGTTCATATTTGTTTCATGAACTTTCTCAAGTAAGCCCTTAAACTGTCCCAGCAACATTTCAAACTCTGTGCTGTTCAAGCAAGCATCTCCCTGAATGGCTTCAGGTATGGATAATGCTTTATTCTTAAGCTCACGTCCTGCATCGGTTAGTGTAATCATCACTTTACGTTCGTCTTGTGCAGAGCGCTCACGATGGATGAAACCAGCTGATTGCAAACGTTTGAGAAGAGGCGTCAGCGTACCTGAGTCGAGGTATAGGGCCTCGCCAATCTCCTTCACCGTACATTCCTGCCGCTCCCATAATACCATTAAAACCAGATATTGAGAGTACGTTACACCAAGCACCTCCAAATAGGGCTGGTACAATTTTGTGATTTCACGTGAACAAGCGTATATGGCGAAGCATAATTGATTATCCAGCTTTAAACGGTCTGTCTGCATGTTGTCTATCTCACCTGCCTAATATACTTTAAATTGCAACTCTTGGGTTAATCATGCTGCTTCACCTTTATTTATGGCGAATTGAGTTTCCCTATTACTATCTTATCACAAAATAGATTAAAAAAAGAATAATTGAGCACAAATTATTTTACTTTCTTATTTAATCATGTTAAATTAAGTTGCATAAAATATAATTACAGGTGATCAAAAGGGACGGATAACCCACTTATGCCAGGGAGGATCATTAGAACAATTCAGGATTCAGACAAACTCATTGCATAACCATTCACACCGGGTTGACGCTCTGATTCCTTTTATATAAAATGCTAGTAGAAGCTGAGGAAGCACCTTAATTCGAGACCGGCTCGCCCTGCGCGGAGCCAACTATTCGAGTGAGGTGTTTCCTTGTTATGTACGGAAAGTTGTATAGCTCATGTCTGTATGGAATTGACGGGGTATTAATTGAAGTTGAAACGGATTTATCTAATGGTTTACCTCTGACTTCAATTATCGGACTACCGGATTCGGCCGTCAGAGAGGCGGTAGAACGCGTTCGGGCGGCGATTAAAAACTGTGGGTATCAGTATCCTTTGCAGCGCATTACGATTAATCTGGCCCCAGCTGATCTGCGCAAGGAAGGCTCCTCCTTTGATCTTGCTATTGCCATTGCTTTACTTACGACCAGCAGTCAGCTTATTCTTCCCCCACAGGAACGCACTTTAGTTCTCGGGGAACTGGCACTGGATGGTTCAATCCGGCCTGTACCCGGTATGTTGTCCATGGTTGATCTAGCCAAAAGGCAAGGCTTTACTTCGGTTCTGCTTCCTTATGAGAACGTGGAGGAGGCACGTTTGATTCGTGGAATCGGGATCTATGGGCTTCGGCATCTGAAGGACCTCGCTCCTGAACATCCCCCTACATCCCAAGGATTAAATGGCAACACATCAGGGGGAACAATGAGTGCGGGACCAATCATATTACAAGACTACAGTCACCTCTATATCTCTGGACTGTCCAGTGAACGGTTAAGTGAGGGTAGAAAAATGTTTTCTTCTCCACACGAAGACTACAGTGACGTACTCGGACAACATCATGTCAAGCGTGCACTAATGATTGCCGCTGCGGGCATGCATAATATCATGTTAGTTGGTCCACCCGGTACAGGCAAAACGATGTTGATTAAACGACTACCGACGATTTTACCCCCTTTATCGGAAGAAGAAGCGCTTGAAGTAACGAAAGTGTTAAGTGCTGCAGGGCATCTAAAAGAAGCTCCCCAAGGGCTGATCGCTGACAGACCTTTTCGCTCACCTCATCATACGATATCTACCTCAGGCTTGATTGGGGGTGGCGGCATTCCAAAGCCAGGCGAGGTCAGTCTCGCTCATCGCGGAATTTTGTTTCTGGATGAACTACCAGAGTTCCAGCGTCAGGTTCTTGAAGTACTAAGACAGCCGCTAGAAGATCAGACGGTTACAATCAGTAGGGCAAGGGCTGCGTTCACTTTTCCCGCTCAATTCATGCTGGCCTGTTCGATGAACCCCTGCCCCTGCGGATATTTATCCGCTCAGGCGGAGGAGCAGCGTTGTATCTGCAGCCCGGCTCGCGTAGCAGCATACAGGGCAAAAATTTCGGGCCCACTGCTCGATCGTATCGATCTCCAAGTTGAGGTCCCCCCACCAGGAGATTGGCGTATGGCTGGTACTTCTCCTTCATCTGCCGAGATGCAGGCCAAAGTGATGGAAGCCCATTCCATTCAGGCCAAACGGTACACGAACCGTTCAATGCGCTGGAACAGTCAGCTCTCTGGCACATTTTTACGGAAAACAATCCGTCTACCTCGTGAAGCAGAGCAGTTATTGGATCAAACGATACAGACGCTGAACCTGAGCATGCGTGCCCATGACCGAATTATGAAAATGGCACAAACCATTGCTGATCTGGATCATGAAGGTGAGATTGTGACAGCCCATGTGGCGGAAGCCATACAATATCGGCAGTTAGACTTGAGTTTGTTTTAATACTATATTCCGTTCTTATATAAGCCGTATATGCACTCTCCTTACATGTTAATGAGGAGTACATATACGGCGTGGATGGCAACACAAGCACACATTCAAAAGTGAGATGGCAGGGAAAGGCGATCATAATTTAAATGAACGTTTCTTTTCATACAGAGAGCTTATCGGAGGGGATATCGTGGGATCATCCAATAGTGAAGCTTTGACCGAACAGTTAATAGACCACATAGAAGGGTTGCCCTTTATAACCCAAATAGATGTAATCGGCAGTCGTGTTGAACAAACCTCAGACGATTACTCAGATGTAGATATATTGCTATCAATTAAAGATATTACTCCAGACATCGCATTGTACGAAGTAACCGAAAGTGTAAAAGCAAAGTTCCAACCGGCTTGGTATGACTATGCAAACAGCCTGATGCCCGATAAATTTTTGATATCCACATTTATTGGAGGAGATAACCCTTTTACATTTTATGATATCGGTATTCTAAATACCGACAGGAATTTGGTCTATGACAAAACACAGTTTGAAAATGATCATTGGATCCATCTGATGAAACTATGGGTGATGAATTATAAATACATGATGCGTGATGCGCAACAGTTTGAAAATCGATTTGCAGCAATGATGGAAAAAGCGAACATCTCACATTATTCTGATTATAGGGAAGGTTTTTATCAATTATTGTTAAAGCTAAAAGACAAGAAAACGATTAAGAGGGAATATTTAAGCATGCTTGAGGAGCTATTATTACGAAACAGCTGATCCGTTTGATTGCCTGGGAATTTAGGCGTTGTCTAACTCTGCAGCTTGTCACCAATCTCTATCGCAAATTAAAAAGACCACATGTATGTGGTCTCGAATGGAGTTCTTTTATTCAAACAACGTTAGCTTCTCTTTGGCAGGTGTACGCTCTTTCGCGGATGGAATGACATCGGGGTATCCCATATAGATCATACCAATAATCTTTTCTCCTGCCTTGATACCTAGTGGCTTCCGAAATTTAGGTGCATATAAAAATGGTTTGGTCACCCAAAACGTGCCTATATTTTCGCTCCATGCTGCGAGCATAAAGTTCTGAACCATGGCACTGACTGCGGCGAAATCTTCATCCCAAATCGCTTGTCTCGGGTCTTCCTCCAGCACAACAAGCAAAATGGCAGGCACCTGCTGCACACTCGCCGAAAACTTGTTGTCCTCACCCATCTCGGCTTCGATGGCCTCTGCGAGCTTTTTGCGTCCTTTGCCATTAAACAACACAAATCTCCACGGCTCACGCAATTTATGGTTAGGTGCCCAAACGGCTGTATCCAGCAAATCGATGATTTGCTCCGTTGGAACAGGATCTTTCTTGAATTTTTTGACGGTGCGGCGATTCTCGATCGCATGGCGGACTTCGTTGATTGTCTTCGTCGTTTTACTCATGGGTCATGCCTCCCTCTCCAAATGGTACACACCAGGTTGCAATTTTCATTATACACCTCTCTGTTGACCAGATTCAAAGGACGGCAGATAAGAAAAACTTAACGGTCTCTTCGTTTGTGCAGTTAAATACGAATCAAATGAAAAAAGATGAACTTTAGACGTTACACTTGTCTAAAAGCTCATCCTTTTTTTTTATCAACTAACTCAAAGCTAAAATGCATTTTCCAGATGATTTATGGACAGGATCTCCCCGTCATGGTTCATCATCACCGCAATGACATCAAATCGAATCTGACGAGTATGTTCTCCGGTCATTTGCATATAAACGGCCGCCGTCGAACGAACCTGTTGCATTTTGCGCTGATCGACAGACTCTTGTGGAGTTCCGAATCCTGAATGGGAACTTCGGCTTCGCACCTCAACAAAAATCAACAACTCTTCACGTGCTGCAATAATATCGACTTCTCCGCTGCGACAACGCCAGTTTCGTTGCAGGATACAATAATCCTGTTCCTTTAACCAACGGCAAGCTTCCTCTTCGCCGATCTTGCCCTTCTGCTGACGAGTCAGCTTGCCACTAGGCTTCTGTCCAGATCCCTGTTCTACCATGATTCGTTATCACTTCGGCCTGAAGCAAGCCGATCGGCTCGATAAACATAGGTAAGCACTTCTGCTACCAACTGATACAATTCTGTCGGGATCTGTTCATCCAGATCCAGCTTGGAGAGCACTTCAACTAAAGCTGCGTCCTCCTGTACGGGAACGCCGTTTTCCTTGGCTTTGTCCAGAATGGCTTCAGCCACTTTGCCACGGCCTTTGGCTACGACAACAGGTGCTTCACTTTCTCCTGGAACATATTTTAGCGCAACTGCTTTTTTCGATAACAGGTCCGACTGTGCTGATTCCTCTTTCATGCCTTGAAGTCCACCCCTTTGTATCGCTCAGGGCTATAATCGGCAGCAGTCATCTTACGCTCCGTCCCGGGCTCCTGCCCTGCCGGCCAAGGTTCTGCCCGGAAGGTCAACAGCTGATATCCAAGCTTGTCCAGCGATTGATGGATCACTTCACGTCCACTCTCCAAGAGCGCTCCCATTTCTTCCCGATCATTAAGAACACGCAAACTGACAATGTTATTGACCACATGTACATCAACAAGGGTATGTCCCAAACTTTTCATATCCAAGTCAAACAGCAAACGGCAATTCGAGGCATCCAACTCCCCGCGCGGACCGCGGCGTGATTGAATCTGCACAGAGGCCGTCTGTTCCCCGTCCGGACCCGTGATGGGGATAAACCAGTGCATTTGCGCAAACGCTGCACCGCGATCGGTTGTAAGCAATAGCTGCTGACCTGTCAGGTATTGTATGGCTTGATTGGCGGCATCTTTCAGCGCCGCCGGAGCACTATCGCTGCTGGCCAGTTGCAGCAGCAAACCCTTGAGCGTGTCCGTGTTCGCCGGACTCGCTGCCTCACCCACGCGCGGCTGCATCGCCGCGCCGTGAACGGCCTGCTGCTCGTGCTCCGCACCGAGCAGCTTCAGCACGCGCCCCACCCACGGGTCTCCCCCGTGGGTGACGGGCGCGGGCGCCGCCGCTCCTGCAGGTGCGGCGGCAACACCGCCAGCCGGCTGCGCATCAGCGCCGGCTGGCAAGGGCTGCGGCGAGCCTAGGGCAGCCGCAGCCGCTGGGCCGCCCTGCTGCGCAGCAGGGGCGGCTTGCGTTGCCGCACCCGGCTGTGCCGGTGCGGCAGTGGACGCGCTGCGCAGCGCGTCCAGCAGCGCAAGCAGCTTTGGCGCCAGCTGTGCTGGCGTAGGCGCTGCTTGCGCTGCCTGCCCTGCTGCGGACGGTGTTGCCGCAGCAGCAGGCGTGTCTGCGCGGCCGTCTGCACGCACGGCCGCACCTTCCGGCTGGCCAGCACTTGCACGGCCAGCCGCAGCTTCCGCCGCCCCCGGTGTGCCCGGGCGGCTTACAACTTGGCCCGCATCCGCAGCGCGCGGCGGGCCTTCCCCAGGTATTCCAGTGCCTGACGGAATACCTGCATTCCCTTTGCCAGCCGTTTCCGCTTGGCTGGCAACATCCTTCGCAGCAGCCTCAGCCCCTGTCTGTCCACTATTCGCCTGGCCTGCATTCAGCGGCACGTTCCCGTTCCCTTTAACCTGCTGCTGTGTGCTTTCTACTGCACCTTCCACGCCAGTTGCAGCAACTGTTGCACCCGTCGCTTGAGTAGTCTGAACCTGATTCGGCTGTGATGCCGCAGGAGAGACTAATGGCGTTCCAACTCCCGGTCTGCTCACATTTACCGCTGGCGTGCTTTCTTCCGGCTGAATAGCCACATTCGGAAACGTTGCAGAAGCTCCAGCCTGTCCTGTAGTCGCTCCTGCTTTCGAGCTTGCTGCTCCGTCAAGAAGCGGCTTACCTGCCACCGTTTGAGACAAAAGTGACTCCAGTTGATCTGCAAGACCACTTAACAACTGGTGCAAAGGAGGTCCAAATACGGTCTGATGTAATCCTTTCACCGTTTCTGCCGTAACAGGCAACCCACGCTGGAAGGCAATGCCTGCCGCCTGTATCCATTCCTCCACAGGCACCTGTGCAGGTTTGGCTCCCATCATGTTTTGCACCATCGCTATATTATCCTTGGTCAGCGGAAGCCCACTCCGTTGCATGGCAAGAAGCAGTTCCCGGTTGTCTTTGGTATCCGCCAAGCCTACCTCTTGCAACAAATTATTCAATGAAGCCTGTGGTAATTCTGCAAGAGAACCAGCAACTGGTTTCATTACGGTTATACCATTTTCACCTGGAGGCTGAACCTGCAGAAGTGTCGTCTCACCCGGACGGAGCGGAGTCTCCAGTTTTGCACGCACTTGTACTCCTTGAATCTGAAGTACAGCCTCTCCACCATCATCCGATACACTGACGACAGATCCACGAACGACCTGACCTTCCTTTAGTTCAAGTGGCTTAACATTTCCGGGTTTACTGTCTCCCATTAAACCACGAATCATGGAGCTGATATTCAACTCGTTCCCCTCCTTTCCGTTCCCGTTCATTTAAAACAACGTTTGTTGCTCACCTAATAAATTACCGAGAAAGCTACGCCGATGCATCGGTGTTGCGCCGAGTGCCATAATCTGTTCCCGATGAAATTGAGTTGCATATCCTTTATGTACCGACAAACCATATTGTGGGTATAACGTATCCCATTCTTCCTTGCACAGCCGATCTCTCGTTACCTTGGCCACAATGGAAGCCGCAGCGATCGATTGGCTGTTTGCATCCCCTTTAACAATAGATAACTGCGGTATATTCAAATCCACCTTTTCCGCGTCCACCAGCATGTAATGAGGTGTTACATCAAGTGCCTCTACGGCACGTTTCATGGCTAGTCTGGCGGCCTGTTTAATATTCAGACGATCAATCGTTTCCGCATCTGCATATCCTACACCTACAGCCAGCGCGTTCTCCATAATGATGTCATATAACGTATCACGCTTCTTCTCTGACAACTTTTTAGAATCATTGACCCCTTCCAAAATAAGCCCTTGGGGCAGGATCACTGCAGCCGCTACCACATCTCCAAACAAACATCCGCGTCCCACTTCATCAATTCCTGCGATATATTCAAACCCGCTCCCCCAATACTCCCGCTCATACAACAAAAGATCCCGGGGTTCGCTAGTTTCTTTTTTCTTTTTCTTCGATTTGCGTTGCAGTTCTGGCAATGCAAGCTCCGGCATTTCATGGTTTGCTGTCATTCTGTTCATCTCCTCACCCATGTTTCATCTAACTGTGTAATCCCATGTAATGTATATAATTAAATTAGACGTAGGCCATCGCATATTTGTTCTGCTTAACCGTATTACTGCACAATGTTTCATGTTAAAAGTATTCATAAAAATATCCTGATGTCTTCATTTATCGGTTGTCATAGCTTTAAATTGAATACATACAAACTCATGTTCTGCAAATTTTCAACATCATTTATCATAGCATGATTTCAGGACAGCTCCTATACAGAACAAACAATTCCACAAAGCACACTTAAATTCATTTTTTTACCATATTTACGCTAGGTTTATATCCCCTGTAGCCTTCAAAACACAAAAAAAAGCCGTTCCCGGTAATCCGGTAACGGCCGCTTCTTTCGGCTCTTGTAAGGATATTTTCGATTAGTAAGGAGCTTCCATGGAGAAACGCCCCATCTTGCCTGCTCGTAACTCCCGCAGAAATGCTCGCGATGCCTTCTCCAGATCAATCCGTCCGCCACTGATGACACACCCGCGGATTCGGCCGACCTGCTCCATAATGGCAATAACGCTGTCCGAATCATCCGCATCTCTGGAGAACTCCTGAAGACCATATCTCTCTTCCAGCGCATCCCAATAATAACGCATCAGGTAACTGATTCCGAAAAATGCGATATCTTCTGCATTCAGGATTTCTTCTTTGATCGCACCCGTTACAGCAAGACGGTATCCCACATTTTGATCTTCGAATTTCGGCCACAGAATACCTGGTGTGTCCAGCAGTTCCATGTCCTTGCCTGCTTTAATCCATTGCTGGCCTTTGGTTACACCTGGACGATCTCCAGTTGCAGCAATGCTCCGTCCAGCCAAACGATTGATCAATGTGGATTTACCTACGTTGGGAATACCGACAATCAATCCTCGAACGGCTCGGGGATTAATGCCTTTTGCCAGTTGACGATCAATCTTCTCCTTTAGAAGAAGTCGTGCCTGAGCAGGAATATCTTTGACATTCGTACCTGTCGAAGCATCCACAGGGAACGCTGTAATACCTTCTTTTTTAAAATACTCAATCCACTCTTGCGTCACTTTGGCATCCGCCAAATCCGACTTGTTCAGCAAAATCATGCGGGGTTTATCCATCAAAATTTCGTCAATCATCGGATTACGGCTGGAGACAGGCAGACGGGCATCCAATAGTTCGATGACCACGTCAATGAGCTTCAACTTGTCCTGAATCTGGCGTCTGGCTCGGGTCATATGACCTGGAAACCATTGTATCGTCACCTTGTCTTCACCTCATTTAATACATACTTTAGATTTTAGTGGTTGATCCACTTAATTTCTCCAATAGGCCAGAAAATAACATCCGCACGGCCAATAATATCTTTCAGCGATACATATCCGATCATTCGGCTATCTGTACTGTTTGGTCGATTATCCCCCATAACAAACACATGACCCGCTGGCACTTTACCATCTGGGAATTGTTCATTCGGGAAATCCTTCACGTTATACGTTCCACCGTTAGCTTCAGCCGCATCAATAGCGCCCTGGATATAGGTCTCATTCACCTTTTGTCCATTGACCGTTACCGTGTCCCCCTGAACCTGCACCGTATCTCCCGCTACCGCGATAACACGTTTAATGAAATCCCGTCCTTCGGAAGGTACATGGAAGACGATGACTTCACCACGTTTTGGCTCACGGATATCGTACAGAATCTCATTGACAATGACACGTTCTCCTGTCGAGAAATTCGGTTGCATGGACGGCCCGTCCACCACAAATGGTTTAAAAAGCAACCAGCGAATCAGAATGACAAGCACGAGTGCAATGACAATGGCCTTCAACCACTCGACAATTTCATTTTTCGCTTTTTTGGATCGATTATTTTTTTCTTCCGCAGGTATGCCCTGGTCCTGTTGAACTTCTTGTTCCATTCAAGATCTTCCTCTCTTCACAGTACATGATTATAGCAGTATACATTCAGCTTTTTGCTTCCTCCCTACATAAGACTAGAGAAAACAAATTATTCAACTCAGTTATGTAATTCTTGCAGCCAAGCATTACAACCATACATTGAACCACAATTCAAATGCCTTGGATAACTGATTTCGCAATCCTCCCGGACTTTACGCCGCATATCCGCCATACCATTTTACTCGGAAGTGTACCTCCGGTTCAACTTTTCCCGGACAAAAACGAAAAGGGCTTGTCTCCAAGCCCTTCCCGGTATCCGTTATATTAACGAATTTCTTTAATTCTCGCTGCTTTACCGCGTAGTTCACGAAGATAATAAAGCTTCGCACGACGCACTTTACCACGGCGAGCCACTTCGATTCTATCGATTTTAGGGGAATGAAGCGGGAAAGCTCTTTCCACACCTACACCGTAAGAAATTTTACGAACTGTAAAAGTCTCACTGATTCCACCACCACGGCGTTTAATCACAACACCTTCGAACAATTGGATACGCTCACGAGTTCCCTCGATTACCTTAACGTGCACTTTCAAAGTGTCACCAGGACGAAAACTCGGAATATCTTTGCGAAGTTGTTCTTGTGTAATCGCTTGAACGATATTCATCTATGACTCCCTCCTTCCGTACAGGCGTTCATACTTCTTCCAGAGATCACCTTGTCTCTTTCATTATCCATAGAGGACCGCCGTATTCCACATAACAGAATTATTATATCACGTGGCATATTAAAACACAAGCTAAAATAAACAAATTTATAATAGATCATCTTACATACATCTGTGTTTTTTTATCATCAGCCCATAGTTCGCAATTCTCGTATCCACTTCTTCTCTTCTTAGAAAATAGGTGAAAAGTTTTGGTCCATTTTTAAAAAGTCAACCGCTCTCGTGGATAAAATAATGTAACTTTCCGACATAGAAGATCGTCTATCATGTACTTAAAAGCTCATTACACGAGCAGCGTAACGAATTTTAAGAAATAGATGAATGCTAAAGGAGAACCAGGAGAGACATGAAATACTTCAAAAAATTATTGTTAGCCGCACTTGCATTACTCACATGCACCGTTACATTATACGCTTATGCTGTTAATCATCCCACCAACGCGTTATCCCACAAGGCATGCTCGTCTTGGAATATCGTACAACGTAAATTCTTCACGTTAACTCACTCGGACTTTTCGCTTCGTTCCAAGCTGGATCGCTCTAACTTTGTTATCAAACAAGGCACGGCTACAAAAGTTCCTGTTCTCATGTATCATTATGTTACGCCAAAAGTAGACAATCACGAGCCAAAGAATAAATCCATCATTGACCTGGATGTGTTTGAGCAGAATATGAAATATTTATACGAAAGTGGGTACCGAACCGTTACTCTGGCTCAGCTTGAACAATACGTTAACGGTGAAATCTCTCTACCCGAGAAATCATTTGTCATTACCTTTGATGACGGATATCAAAACAATTATACGCTGGCTTATCCCATACTCAAAAAATATCATTTCCATGCGTCCCTTTTTGTCATAGGTAGCCGAATTCAGTCCACACCAGTCGCTTTTAACCCTAATAAAAAAAGCGATATCTCCAAGCAAGAGATGGCCGCAGGAAGCGATGTATTTGAGTATAATAGCCATACCTTTAACCTGCATCACAAAGGATATATGGTATGTGGAGACGATCTGCCCGTTACGCTGGATACAAGCCTGCTGGATCACGATATTGAACAGATCAAACATATCGGTATCAATACGCCCTATATTGCCTACCCTTATGGATATTTCAGTGAACAAATGATTTACAAACTCCATCAGCATGGATATCGCATGGGATTCACGGTTAGACCCGGATTCGTTCACCCTGGGGATTCACCTATGGTTTTACCTCGCTTAACCGTTACAAATGATACCGATCTCCCTACCCTGCTACAAACGGGTTCCAATATACTCAGTGAGCGGTTCTAGACTAGTATTACTTTCAAACGAATAATTCAATTCTGCCTTGATTAATTCAAAAAGCCGATGGATACAGTCTAAGCTGTCCACTCGGCTTTATCTTTAATTATTTCTTATCTTGTTCGGCACGGTACTGCTCCAGCCATTTCCGTTCCTTCTCTGTCAGATCTGCCGACTCTAACAATTCAGGTCTGCGCTCCAACGTACGAATCAGCGACTGTTCTCTCCGCCAAGCCTCGATATTCAGATGATGCCCAGACAAGAGCATATCCGGCACCTTCATGCCTCTAAATTCCGGTGGGCGGGTGTAATGAGGGTACTCAAGCAACCCCGTACTGAACGAATCTGTCACTGCACTTGTCTCGTTCCCTAGTACGCCTGGAATCAGCCGCACAATGCTATCAATGGCCACCATGGCAGGTAGTTCTCCGCCAGTCAGCACATAGTCACCGATAGATAGTTCATCCGTCACCAGAAATTCACGGATACGTTCATCATATCCCTCATAATGACCGCAAATAAAGATCAGATGATCTTCTTGAACCAGTTCTTCCGCCTTTTTCTGTGTAAACGTCTCGCCCTGTGGACACATCAGAATAATCCGGGGAGCTTTCATCGTGGAGGCAGCTTCTCCACGCTGTTCCAAAACATCCTCTACGGCAGCAAAAATCGGGTCAGGTTTAAGCACCATGCCTCCACCGCCGCCATAAGGTGCATCATCGACAGTGTTATGTTTATTGGTTGCGTAATTGCGGAAATTGGTCGCCCCAAGCGAGACAAGCCCCTTGGTCTGTGCTTTACCCAGAATGCTCGTGCCGAACACTCCATCGAACATTTCCGGAAATAACGTTAATACATCCACCTTCATGTTACAGCAGTCCTTCCATCAGGTGAATCTTGACCAGCTTCTGCTCTACATCCACATCCAGAACAACATCGTCGATAACCGGAATCAGAACTTCTTTTCCCGCTGGGGTTTTGACTACCCATACATCATTCGCACCTGGGGTGAGAATCTCCGAAATCGTTCCGAGTGTCTCTCCCTCTTCCGTAATGACAGCACACCCTACGATTTGGTGGAAGTAATATTCCCCTTCTTCAAGTTCAGCAAGGTTTTCCTTGGATACTTTCGCTATCCCCCCCTTGAACTTCTCCACTTCGTTAATGTTGCCGTATTCTTTCAGACGAACGATATACATATTTTTATGCAAACGCGCAGATTCCACTGTAACCGGCACCGGACGATTATCCGGGGTAAACAAAAATAATTCAGCATTTTTGGCGAAACGTACTTCTGGAAAATCAGTCAAAGGCATGATCTTTAACTCGCCGCGAATTCCATGCGTATTTACAACTTTACCTACATTCATAAACTCTGCCATACAATCCTCCTACGAAATTCAATCAAAATGATAACCGATTACACCCACACTCCGCAGTCAGAAACATCTTCCGATCGCTGTTATCCCCGGATATCTTGAATATATTATCAAAAGGTTGATATCCCGTGCTAAAGGCGAACACTTCGTTTCTTCAGATTTTTTCTGCCCGCTCCGTTAAAGTGTAATCTCCAAATTAATTTTAATCCTAAATTCCCATTAAACAATTAAATGATAAGTTCAGCATGCACGAAAAGGGGCTAGGACATTCATCCTAACCCCCTTTCGTATATCTTTAAGATATGATATCGACGGTAACCCGTTTATCCATCTTAACTGCTGCTGATGTGACGACCGTACGAAGAGATTTTGCGATTCGTCCCTGTTTTCCGATCACCTTTCCGACATCGTCGGGATGCACCGTCAACTCATAAACGACAAGCCGGTCTTTCTCAACCGTCCGAACCGCCACATCATCCGGATGATCGACCAAAGCCTTAGCAATTATGCTTACTAATTCTTCCATAGATGACCCTCCGAATCAGCACCTTATTTAGATAATTTGGACTCGTGGAATTTCTTCATCACGCCCGCTTTGCTGAGCAAGTTGCGGACAGTGTCGGATGCTTGCGCACCGTTTTGAAGCCATTGCAATGCTTTATCTTCATCGATCTTAACAACAGCCGGTTGTTCAACCGGGTTGTAGTAACCGATCTCCTCGATAAAACGACCGTCACGTGGGGAACGGGAATCCGATACCACTACGCGGTAAAAAGGAGCTTTGTGAGCACCCATACGTTTCAGACGAATACGAACTGCCATTTGAAAATTCACCTCCTTCAATGAAATCTGGTTCCCATGTAAGCTATTGTTCAATCAACGGAAAGGAAACTTCATTCCTTTGCCGAGACCTTTCAACTGCTTCATTGCTTTGTTCTTGCCGCCTTTAGGGCCCATCATATCCGAGAACTGCTTCATCATGCGGCGCATCTCATCAAACTGCTTGATCAGACGATTCACCTCTGCAAGCGACGTTCCACTTCCGGTAGCAATCCGCTTCCGGCGGCTATGGTTAATCATATCCGGGTTACGTTTCTCTTCGGTTGTCATCGAATAGACAATCGCTTCGATCCGGCCCATCTGTTTATCATCAACCTTCAGGTCTTTCGCTTGTTTCATCTTGCCCATACCCGGAATCATATCCATGATCTGGTCAATTGGTCCAAGCTTTTTCACCTGATCCATCTGCTCCAGGAAATCCTCGAACGTGAATTCTGCATTCCGCATCTTCCGTTCCATTTCCTTCGCTTTCTCGGTATCAATATTGGACTGTGCCTTTTCAATCAAGGACAACATGTCACCCATACCAAGAATACGTGAAGCCATACGTTCCGGATGGAATGGCTCCAGTGCATCAAGTTTCTCTCCCAGGGAAGCAAACTTGATCGGACAGCCTGTAACTGCTTTAACAGACAGTGCCGCACCACCACGCGTATCGCCATCCAGTTTGGTCAGTACAACTCCGGTCAGATCAAGTTGCTGATTAAAGTGCTCTGCCACATTAACAGCATCCTGGCCTGTCATACTGTCAACAACCAGCAATACTTCATCCGGGGTTACTACACTGTGAATCTGACGCAACTCTTCCATCAATTCTTCATCAACATGTAAACGTCCGGCCGTATCCACGATCACATAATCATGTCCGTTATCTTTTGCATGTTGCAAACCTTGGCGAGCAATTTCCACCGGGCTTGTCTGATCACCAAGGGTGAACACTGGCGCCTTCAACTGCTCTCCCAGAACTTGCAATTGTTTGATCGCAGCCGGACGATAAATATCACCTGCAACTAACAAAGGTCTGCTATTTTGCTTTTGCAACATTTTTGCCAGTTTACCGGAAGTCGTCGTTTTACCCGCACCCTGTAAACCAACCATCATAATGACCGTAGGTGGTTTGTTTGCCTTCGCCAGCTTAGCCTGACTTCCACCCATTAACTCTGTTAACTCTTTGTTAACAATGTCAATGATGACCATTCCGGGTGTAAAGCTGTCCATTACTTCTTTGCCGACAGCCTTCTCTTTCACTTTGGCGATGAATTCCTTGACCACTTTGAAGTTTACATCCGCTTCAAGCAATGCCAGACGTACTTCGCGCATCGCTTCGGCTACGTCTTCGTCAGACACCTTGCCTTTGCCGCGCAACTTGCTGAACACATTCTGCAATCGGGTCGTTAATCCTTCAAATGCCATGATCCCACCTCCTTCATGCTTCCATTCCATTTTAGGACCGATTCGTCTCACTTCACTGCAAACAATGGTTATTCTCCCAGCAAAGCAACGAGATCGTGTATTGGTTTGTTGTTATCCACGGTAACGCCAGCGCGTTCCAGTGCTTGTTGTAAATCTTCAAGGCAGCGGCTGCGTCTTTCATACTTCTCCAGCAAGCCAAGCTTGCTTTCATAGTTTTCGAGTACTTGCTCAGCACGCTTGATATGTTCGTATACCGCCTGGCGGCTGATCTCAAACTCGGCTGCAATTTCACCAAGTGAAAAATCATCATGAAAGTAATATTTCAGAAACGTTTGCTGCTTCTCTGTCAACAGTGATTCATAAAAGGCAAACAGCAAGTTAATCCGGTTTGTTTTCTCAAGCCGGTTTTCTTGACTCATATCGGGGCACTCCCTTCGTCAAGGAAAAACACTTTACACTCTTGCAACGTTCCTAATAATACCTAAAACAAATCAGGATGTCAAGCAAAAATACTTGTCACAATAAAAAGAGATGAAAAGCCTGCCATGGACAGTTTAAAAATGCCATCTATAGGCGTTATAAGGCCTTATTTTCTTTCTATTCCATAAAGCAAACTAGAAGCCTTTCAACCCCGTACCAAAATAAAAAACGAAACATCCCTAAAGAAGAGACGCTTCGTTTAACGCTTCTAACGAAGCGGAGTCAGATAGATTAAGACCGCAAAGAAATGCAGAATACTGCCTGCCAGTACAAACAGATGCCAGATCGCATGGTGAAACGGGAAACCTCTCCATACATAGAACAATGTACCCAGCGTATACATCAGGCCTCCTGCAACCAACAACACAATCCCACCTGTGGGAATGACTGTCACAAGCGGTTGCCAAGCAATAACGATCAGCCACCCCATCGCGATGTAGAAGATCGTCGACATAAACAGAAACTTCTTGGTGAAAAAGGCTTTGAAGATCACTCCGGCCAGTGCAATGCCCCAGATGACACCGAATAGCGTCCAGCCCAGTGTTCCACGAACTGCGACGAATAAAAACGGTGTATATGTGCCTGCAATAAACAGATAGATGGAAGAGTGGTCAAAAAACTCAAACAAATCTTTTGCCTTTCCCTCTTTGAGCGCGTGCACCAATGTTGAATTCGTATAGAGCATCAGCATGGTAATACCATAGATTGTAAAACTTACAACATGCCAGGCCGTGCCTTTCATACTGGAGAATACAATTAACAACACTAACGCAGCTACACTAAGCGCAGCACCAATTCCATGTGTCACGGCATTAGCGACCTCTTCACGGCGGGAATAGGTATAGGTATTGGCCATATCAACCTTCCTTTCTAACCCAGTACAATATCAGTTACCTTTCATTATACACGTATTGCCGATGACATTACACGTGAGCTCTCACATGATGCAGCGGCAATACGATGAATATGATTATTCGTTTACGACCCAAGATCAAGATCAGGATTGCGTATTCTCGTCTTCTGCACCCTCTGCTGGTTGCTCCTGAATTAATCCTGCAAACAACGCGTGAACAAACTGCTCAGAATCAAACTCCTGCAGATCGTCAATCTTCTCCCCAAGACCAACCAGCTTCACAGGTAGGTCCAGCTCCTGACGAATCGCAACCACAATACCACCTTTAGCTGTTCCATCAAGCTTGGTCAACACAAGACCCGTTACACCACTTTTCTCACCGAAAAGTTTGGCCTGATTCAGCGCATTTTGTCCTGTCGTGGCATCCAGCACCATCAGCACTTCATGTGGCGCACTTGGAATCTCACGCTGAATGACACGATAGATTTTGTTCAGCTCGTCCATCAGGTTGCTTTTATTTTGCAAGCGGCCTGCCGTATCACATAACAACACATCGGCTCCGCGCTGCTTCGCCGCCTGCACCGCATCATACATAACAGCAGCCGGATCAGAACCAGATTGCTGTTTGATCACATCTACGCCGGCACGCTGTCCCCATACTTCAAGTTGCTCGATCGCTCCAGCGCGGAACGTATCGCCCGCTGCCATAATGACTTTTTTCCCCTGTTGCTTGAAACGGTGAGCCAGCTTGCCGATCGTGGTTGTTTTACCAACACCGTTCACACCAACAAACAAAATAACTGTAATGCCATCCGGATTCATTTTCAGTTCATTGTTTTGTTCCCCACGAAGCAAATCTGTCAGTTTCTCGGACAACACAGGCTGCAACTCGGCCGCATCCTCAATTTTGCGTTTCTTCACTTCTGCGCGCAGGTCTTCGATCAGATTCATGACCGTATTGACACCTACGTCTGCTCCGATCAGAATTTCTTCAAGTTCCTCGTAAAATTCCTCATCAATTTTTTTGCGGCGAATGACCAGATCGGTTACTTTTTCCACAAGCCCTTTGCGTGTCTTTTCCAGGCCATCCTTGAACTGTTTCGTGACGGACTCCGTTTTACTTGCAATGCTGTCCCGTAGCTTTTTAAAGAAACTCATAAAGCCCCTCCATCGTGTACATAATTAAATCGTTAATAGTAATGTTTTTTTGTGAAAATGAAATGAATCCTTATTTGAAGCGCGCATTAGTCTCGATGCAATTAGGCAATTTCCGCTTCCTCATCTTCCAGTTTAACCGAAACAAGCTTGGATACTCCGCCCTCTTCCATCGTAACCCCATATAGGACATCTGCTTCTTCCATCGTGCCTTTCCGGTGAGTAACCACAATAAATTGGGTTTGTTCAGAGAACTCACGCAAGTACTGGGCAAAACGAACGACGTTCGCCTCATCCAGTGCAGCCTCGACTTCGTCCAGTACGCAGAATGGTACAGGTTTCACGTGCAGAATGGCAAAGAGCAGTGCCATCGCTGTTAAGGCCCGTTCTCCGCCAGACAACAGCTGCAGATTTTGCAGTTTCTTACCTGGTGGCTGGGCTACGATATCAATGCCTGTTTCGAGGAGTCGCTCAGGGTCCATCAGAACCAAATCAGCACGGCCTCCGCCAAACAGCTTTGTGAATACAGTGCCGAATTCGCGGCGAATCGCATCAAACGTAATTTTGAACCGCTTCGCCATTTCATCTTCCATTTCCTTAATGACCTGATACAGTGTCGTTTTGGCTTCCACCAAATCATTTTTCTGTTCGTTCAGGAACTCATACCGCTCATTCACACGCTGGAACTCTTCGATTGCACCGAGGTTCACATCGCCAAGAGCCGATATCGCACGTTTTAGCTTCTGTACCTCTGCTTGTGTGCTCTCCACATCCTCGGGTACTGGATAACGTTCTTTGGCAAGCTCATAGCCTAACTCATATTCATCCGTCAGCTTACGCAAAATATTTTCCAGTTCAACATCCAGACGGTTCACAGAAATTTCAGTCTGACGCATCTGCTCTTCCACGGCTTTGAGCTGTGTGCGCTGCTCCTTCGTTTCACTCTCGGCCAGCTCCAGCTTTTGGGACAGTTCACTGCGCGCGGCACGTTTGAAGTCCAATTCTTGAGAAGCCTGTGCCTTTTTAAGCTTGTACTCGTTTAAATCTTCAATCTGTTTTACACTTTCACTCTGTGTTTTCTTGAAATCCGCTTCCATTGAAGCGAGCAACGTACGATTCTGACGCAGATCTTTGACTAGTGAATCGACCTCTCGCTCCAGTCTCCGCAATTGCTCCTCATTTGAGAAGCGTTCCTGATCCAGCTTGCCTTCCCGCACTTTCAGTTCGGTCAACTGCGTTTGCAGCTCTTCTTTTGCAGACTCATTGGCCTTCCGGGCAAACTCTGCCGCATGAATAGCGCGATGAGTTGCTCTCTCCTCTTCCTCAAGCTGCTCAAGTTTCTTCTCCGCTTCAAGCCGGGATTTGTCCAGTTCCTTGATTTCTTCGGTGAAACCACTCTTTTCCTGACCTGCCACAGCAACTTGCTCCAATACGTGGCGCAGTTCATGTTCTAGCTGCTTCATCTCCATCGAGGCTTGTTGCTCTGCATTTCGGGTATCGTCACCAGACTGACGTAACTGATCCAGTTTATCCTGACACTGCTCCAGCTGAGTTTTGACGTCTTCCACACTTCGATGCAGCTTCACAATCTGCTGCTCGGTATCCAGAATATCTTGATCCAGCTGATCCAGCTGCCGCTTGCGGCTGAGCAGACTGCCATTCTTTTTGTGCTGGCTGCCGCCTGTCATGGAACCGCCAGCGTTGACGACATCTCCTTCGAGGGTTACAACGCGGAAGCGATACTGACAACGCGCTGCAATTTTATTCGCAAACTCCAACGTTTCTGCAATAATGACATTGCCGAGCAAGCTGCCGATAATTGAGGCATATCTTGAGTCATACTGTACCAGTTCAGCACCGATGCCGACAAAACCATCCATCCCCTCAACCATAGAGCGTTCGCCAGCACCGATTGAACGGGGACGAATAACGTCCAGCGGAAGAAAGGTTGCACGTCCTAGTTGGCGTTGCTTCAAGAAAGCAATAGCCTGTCTCGATACTGCCTCGTTCTCCATGACGATATGCTGTAGCGCAGCCCCCATCGCTGTTTCTACCGCAAGTTCGACCTTCTCAGGAACTTTAACGAGTTCTGCCACTGCACCATGTACTCCGTTTAGCGTCCCTTTCCGAGAAGCTTTGAGCACTTCTTTTACACCCAGCATGAAGCCGTCAAAATCATCCTGCATTTCTTTCATCGTATCCCGGCGGGACACTTGTGCCTCACGCTTTTGCTCCCATTTACGTACGGTGCTGCGGCTCTCTTCCAAAAGTTTTTGCAACGACTGTAGCCGTTCACTTTCCGAAATATAACCCCCGCGCAGTTCACTGATTTCCTTACCTAACCGAACCACTTTTTTCTGAATGTCAGCTTTACGGCCTTCTAACGTTTCTTTCTGTTCTTCCCATTTGCCGGATTCTTCTGATGCACGGTTCATTCTGCGCTCCAGCGTTTCTTTCTGCTGATCCACATACCGTATTTCGTTTCGCGCCTGCGCCATCTGATTCATCAGTTCCAGCAAGTTCCCTTTGAGGCTCTCCTCCTGTTGCTGACTTATTCCGCCCGTAACACCAACCAGCTTGGCTTCTTCTTCAGACAAGCGATTTTTCACATCAGCCAGTTCCAGTTCAAGCTTGCTAAACTTCTCCCGCAAGGCAATCAGCTCAGCTTCACGCTCCCGATGTCTCTCCTCGCTCACCGCGAGCGTTTCCCTCAGTTGCTCCTGATTCGCTTGCAGATGCCGCGCTCGCTCCCGAAGCAGTTCCCCATGCCCTTCGCTTTTCTCTGTTGCCTCACTAAACTGCAGCAAAGCAGATTGAAGTTCTTCCGTCTCCGCTTCCAACAGACGCAGTGCATTCCGATCATTCTCCAGCTTCGCGTCATGCGTTGATACAATCGCCGCTAATCCAACCTCTTCGTGTTTGAGTGATTCCAGACGTTCGCTCGCTTTGCTCCAGGAAGCATGAATCTGTTCAATCTGATATACATACATCGAAATTTCCTTCGATTTGAGTTCGGAACGAAGTTGTTTGTAATGCATGGCTTTCTCGGATTGTTCTTTAAGCGGGCCGATCTGATCTTCCAGTTCGGTTACAAGATCGTGAATACGCAGCAGATTTTGCTCTGTCTCATCCAGCTTGCGCGTTGCATCGCGTTTGCGCGATTTATATTTAACGATCCCTGAAGCCTCTTCAAAGATTCCCCGACGATCCTCGGAACGAGTACTCAAGATCTCCTCAATTCGTCCTTGTCCAATAATCGAGTAAGCCTCTTTACCAATCCCCGTATCCATAAACAGTTCGGTAATATCTTTCAGGCGACAGGATTGTTTATTGATAAAATACTCACTGTCCCCGCTGCGATGAACACGGCGGGTCACGGTCACTTCACCGAAATCCAGAGCGAGTGCATGATCCTCGTTGTCCAGTGTAAGGGAAACCTCTCCGTAGTTGACAGCTTTACGCGCATCGCTGCCTGCAAAAATAATATCTTCCATTTTACCGCCACGGAGTGACTTTGCACTTTGTTCCCCCAATACCCAGCGAATTCCATCGGATATATTACTTTTACCGCTTCCGTTCGGACCTACAACTGCTGTAATGCCACGAACAAATTCCATTTCCGTTTTGTCGGCGAATGACTTGAATCCACCCAACTCTATTCGTTTCAGAAACATAGGGCTTCTCGTCACCTCCTCTTGCAAATTTCAATTAATGCTTTCAGCACCTATATAAGTTGAACTAAAGATTTTACACAGCCCACTCCGATGACAGAATAACCATCCAATCGCTGTTATCCCCAGATTTTTTTGATTCCCTTTTCCAAAGGGGAAAATCCGGTGATAAAGGCGAAGCTTATGCTTCCGATGTAGCTTTCTTGCAGAAAGCTTTTAGCTTCGCTTTTCCAGGTTTTTTCTGTCCTCTCCGTTAGAGTGTAAATGAATAGTTCAACTTATATAGTAAAAGATCCGATAATGCCTCCCGAGTCTCTTTACAAAAAAAAGAGCAAAAAGCAGTCCGGCCGATTACTTCCGCCGGGGCGGGCCCGCGGGCTGCTCTTTGCTCTTCGTTTGTCTAAGCTCTGCCTGGTACAATTCAGGCCTCTGGAAGCTTCAATCGTTCAAGCGCCGCAGATGCTGCCTGTTGTTCCGCCTCTTTTTTGGAGCGTCCTGTACCTCGGCCAAGTCTTTCTTGGCCCATATGGACTTCCGAGACAAACTCACGTTCATGGGCTGGTCCCCGCTCTTCGACGATCCGGTACTCCAGAGCCCCCATATTGTGATGCTGTGTGAGTTCCTGCAGCTCTGTTTTGTAGTCACTCATTTGCAGCTTGCTGCCAACAACGATTAACGGAAGCACATGCTGATCCAGAAATGCTCGCACAGGTTCAAGACCCTGATCCAGGTATAATGCACCAATAAATGACTCGAACACGTCCGCCAGAAGAGCTGGACGTGTACGTCCTCCGGTTAATTCCTCACCTTTTCCAAGAAGTACATATTGTCCAAAACTGAGCGCTTCAGCAAATTTGACGAGGGAAGGTTCACAGACAATGGATGCCCGCATCTTTGTTAGTTCTCCTTCCGGACGGTTAGGATACAGATGATACAAGTACTCCGATACAGTCAACTCCAATACAGCATCGCCCAGAAACTCCAGACGTTCGTTATCCTGATGTTGACTGAATCGATGTTCGTTTACGTAAGAAGCATGGGTAAACGCTTGTTTTAGAAGCTGTCTGTTGTCAAATTTGATTTGAAGTTTTTGTTGTAACTGCTTCAGATCTTCACTCAAACGAACTAGCCCCTTATGCTTCAAATTTTTTGAGAATAATGGTGGCGTTGTGACCGCCAAATCCAAAGGAATTGGACATTGTTACATTCACTTTGGTTTGACGCGGAACGTTAGGTACATAGTCCAGATCACATTCAGGATCCTGATCTTCCAGGTTGATCGTTGGAGCCAGTGTCTGATGTGTCAGGGACAATCCGCAGATCACAGCCTCTACCCCGCCCGCAGCGCCAAGCATATGCCCTGTCATCGACTTGGTGGAACTTACGGCTAGCTTGTACGCATGATCGCCAAACGCCTTTTTGATGGCCAACGTTTCGGAACGGTCACCTACCGGTGTTGAAGTTCCGTGTGCATTGATGTAATCCACTTCTTCCGGCTGAATGCCAGCATTGCGAAGCGCCATCGTCATGCAACGTGCTGCACCATCTGGATCTGGTTCTGTCATATGGTGAGCATCACCTGTCAGACCATAACCGATTACTTCACCGTAGATTCGTGCACCACGAGCCTGAGCATGTTCCAGAGATTCCAGAATCAGAATTCCGGCACCTTCACCCATAACAAATCCGTCACGACCTGTATCAAAGGGACGGCTTGCTTTCGTAGGATCATCATTGCGTGTGGACATTGCACGCATCGCGCAGAAACCTGCAAGTCCTGTTGGCCTAATGGTTGCTTCAGCACCGCCGCAGATCATTGCATCCGCATCACCATTGGCAATCAGCTTGAACGAATCTCCAATGGAGTGTGTTCCTGTTGCACAAGCGGTAACAACGTTGATGTTTGGTCCTTTGGCACCCAGTGAAATGGACATCTGTCCAGATGCCATATTCGAAATCATCATCGGGATAAAGAACGGGCTCACACGTTTAGGGCCTTTTTGCAAAAGCGCATTGTGCTGATCTTCCCAAGTTCCTAATCCACCAATACCAGAACCAATCGATACGCCAAAACGCTCTGCATCAATGTTCTCGTTGATTTTCAGACCACTATCTTCCACCGCTTTGAAACCAGCTGCCACAGCGAACTGTACAAAACGATCCATCTTCCGTGCATCTTTTCGATCCATATATTCTTCCGGGTTGAAATCTTTGATCTCGGCTGCAATCTGTGTCGTGTATTCACTAACATCAAATGCCTCAATCTGAGAAATTCCGGACTTTCCTGCCATTAAACTGCCCCAGAACGTTTCTAAGTCTTTTCCGAGCGATGTCATTACGCCCATTCCGGTAATTACAACTCTTTGTTTCAACCGACTCACCTCTATATCGACTGCATTACGCAAGTATTTTGTGGGAATATCCGCAGACTTGAATGCAAGACGCCTCTCCAAAGATCAGCAAGCACCTTGTCTGCGGGATGTGAAAAACCAATGAATGATGAGAAGTCCCGCCTGTTCGAAAACAGGAGCGGGACTGAATTGACTTTAGGTATGAGATTGTATGTAGTTTACAACTTCACCTACGGTCGTAATTTTTTCTGCATCTTCATCAGAGATTTCCAAATCGAATTCATCTTCCAATTCCATGACCAATTCCACTACATCCAAAGAATCAGCACCCAAATCTTCTTTGAAAGATGCTTCAAGTGTAACTTCAGCTTCGTCTGCGCCCAAGCGGTCGACGACGATGCGTTTTACACGCTCCAATACATCGGACATCCGGTTCACCTCCTCCTTGGTATTATACGAGAATCGCAGGCAAAATGCCATAGAAGACATATGCGGCTCCCGGCCGGGGAACCCGGCCTTTTTCCGGCATTTCGGATCGTCCAGCGCCTGTTCCCCGACTTTGATTCAAAGTCCAGGAAATTTACATGTACATGCCGCCATCGACATGCAGTGTTTGACCTGTCATATAAGATGAAGCTTCTGATGCAAGGAATGTAACCACACCAGCAATTTCATCCGGCTGTCCCAGACGGGACAACGGAATGCCACTAAGCATACCATCGACCAGCTCTTGAGACAATTCTTTAGTCATATCGGTTTCAATGAAACCTGGTGCAACACAGTTCACCGTAATTCCGCGAGAAGCAAGTTCTCGAGCAGAAGCCTTCGTTAAACCGATAACTCCCGCTTTAGCAGCCACATAGTTGGCTTGACCCGGATTACCCAGCACGCCTACAACAGAAGAGATGTTAATAATTCTTCCTGAACGTTGCTTCATCATTGGACGTGTTACTGCCTTCAGACAGTTAAACACCCCTTTAAGATTCGTTTCGATGACTTGATCGAACTCTTCTTCTTTCATCCGCATAATGAGGTTGTCCCGTGTAATCCCCGCATTATTCACCAGAATATCGACATTGCCCCATGCTTCAAGCGTCGTTTTCACCATCTGTTCCGCTTCAACCATCTGACCTACATTCGCCTGAATCGTAATCGCCTGAACACCTTTTGCACGGATCTCCTCGGCTACTTCCTCTGCCGCAGCTTGACTACCCGCATAATTTACAGCTACATTCGCTCCGGCTTCAGCCAGGGCAAGTGCAATACTGCGGCCAATTCCGCGGGACGCTCCGGTCACTAATGCATTTTTACCTTCTAACGGTTTAGACATAACCATTCCTCCTCTCCCTGAATCTACATAAGTTGAACCTAAGTTATTTACACATGCACTAAGGTGACAGAATAACCTTCCAATCGCTGTTATCCCCAGATTTTTTTAATCCCCTTTTCCAAAGGGAAAATCCGGTGATAAAGGCGAAGCATTTGTTTCCGATGCAGCTTTCTTTCATAAGAATTTTAGCTTCGCTTTTTCAGGTTTTTCTGTCCTCTCCGCTAAAGTGTAAATAAATAGTTCTACTTATGTGATTTAATTATTTTTAAGATCAGCTGCGGTTGCTTCCAAGGTTTCAAGACTGTTTACATTGTATAATTTTACGGTTTTATCTGTTTTTTTAATCAAACCGGTTAATACATTGCCTGAACCAATCTCAATAAACGTATCCACACCTTGCTCGATCAGCCAAGTCACACTGTCTTCCCATAAAACCGGAGAATAGACCTGAGTCGTAAGCAAGTTCTGAAATTGTCCCTCTTCAGCAGGTCTTGCGGTTACATTAGCTACTACAGGAAGCTTGGCAGGTGAGAACGTAACTGTACTCAGCTTATCCGCCAGCTTCTCTGCGGCGCCTTTCATCAGTGAAGAGTGGAACGGACCACTTACTTCAAGTGCAAGTGCGCGTTTGCCGCCTGCTTCCTTCACCCGTTCTGACACGGCATCAACGCCCTCTTTTACACCTGAAATAACGATTTGTCCAGGACAGTTGATGTTGGCCAGTTCAACTGCCTGTCCGCTTTCTGATACTTCACGGCAAAGCACCCCCAGCGCTTCCCGATCTGCACCCAGTATAGCAGCCATTGCTCCTTGTCCACCTGGAACAGCTTCTTCCATATATTGGCCACGTGCCCGGACGATTCGCACAGCATCCTCAAAAGAAAGAACACCCGCTGCCACTAATGCACTGTATTCGCCCAGGCTATGACCAGCAGCATAGTCTGCCTCAATTCCTTTTTCTTTGAAAGCCTCCAGCAGTGCAATGCTCGCGGTGAGCAAAGCCGGCTGTGTATTGGATGTCTGTTTCAGCTCCGTGTCTGGTCCTTCAAAAATCAGGTTGCTCAGGGAGAAGCCCAGCGTTTCATCTGCTGTGCGAAAAACTTCCTTGGCTGCAGGTACAGACTCATATGCATCTTTGGCCATACCTACTTTTTGTGATCCCTGTCCAGGGAATACAAAAGCGATTTTACCCATTTCGTTCATCCTCCAGCTGTCTAGTTTACCATACGAGTACGGATGCGCCCCAAGTCAAACCGCCGCCGAAGCCGACCATCAAAACAGTATCTCCTGCTTTCATACGGCCTTCTTCTGCAGCTTCAACCAGTGCAAGTGGAATGGATGCTGCCGACGTGTTAGCATACTTGTCTACGTTGACAACCACTTTCTCCTCTGGAAGTTCCAGTCGTTGCATAGCCGATTGAATAATACGTACATTCGCCTGATGCGGAACGAACAGATCAACATCGGTACGATCCATGCCAGCTTTGCGAAGAACTTCAATCGTTGCTGTACCCATGACACGAACAGCAAATTTAAACACTTCACGGCCGTTCATATAAATATAATGCTTTTTATTCTCAACCGTTTCCGCACTTGCCGGCAGACGTGAACCACCGCCTTCGATTTGAAGCAGGCTGCCCCCTGCACCTTCTGCACCGAGATCAAATGCTTTGAAACCGCGGCCTTGCGGAACTTCACCAACAACGACAGCCCCTGCTCCATCACCAAAGAGCACACAGGTGTTACGGTCTGTATAATCCGTAATACGTGACAAACAATCTGCACCGATAACAAGCGCGTTATTGTACATGCCACTTTGAATGAAACTGGTTGCCGTTGCAAGACCATATACAAACCCGGAACAAGCAGCAGACAAATCAAATGCAGCAGCGCCCTTGGCACCCAATTTATCCTGCAGAATGCAAGCTGTCGACGGGAAAGAGGAATCCGGTGTAATTGTAGCAACGATAATCAGATCCAGATCACTGCCTGTCATGCCCGCAGATTCAAGCGCTCTTATCGCCGCCTCATAGGCTAAATCAGAAGTGGCTTGATCCGGTGCAGCGATATGCCGCTCCTTAATTCCTGTACGGCTGACAATCCACTCGTCATTCGTATCGACCATTTTTTCCAAATCACTGTTTGTCAAAATTTTCTCTGGTACATATTTACCTGTACCAATAATCCCTACCGGGCGCAAATTATTCATATCGTCACTCACTTCCCACTAATTTCCTTAGATATGCTGTCCACCAACTGGTTTTGTACTGCAATCCGTGCCTGACGCACGGCATTTTTAATCGCATTGCCATCCGCGGAACCATGACTTTTGACGACCAATCCGCTCAAACCTAGTAATGGGGCACCGCCGTGCTCCGTATAATCAAGCTTGCTCTTAAGTCCGCGTAATTCAGGCATGAGCACCGCCGCAGCCAGTTTATTTTTGAAGGATGAGGTAAACTTTTCTTTGAGCAGGCCGAAAATCGCTCCTGCCGCACCTTCCAGTGATTTCAGCAAGATGTTGCCGGCGAACCCGTCACACACCAGCACATCACAGGCACCAGTCAGTACATCACGCGCCTCTACATTCCCCACAAAACGAATCGGAAGCTGTTCTAACAGCGGATAGGCATGTTTGGTCAGTTCGTTGCCTTTGCCTGGCTCTGTACCCACGTTGAGCAATCCCACTCTTGGAGATGCAATACCTTGTACTTTTTGCCGATACAAACTGCCCATCAGCGCGTATTGTGCCAAATGTTCCGGCTTAGCATCCATGTTCGCACCAAGGTCTAGGGCAAGTACACCTACTTCATCCATCGTAGGAATCATGGGGGCAAGTGCAGGACGTTCAATCCCGTCCATCCGGCCTACAACAAGCAAACCAGCCGTCATTAACGCTCCTGTATTCCCTGCCGAGATCATGGCATCGGCTTCCTTCTCTTTAACCATACGTCCGGCTACAACCATGGAAGAATCCTTTTTGCGCCTTACTGCCTTTACCGGTTCATCATCTGAACCAATCACTTCGGAAGCGTGCCGAACGCTCAAGTTGGCCGGTCTAGCTCCAGACTGACTTAAAAGAGGTTCAATCTTGGCTTCATCGCCAACCAGGACGATCTGTGTATCCGCCCATTCCGCAGCCGCGGCAATAGCCCCTTCTACGGTTGACGCAGGAGCATGATCTCCTCCCATGGCATCAATGACGATTTTCATTCCAAATGACCTCCTTCTTTGCTGTCTTCTCCACCTGAATGATAGATCACAAAATTACCTTGGAACACCATTTCTTCACCAACATAGGTGAACACTTCAACTTTGGCTTTCCCCTTCTGACCGGGAATTGATTTCACATATGCTTTGGCAATACACTTTTCTCCCAAACGAACAGAGCGAACAAAACGTATATCTGCCGAAGCGGTTAACGCAATCTCATCATTAATGACAGCGACTGCAAGTGAATTCGCTTGTGCAAAGACATAGTGCCCGCGGGCAATACCTGTTCTTGAAAAAACATGTTCCTCTTTGATCTCAAATAAGGATATCCCGCTCTTGTCCAGCTGTAAATCCACAATATCACCGATAATCTCATGCAGGGGCAGTGATCGCACCTGATCATACGAGCGCTCCGCCATCAGTTTCATCCGTTCCCGAAGCTCCGGTATGCCAAGTTCCAGCCTGTCAAGACGGATCGTCTGGATACTTACCTTCAATTGACGTGTAAGCTCCTGATCTGTCACAAACGGATTCTCGTCTATCATTTTGGTTAACTGCTGTTGCCTCTGTCTCTTCGGTAAACGCTCGATGCCTGACACCCCCCGCTATATCGTTTCCAGAACCCACCTTGTTGGTTAAGTTCACTCTTTCAAACCTACTTCTTTATATGCTGTAGCCCTGCTTATTCAGAGAGCTTGTAAAATAAAAGTTTATGATGATCTGTATGTAACGTCAAATCTTAGAACCTGGTACTAAACTATAGTATATCTCATCCTTTGTCAAAAAGAAAGGCTAGTATAACAAATTCACATCACTTCATCAAAGTACTAAATGAACATATGTACCACGCATACAAACTCGCTCGAACAAGCGTATTCGTTCGCTTTTTCTTCACACAAAAAAGCAACACCCCATCGAAATGAAGTGTTGCTTGATGTGTAGCTATTATTGAGAGATGATCTCTCTTGCTTTGTACGTTCCGCACACTTTGCACACGTGGTGAGCAAGCTTCAATTCGCCGCATTGTTCACATTTCACCATGCCCGGTACAGCCAATTTAAAGTGAGTGCGACGTTTGTCGCGACGCGTCTTGGACGTTCTCCGTTGAGGTACTGCCATTATTCCCACCTCCTTATCAAAATCAACCTTTGCAGGTAGTTGTTACGTTCGATTTTCAATCATGCTCATTTAAAAAAATCCTTGAGTCCTGCAAGCCGCGGATCGATAACCTGGTTATCACAACCGCAGTCACCTTCGTTTAGCTCATGGCCACACTTAGGACAAAGTCCCTTGCATGTCTCGCTACAGAGCGGTACAAACGGAAGATCCAGCAGAAAAGCTTCCTCGGCATAACCTTTCAGATCAACGCTATCCTCATCCACATAGAGAGTATCGTCGTCCTCAGATAATTCCTCTGGTTGTTTTCCCTGCTTGAATTGCTCATGAAAATCAATATGAAAATGTTCACTTAGCGGCTTGAGACAACGGGAGCATAACATGTCCACTCCTACTGTCAGTTTGCCATGAACATCCACAACGTTCTCCTCTCTGATCTCTGCAGACAAATCCGCAGTCAGCGGGGTAACGGCTGTGATATCTTGTCGGTTAGAAACCAGATGTTTGATATCCCACTGTTCGTTAAAGCGCAGGGGGCGATCACTGGTTGCCACTTTGCGAAATGGCATTATCATGTTCTATCACTCCAAACGAAACCAATTTCATAAATAGTTGTCTAACGAATGGCGGCAGTATACAGTACAAGACGATCCTAATATGTGCGTTCATTCCTGACTGTATGTATGCTATCTGTCACTCACAAAAGATTTATGAAACTGACTTAACAAACAAAAATCATTATACCGATTTTCCAAGAGGTTTGTCAACACTTTTAACTTTACACCCTTTCTGGAAAACGATCACTCCGATTAAACCGTCACATCTGATCTATTATAGACCTACTCCATCATAACTACAAGTCATCTCTAACACTTATACTTATGATTCTATCCCTTACTTACTATCTGATACTCTCCACTCCTCACATCGGTCACCAATCGTTAACGATTGGTGTGATCTATGTCACACAGGTCCCTAAACCCGATACCTATACTTGTTGTAGATTCAATCACAGAGCAAAATTTCACAACCATTTTTATAACAATCTATCATTGATATTCCAAAAAAATATCGGGAGGGAAATTACATGTTAAGCCAACAAACGATTGACGTGATCCAATCTACTGTACCCGTACTTGAAGTTCATGGAGAAGCCATTACACGCCATTTCTATCAAACGCTGTTTACGGCTCATCCGGAGCTATTAAACATTTTCAATCATGCAAATCAAAAACAAGGTCGTCAGCAAGCGGCACTCGCCAACATGGTTTACACCGCGGCACTGCACATTGATAACCTCGCGGCTATTTTGCCAGCCGTCCGTCAGGTTGCTCACAAACATCGCAGCCTTGGCATTGTACCTGAACAGTACGCTATCGTCGGCACTTACCTGCTTCAAGCCATCGGAGATGTGCTCGGCGAAGCTGCAACCGATGAAATTTTAGCTGCTTGGGGCGATGCTTACCAAGTGATTGCCGATGCCTTTATTGGTATTGAGCAGGATATGTATAGCGAAGCCGCAAATCAAACGGGTGGATGGGACGGTTTCAGAACCTTCAAAGTTGCGAAGAAAGTGCAAGAAAGCGAACTCATCACTTCGTTTTATTTGATACCGGAAGATGGCAAGTCTATCTCTTCGTACAAGCCAGGACAGTATATCAGCATTAAAATTCAGCCTGCCGGACAGGAATTCACCCAGATTCGTCAGTATACCCTTTCCGACGCACCTGGCAAACCCTATTATCGTATATCCGTGAAACGTGAATCAGGCGGATCGGATCGTCCTGACGGTGTAATTTCGAATTATCTTCACAATCATATTACAGAGGGAAGCCTGGTCGAACTCTCCGCTCCTGCGGGTGATTTCATATTGGATTTAGAAGATCCGCGTCCTGTTGTGCTGTTAAGCGGAGGTGCAGGCATAACCCCTATGGTTAGCATGCTAAATACACTGGTGGAGTCGGATGATCAGCGTTCCATTACCTTTCTACATGCTAGCCCAAACGGCTTATCGCACGCGTTCCGCGATCATGTAGATCAACTGTCTCAGGAGCATGTTAATCTTAACGCGCACTATTGTTACACCTCTTCTGCTGATTCTGATCTGGAAAATGAGCTAGTTTATAAACGGCGATACATGGATGCGGCTTGGCTTCGTCAAGTCATTCAAGAACCGGATGCGAACTATTATCTGTGCGGCTCTGTCACGTTTATGCGTTCGGTATATGCAGAGCTCCTGTCCATCGGTGTTGCATCAGATCGTATCCATTATGAATTTTTCGGGCCAAAAGCCAGTCTTGTTCCTGCTGCGGAGAATGTGTGAGCATAAAATACAGCCGAAGAATGTGTAAAATTCATCTGGCGAGCACAAAAATGGATTTCGGGGAAGTGGCGGTTACTTCTTAGGTCGTTCCTTAGGCAGTTTTTCTTATGGGAGTTTTCTTAAAGATAATCAGGGCTATATTTCAGGTACAGGCAGCATCTGCGGATGCTGGTTCTGTGCCTTTTTTCATCATTTGCTCTAATGCCAGCTCTACTCTATGATGAAAGAGGTAAAATGAGCTTTGACGGTGAACAGACTATTTATATCTAATATTGTAAAAAAGTCATGACCCGCGTGATTAACGACCCTATGGGAGATTTTAACGCGGCAGGAAGGAGTAACGCTCGTGAAAGCTGTAGGCGTTATTGTGGAATATAACCCGTTGCACAACGGACATGTGCATCATCTGAATGAATCACGGCGGCTAAGCGGAGCAGACGCCGTTGTTGCCGTGATGAGCGGCCCTTTTCTCCAGCGTGGCGAACCCGCCATCGTTGGTAAAAGGGCACGCACCGAGATGGCGCTCCATGCTGGCGCCGATCTCGTGCTTGAACTGCCGGTTGCCTACGCGGTTCAACCGGCGGAGTGGTTTGCCTTTGGTGCGGTATCGTTGCTGCACCGCACCGGGGTTGTGGACTCGCTCTGCTTTGGCAGCGAGTCCGGCGACATCGACAGCCTGCAGCGCATTGCGCGCGTGCTGGCTGTGGAGCCCGCAGGGCTGCGCGAGGATATCGCGCGCCGCCTGCGGGAAGGCGCCAGCTACCCCGCCGCGTACGCAGGCGCGGCGGCGGCGCTGGCGCCCGGCGGCGTCGATGCTAACGACGCCGCGGCACTGCTGGAGCAGCCCAACAATTCGCTTGGGCTGCACTACCTCATCGCGCTGCAACGGCTGGGCAGCGCGATCCAGCCCTTGACGGCGGCACGTACCGGTGCCGCCTATCACCAGGCGACGCCCGGCCCGGGGGCGATCGCCAGTGCCACAGCTGTCCGCCGCCTGTTGCTGGCGGACGGGCCCAACGCCGCCGCACCATACGTGCCGGCGGCAACACTTGCCATTCTGCATCGCGAATGGCAAGAAGGACGCGCTCCCATGCACTGGGAGCGCTTTGCCCAGCCGCTGCTGCACATCGCGGCTACCCGCCGTGCCTCCGAGCTGGAACGCATCGCCGAAGTCACGGAAGGGCTAGAGCATCGGCTGATGCGAACGCTCGCCCAGCTCCCAGAGCCTTCCGTCGAAGCTCTCCTGAATGCACTCAAAACCCGCCGTTACACGCGCACCAAACTGCAGCGCATGCTCGCCCACATGCTCCTGAACCACACGAAGGACGAGTGTTCACCAGAGCAGTTAGCCACCGGCCCCGGATATCTGCGTGTCCTCGGCTTTACTTCAACAGGCCAGAGTCTGCTCAAACAGATGAAAAAAACAGCCTCCCTGCCTGTGGTAACAAAGCCATCCACGTTTGATCATGCTCAACTGGAGTTGGATATCCAGGCGCAAGCCGCCTATGCTCTTGCCCATGACCAAGAGGATTCGCGCAACATATCACGCATAATGTATAGCGACTACTACGAATCACCCATGAGAATCTGATTCATCTCGCCCTATGAATCAAAGCTACAACATGCATAAATGCCAATAGGATGCAAACCATAAAACCAACTAAAAATCCCCTGTGCCCAGCCTTTGGCTGTCATCACAGGGGATTTCGTCATTTCGTCCTTTTTAAAAGCAATGGCTTACACGGATATCCTACCAATGCATAACACTTATCGTAATATTCAACCTGACCTTGGTACTCACTTTTACATCGTTCTTCTCACTGATTTACGCTCTTCTTTAATGAATCTCCTGTTTTCCAGCGTACCTTCATATTTTAAAAGAGGCCACTGTCCAGGCTCTTCTAAGCCCAATCTTAAGACAATCTCATTCCACTTACGACTTTACAGACATGGTGTTCAGGTAAGTCAGAGCATCATCAAGTGTGCTAACGGGCACAAGCTTCATAGGGGTGTTGATTTCTTTTGCTTTGGCCTCGGCTTCTTTATAATTATCTTTCGGTACAAAGAAGATTTCCGCCTTTTTACGGTCAGCAGCGACAATTTTATGCTGCACACCGCCAATCGCTCCTACAACACCATCTTTCGTAATCGTACCTGTACCCGCAATCCGGTGTCCCTTGGTCAGATCACCAGGAGTTAACTGATTGTAAATCTCTAACGTGAACATTAACCCGGCAGAAGGACCCCCTACCTGTGTGCTTGAAAATGTGATTTGTTTGTTCGGGTCTTCCGGCTTCACCTTCTGCACCGCGCCAATCATTACTCCAAGCCCAGTTCGCATCTTGCCTGTCTTGCTGTCTTTCACCTCAACCAGCGTGATATCCCGGCTAATCGTTTCACCGCCGCGCTCCAATTGCATCTCCACTGTATCCCCGGCTTTTTTCCCCTCCAGCTCTTTGGCAAGCACATTATTATCCGGTGTAGCTGTACCGTTCACACCCAGAATAATGTCTCCAGGTTCAATATCCCCATCCGGTTTGGGATTTTCCGAAAGACCAAACACAAAGATGTGCTCAGGCACAATGGAGTATGTAATGCCCGCTTTCTCATAGGCCGCTTCCATGGCAGAGGATTGCGAATCACTCATGAACCAGACCTGTTCAGCGGAGTATTCCGCTTCGCTTTTGCCACGCAGACGATCTTCCTTTTTATCCAATTGCGCATTTTTATCAAAGTACGAAGTAGCTAGCAAAAATAAATTGGCATACGTCGCCGACACGGTGGTCATCATGAATACGCCCTTTTCATCTTTGTCACCGTCCTTCACGGTAACCATCGGTTTAACTTCATCCGCGCTGCCAGGCGTATAAATAATATACGGCGTTGGCATGTACACCGTAAGATAGACAATCAGAGCCACCGCGATCACATAGATCGAAGCTCTGAAACCACCTGTTTTCCGGAACCGATTCATCTCATGAGCCTCCGTTCTTTATCTCTCTACAAGCTGAATCCACTCCACAAGAGTTGCTTTCCTGTAATTATTCAGCTCATCTTATTACATATGATTACAATCCAAGTCTAACACCTTGTTGTTCCTGCATACAATGGTACAGGCCGGATAGGCCGCAGTATGATTCGCCGTCTATCCGGTCAAGGCCGAACCGTTTACGAACGTGATTCGGCCGTCCATTGTAATCCCAATGCCCGAGAGGCGTTAATTGATATGAGGTGAAACGATGACCGTATCCAGTGAAGCTCGAAGTCCCGGTTTGGTACGAACTGTATTCCTAAGCACTAGTGCATTCATGCTGGTTGTTGCGATAGTTGCATCTCCGAAAGAAGCCTTCGACGCATCCATTCAGGGACTGGACATCTGGTGGAAAATTGTCTTTCCAGCCCTGTTGCCGTTCCTGATGTTATCCCAGATGCTGACCGCGTTTGGCTTTACCCACGCCTTGGGGGTTCTGCTAGAGCCCATGATGAGGCGCTTGTTCAAGCTGCCAGGCCATGCCGGCTTCGCTCTCGCTGTGGGCATGTGTGGAGGCTTTCCAGCCGCCGCAGATGCCGTATCTCGATTAGTCAAGGATCAACAAATGACCGCCAGGCAGGCGGTTATTATTGCGGCAGCAGCTCATTTTGCCAACCCCATGATGATTCTGCTTGTTGTTGGAGGTGCTTTTCTACATAACCCTGCTGCCGGATATTTTCTCCTCATTATACACTGGATTAGCGGCTGGATTGCAGCCGCGGTTGCCATTCGTTTCATCCCTGCATCCCTAAAAAAAAATCTTGTACCAGACCCCATATCATCTAACAAAGCTGTCCATTCTCTCTCACCAGCCCAAAATCAAGCAGAGACCGAAATGAAGCAACTGCATCCCTTAGCTCAGAATTCTCAGAAACTTCGCATCGGTTCGCGTATGTTGCTCGCCGCTAGAGAAGCACATAGCCGGGATGCACGAGGTTTTGGCAAATTACTGGGTGACACCGTATCTCAGGCCGTACAGATTCTAATGTTAACTGGAGGGTATATCATCGTTTTTGCAGTATTCATCCGGTTGCTCTCACTCTACCTGACTCCCGGTATTTCAGCTGCAGTCTGGCCTTCTGTGCTGGAGCTTCACTTAGGGACATACCACATTAGCAAAACAGCAATAGCACCCGCCCTACTGATGGCATTCCTGGCAGGTGCGCTTGGCTGGGGAGGCGTATGCTCGCATTTGCAAGTCTCATCGATGCTAAGAACAGCCATGCCTGGACTGCAATCCATGCTATTTTTCGTTATCGTTCGATTAGGACATGGGTTAGCTGCCTTTGGCCTTACCCTCTGGTTGTGGGAACCATTCAGCCGTTATACCACAGAAGTATCGACCACGTGGCAGACCACTGCAGTGGAGCGCTCAGACTCTTTATTCTATTGGCCGTTTCTGGAATTTCCAGACACCATAAGTACATGGCAACTCATCTGGAACAGCTTCCCTGCAGCAGCCCTAAGTCTCGCTTTACTTCTTGGGGTAATGATTAGTCTCTCGGGCCTTACCTTATGGATTAACCGCCTTTTTTCCCGCTGATCTTCTGGCGAAGCGCAGCTTCAACTTCAGGCGATACCAGATCCGTTACATCACCATGATAGTGGGCGATTTCTTTAACGATACTGGAACTGAGGTAGGAGTATTTCGGGTTAGTCATCATAAAAATCGTTTCCGCATCCGGGTTCAACTTGCTGTTGGTCGACGCGAGCTGCAACTCATACTCGAAATCGGTTACGGAGCGAATACCGCGAACGATAACCGACGCTTCCTTTTGCCTTACATAATTAGCCGTCAAGTCACGGAAGCTATCCACTTCCACATTCGGCAGGTGGCTGGTTACAGTAAGGATTAGCTCTTTGCGCTCTTCTACGGTGAACAGTGGATTTTTACTCATATTGTTCAAGACAGCGACGATGACACGATCAAACTGTTTCGACGCTCTCGCAATAATATCAAGATGCCCCATCGTTACGGGATCAAAGCTTCCTGGATATACGGCAATGCGTTCCTGCCGCTGAATCATTTCAGTCATGAGGAGCCTCCTCTTCTGTGATGCGGTTTTCTTGCTCATCTTCTGCCGCAACAGGTACATAATCGTATATGGATACCGCTGTCTCTCCGTACACCGCTTTGCGCGTTTGTTCAAACGGGCCAACTTGCTCCGGGTATTCATGTTTGGATTCATACTCCAACACGATGGTTGCACCTTGGGTAAGCAGTTCCAGTTCGTGCATCGTTAACATCAACTCGTGTCCGTTCTTCATGCGATAGGGCGGATCGAGAAACACCAGATCAAAGGTTGTATTGCGTTTAGCCAGCGCTTTGAGCGCCCGACCCGCATCATTACGATATACAGCCGCCTGATCCTCCAGCTTCGTAGCCTTCAGATTCGCACGGATTACTTCAATACTTTTCGATTCCAGATCAACAAAAACAGCCTTGTCCATGCCACGGCTGAGTGCCTCAATCCCGAGACCTCCACTGCCTGCAAACAGATCCAATGCTGCTCCGCCCTCAAAATAAGGGCCAATCATGCTAAACAACGCTTCCTTCACCTTATCAGTGGTTGGACGCGTACCTGTGCCGGGAACAGCCTTCAGCGGCCTGCCCTTCGCACTTCCAGATACCACTCTCACGAATACGTCACCTTTTCTCTCTATGTACATATATTTATTCTTAAAGCTATCGTACCACACTCCGGTTCCGTTTGAAAAATACTCTTGGCCAATATGTATAAAAAGGAAACCCTTGGGCCATTCTATAATTATCGACATCACAAGTGTCGTAGACAACCGCGGAGAAGACTTACGTTTCCCCATAAGCTCTTCGTCCGGTTTCTCCTCTCCCATGAAAAGTAGACCCTCGAAAGAGGGTCTATTTTTGTTGAAATACATATCATCTCTCCGCAGTTGAGTTCTGATTGGGAACGTCCTTTAATAGTTCTTTTTTTATCTCTGTTTAACGAGGGTAATACCCAGGAGCTAATATGTCTTTTAGTTTTTATAAAGATTAATTATCTGCACAAAACCTTGTATGGTGTTAGATACCCTTCTTGCTGAGCAAAATACATAGCGTTTACAGCCGTACCTGCAAGACCACTATACTGACCAGGTGCAAAATCATATACATCAGAGATAAGAAAGGACGGGGTTTTCGTCCAGTTAAAATAATGTATTGCATAATAAAGATCTCTGTCTATCTGGCCTCCCGAATTAGGAAATTCTCCCGAACCTGATCTCGCGGAACTTGCCAGTATCCTTTGAGTTACTGAAGAACTTCTAACACGAGAGCCGTAAGCTGGACTGTAGTTAGACATATAGATTGTATTATCTTTAGCATGTAACAATAATTCTGCAGATAAAAGGTACCCTTGTGATCCAAACCAACTAGCAATTGCTGCAACTGCTGGAGCGTAAATCGACCCTTGTGCCTGCAAAGTAATGTTATTTTTTTTATTTGTCGATAAGTCCCCATTTTTATAATTTTTATAGTCTGTTGATAAGTCTCCAATTGTACTAACTAGTTGTTCCAACTTTTCGATCTCTTTGAGATCAGAACTCCCTTGTTTTTGCTGTTCAAATAAAAGAGCGAGGTCTGTTAAACCTGCTTCAATACTAGTCCCTTGTTTCTCAAGATCCTCTTGTATTAGAAGTATACTCTCCTCAAGATGTTGATTCATACTATTGACAGTTGACGCATTGGAACTAGGCATGGCATCCGAAACTGCACTTGAAGCAAATAGAGTGCTAAATGTAAAGGAAACGGTCAATAATAGCTTAAATATTTTACCTTCCATTTCAAAATCCTCCATTTGTTTAATTTTTAATATTATATAGTTTTGCTCTATTGCACTTGAATCTGTGAAACTACTCAGAAGATAAGAAAACCTGAGATAGACTTGTCGTTGAAGAGGCTACCTTCGAGAAAATTTCCTACAAATTGATGTATACTCGTTTTGGATGATAGCGCACATTTTGCTACTAAGATTCATACTCCGATACGAACAAAACCTGTTTTGGCTGGTTTTGATATCGTCGAGGATGGGAGCGGACAAGCGTCGCTTGGTTAGACACGGTCTTGGTCTCCAAGCTCTCCCCATGAGTTTTCAATCAAACCACAACCCGTTACAAGGACTAACTAATTGAGATAGAATTTCACTGATCCAGGGTCTACATCGAAATCACCTCCTTACATCACTATCTTCTTCAGCAAAATGAAAGTTTCTTAACCTTTGATATTTTTTTCTATATTATTAGAATTTTTTCTAATATTTTCTATTTACACTTTGTATACTAGTACATTGGAAATAATAAGACTATGAACTTTGTCGCTACAATTGGTGAATTGTTAAAGGTTAAGTCACCTTTGATTATTTAGTAGGAGTAGGAAGAATAATAAAACTATTTATTAGCCTAAAAGATCATAGCAACGCAAAAAAAGAATCGTCCTTAGTAAAATAGACATATCACTCTCTCACTTAGTGGAGAGTGTTTCTTGTAATATCATGACACGTAAGAAATAGTCGGTTGTCAAATCGGTGGACAAAGCAGTAGTTAGTGCTTTTGAAGACGTAGAAGCCAACGTTCTTACAACAAAAAGAAGCTCTCATACGAGAGCTTCTTTTTGTTTGTAGAGTGGATAAATCATTTCTTAAATCTTTTAATGCCTTCTGCAATTTTACGAACCGGAATCCATACCTCGGTGATGAAATTTTGATGTTGATCATCCACCCAGTAATATTTCTCTATGCAGGGTCCTTCCACTTGTTCAAAACTCGTTGACGGGAACCACTCGGTGTAGATCCGTTTCCAAACATTCAAAATACTCAAATCAATCTCGACATCATCTGCCATCTTACCTCCACTGTCAAAAACGGCATAAGTTTGATCAGGTATATGAAGAACGGTGAATTCATCCGATACCTGAATGCCCTCTGGCACCTCTGCTCCCATTAAATAACGCTTCGAACCATCCTCAGCGAAATCATAATGATAACCATATAACAATGTTCCATCCGGTCTCTCTAACAACTCGAGTATCTGAGCATGAGTCCCATCTTTCCAAATGCCCTCCACAAATACGGGTACCTCTTTATACGCATCTTCATGGATGAGAACGCTTTTTCCAAATACAATAGAGCCTTTTTCCTCGACAATTCGATAATTCATCTCTGATTCCCCTCTAACCTGAATTTGAAAGGAGATTCGAGGGAATGCTTTAAGTTTCACATTCATTTTCTTTGCCTCAAGAGGTGTTACCCCATGCATCCTTTGGAACGCTTTTGTAAATGCTGCTGGACTGTCATAACCATACTTAAGTGCAACATCAATAACTTTACAGTTTGTCCCTGCTAACTCCTGAGCGGCAAGTGTGAGACGTCTATTTCTTACGTACTGGGTAACGGTTACGCCGGTTACTGCATGGAACATTCGCTGAAAATGGTATTTCGAACTCATGCCTGCCCTAGCTATATCTTCAATCTCAATCGGTGAATGAAGATGTCGTTCCACATAATCAATGGATTGGTGAAGTAATTTGAATATTTCCAGGATCTCTCATCTCCTTTCTTCTACAGTGTAAAAGAAACCTTAATGATCTTCTTGTTAGGAGATGCTATCATTTGTCTATTCAAAGAGCTTAAAGATTAACTCTCATATGTATTCGTTACCTTGTTCCATTTTGATAATCGGAAGAACGAGAATAGGAACGCCCAGTCTTGCCTCACGTACATGTGTACGTTTCATTCTCGCCCGATTTCCACAGTACACAATACAGATATTTCACGATCTATACTTCTCTTCAAACTCCCCCAGATCTGCTTGCTCTTCCGTCTGTAGCCACCCAACCTCTTTAAGCCACATCCCCATATCAGCAATAAATTCATCGGTGTCCAGACCATCCACTTTATACTTCTTTATCTTTTCGCTGAGAAATGTATACAACGCATGGCTTAATGCATATCGCTGCCTGCTTTTACTCCAAGTCTTATAACGGTCTTCACTAACCGTCATATCGAAATAGATCACTTTTTCTGCCTTCACATGTCTGACGCTTGATTTGCGTCCGTAATCTTCCGGCAGACAGCGGAACACAAAGTACAATTCAATATTACATGAAGCATACTTTTCAGCGGCTTTATCAAAAACAGACTGCAACTCATCAGATAGCTCGCTAACTTTGGTCAGCCCTGACGTATCCGTTGTTTTGCTCAGAATCAAAGCACACCCTCCTATCCACAACAACTTAAGTAAATTCTTGTTTAAGGCGTTCTCTTTGTTTACGATTCGAAATACGCATATTGATTAACGGTGCGATAAGCAATATAGACGGTAAGATCGTAGAAGTTGATCCCCATCGAATGCCTTGGAACACGACAAATATCAAAGCAAGCCCGGTTATAATCTCCAACATTTCTAATTTAGTTAACGTCACTTTAAACGCTCTTTTTGAAATAAAACGAATCAATACATAAGCCAGCAAACTATAGAAGGCTAACATGCCCAGCAACGCAAGAGCAACAAGAAACATCGTCATTCCGAATCACTCGACTCTCATTTTTCCTTAATTTTACCACAGAAGTAGGATTATGTATCCTGATCTGTCTACGTACTCTGGATCACCAGAATACCCTTCACTTCACAACTTTCATTTCTCTTCCGTCACAATCGTTGCATTATAGATCACAACACGTTTGCCATTCAGATCAAACAGCACTTTATTTCCGTACTCCGTATCCTGCACATCAATCTTGCCCTCGTACGTTTGAATCAGTTCACCCGAATTGCTGTACACCTTCACTACCCGTTCTAAACCACCTGCGTTATTGGATCTCATCGTTTTAAGTGCGCGTTCACCGGAAGCCGTATTAAAATACCAAATAAATGATCCTACAATGATTCCCAGAACGGCTATCACCGTCACCCATACCCCCGTTTTTGCTTTCCTGCTCATTCTGTCCCCTCCTCAGTATCTTTGTCCAGTACTCTACGAGAATGGAGCGAGAACGGTTTCAATAAGGGAAAACAAAAAAACAGAGGCCCCATCCAAGGGAACCTCTGCATTTGATATGATCACGCTTCAAGCCAAGTTACCGCTACATTGACACGGGTGGCAACATCACCTGTTGTTCTTGCCGTATATTTCCCTGTTACAGTGAACGAATAACGAATTCAAAGCTCAGCTCACCATTGGAAGGAATTTGATATTCCGGATGTACCGGAGCGCCCCAGCTATCGTCACCGCCAACACCCATTTGTTTGCCGGCTACCGTAACGACAGTGTAATGCACGGGTGGCAACTCATACACATGCTGCGCATTTTCCAATTCAAACGCTGTATATGGTGAAACATTCAACTCTACCGGTGCACCGGAAGCTTCAATTTTGAAACCACGTCCAGCATTGTCCGTTAGCTTAGCCCAGCGTACCCCTGTACGGTTACCCGACTCTTGCGGTACGAGATATGGAGCCATCGTATCTGCAACCTTACTGCCATGGATGCCCAGACGAGCGCCAAATGCGCGATCCGAATAGTTTTCCTCTGGTCCCATTGCCAGCCATTCCACGTTCTCATAATCTGGAGATGTTCTGAAAGACAATGCGTGGATTGGCAAGTTTGGCAATCCTTCGGTACCTTTGTACGTGTTATGCACATGTACACTTCCATCGGCAAGCACCGTATAGATCACTTTCACCTCTACATCTGCCGAGATGTTCAATTTATAGGTGAACTCAATCCGGTATTGATCCGATTTTTGTTCATGCTTCCATTCTACAGAACGCGGCAACAGGCTGGCAGCATACCATGCACCAAGCTCGAAGCCCATTGCTGTACCCTTATCATTGTCTGTCGTTGCACGCCAGAACAGTGGTGCAGGCGGGATCGCAATTGTTTCACGACCGGAGAACTTCAGGGAAACCAGTGTTCCAAACTGCTTGGAGAACAACGCATGCGTTTGACCAACGCGAACGCCGATGTTGACGTCACCTTCGACCACCTGAATATCGCTCACAACGTTTTTATCTGTTGCAACAGATGCTTGGCTACCTTCTTGGGTGAAAATAAACTGGCCAAATGCTACTTCGTCACCTTTGTCAGCCCACAGCGTTGCTTCTTTCAGTACAAACGCCACGTTGACAGCATATTCGCCACCTTCAAGAGCCTTTGCATTCAAAGGAAGCTCTACTACGGTTTCACTTTCCGCAGCAACATTTACATCCAGTGTGCCGCGCAATACTTCATGCCCTTCATGCTCCAGGCTGTACACCAGTTCAAGCGCAGATGTGTCTGCGAACAGGTTCTGATTTACAATTTTAACGCCGTCACGACTTGGGAACAGCTTGATATTTTGATACAGGAATTTAACCTCCTGCATTTTAGCTGTCACTTTACGATCTGCGTGCACAATCCCGTTACCGCAGAACGAATAGTCTGATGGACGATCGCCGAAGTCCCCGCCATATGCCAGATACTCTTTACCGTAACGATCTTTTTTGTAGATGGATTGGTCGATGTAATCCCAGATGAATCCACCTTGATACATCGGATATTTGTCTTCCAGTTCCGTGTATTTATGCATACCGCCAATGGAGTTACCCATCGCATGCATGTACTCACAGCTAATATATGGTTTGGTCGGGTTATCGTTCAGGAACTCCTCGATGTCAGCCGGTTTTGCATACATCCGGGATTCCATGTCACTTGTGTCATTGAAACGGCGGTCGTGGAACACACCTTCGTAATGAACCATACGTGTTGGATCTGCCGATTTGAAGTATTGGGACACTTTGTAGATCACTTCACCACCATGGGATTCGTTACCACAAGACCAGATCAGAATGGACGGATGGTTTTTGTCACGTTCCACCATTGAAATTGCACGATCCATAACAATGTCATGCCATTCCGGCTTATCGCCAGGGATTACCCATGAAGGCTCAACAGCGCCAAGCTTTTGCCAAGAGCCGTGCGTTTCCAGGTTCATCTCATCAATCACATAGAGTCCGTACTCATCGCATAGTTCGTACCACAAGCTTTGGTTCGGGTAATGTGATGTACGAACGGCATTCATATTGTTTTGTTTAATCGTACGCACATCCCACAGCATATCTTCCTTCGTGATCGCACGACCACGACGCGGGTTGAACTCGTGACGGTTTACGCCTTTGAACACAATACGCTTGCCATTAATGTGCATCACTTTGTCGATCATTTCGAATTTGCGGAAACCAACGGCTTGAGGAACAACTTCCACAAGGTTGCCAGCTGCATCATACACACGGATGTACAAACGATACAAATACGGAATCTCTGCACTCCAGAGGTTGACTTGGCCAATTTCTTCACGCAGTTGTAGCAGACCGTCGTCCACGACATTCCCGTCTAAACGTTTAACTGAGTTGCCCTCTTTGTCCAACAGCTCAGCTTCGATCCGCGCACCTGTTGCCGCTTTTCCTTCCAGTTTCAGATCGAGTTCCAATGTACCATTCGTATATGAAGCATCCAAATCGGTACGAACATGAACATCACGAATGTGTGCAGCCGGCACTGTGTACAGATATACATCTCTGAAAATACCGGAGAAACGCCAGAAGTCTTGATCCTCTAACCAGCTGCCTGTGCTTCGTTGGTATACTTCAACCGCCAGTTTGTTCTCTCCATCTTGCAGGAACGGTGTCAGGTCAAAGTCAGATGGTGTGAAGCTGTCTTCCCCGTAGCCTACGAACTCTCCGTTCAGCCATACATAAAATGCTGATTCCACACCTTGGAACGAAATGTATACCGGATTCGCTTCCCAGCCTGCTGGCAGATGGAATGTGCGAATGTAACTACCCACCGCGTTTTTATCCTGCGGCAGAGCCGGCGGACGAAGTTCATTCAATCCATCCCACGGATATTGCGTATTCACATATTGAATCTGTCCGTAACCTTGAAGCTGGATATGTCCCGGTACTTCGATATCATCCCAGCCTTCGCTGGAGTACTCGGACGTATAAAATAGTTCAGGACGGCAATCCGGACGAATGGAATAGTTGAATTTCCATGTTCCATTCAGATCGTAACGAAGTGCCATCTCAGCAGAAGCCACAGCCTCTTCCATCGTTTGATAATAGCGGTGATCGGAATAGGCATGAAGACGGTTTACCTCAAATACACTTACGTCCCCTAACCAGTTGATATCTGCTTTTGTTGCTTTCATCGGCTCTCTCTCCCTCTATAATGCGAATTTCGTTATGAGTTTTCGTTGTGAGTTCATTGAAGCTTACGCTTAGTGTTTGATTCTGCTTCTATACAAAAAAGATAGAGGTACGCCTGTACAGGCGTCCTCCCTTCTTTCCTGCATTCGTCCAGTTGGACGTGTTATGCACTTATGCTTATTTTACGGAACCAACCATACCTGCAACGAAGTGTTTTTGCATAATGAAGAACACCAGTGCAGTTGGAAGTGTTGCAATAACAACTGCGGTCATGATAACCCCGTAATCCGGAGCATAACCTGCACCCAGGTTGGAGATCAGGAGCGGAATGGTTTGCTGATCCGGCGTTTGCAATACGATGAGTGGCCACAGATAGTTGTTCCAGCTGCTCATGAATGTAATGATCGCTGCTGCTGCGTAAGTTGTTTTCATCGTAGGCATATAGATTTTCAAGAAAATCCCCAGTTCGCTCAGACCGTCAATACGTCCAGCTTCCAGCAAATCTTTCGGGAACATTTTGGTGTTCTGACGGAAGAAGAAGATCAGGAACGCTGTTGTGATGGTCGGGATAATAACCGAAGCCATCGTATTAATTCCGATTGCCGGTGCTGCACTCGAAATGGTTGCAAACATCCGATAGAGCGGAATCATAATCGCTGCAAACGGGATCATCATCGACATCAACAGGATGTTAAACACGACATCGCGGGATTTTGTGCGGAATACTTCAAACCCGTAACCTGCCATGGAACCAATCAAGAGAGCAAGAATGGTTGACACGATCGAGATAATCGCTGAATTGCCCAGTGCCTGAATCAGATTCGTGGTGTCGAGCAATTTATTGATGTTTTCAATCAAAGCAGAGCCCGGCAGCAAAGTGCCTCTAGTTACGTCTACCGATTTGTTTGTAGCGCTGACGATCATCCAGAAAAATGGGAAGATGGAAATAAAAGCGACGACGGACAGGAAAACATATGTGAAAATGCGTTTTGCTCTTGATTTAGCCATTTTTATTATCACCTGCCACTTTGAACTGGATGATGGACAAAATAATGATCAGAATTACGATGGAATACGAAACGGTTGCTGCATAACCGAAGTCCGGTGAATATTTAAACGAAAGGTTGTAGATGTATTGTGAGATCGACATGGTCGCGTTACCCGGACCACCTTTGGTAATATTCATAATTTCATCAAAGATTTGCAGTGTACCAATCGTTGATGTAATGGATGTAAAGAGAATAATCGGTTTAAGCAAAGGTACAGTGATTTTGAAAAATTGAGTGAAAGCATTCGCTCCGTCAATCTTCGCTGCTTCATAGATCGATTGATCGATGTTTTGCAAGGATGACAGATAGAAAATCATGTTATATCCGGTCCAACGCCAAGTAACGGCGATTATGATCGTAATTTTAGCCCAGAACGGGTCAGTAATCCATTGAATTGGTGTGCCGATAATGTGTAAACCCATCAAAGCCTGGTTTACCATACCGTCCGGTGCGAACAAATACTTGAATACAACCGAGTAAGCAACAAGTGAAGTTACACAAGGCAAGAAAATTGCTGTACGGAAAAAGCTCCGGAAACGCAGTGTGCTGTCATTCAGCAATACGGAAATGAACAAACCGAGAATGATCATTAAAGGTACTTGAATGATTAAGTAAATAAACGTGTTTGATAATGCCGTACGGAACGTGGTATCAACGAGCAATCTTTTGTAGTTTGCGAGGCCCGAAAACTCAAGGTTGGCACCTTTGCCTGACTTGAATGATAAGAGCAGCGCTTGAATCATCGGATAGAAGTAGAATGCTACAATTCCGACAACAGCCAGCAAAACAAAAGCCCATCCAGTCAAATTATTTTTCTTTTGGAGACTGTCTCCTGTATTTATGGCTTTCACAGTATGGCTCCTCTCTCTCCATGCAACATGGGTAGAACCTACAGAGCCTCTCACCATGTCCAGCTCGACTTGCGCCGGACAAGGGAGATGGCTCCGTTGTTTCCTAGGTTCTATAAGTTACCTTGGGATATTAGTTTAATTGTGCCTCAGCTTGTTTTTGCGCATCATTCAGAACGTCATCAATGGATTTACCGTTCAGGTATGCTTGCATTTCAACAACCAAGATATCTTCAATTGCATAAGTGTTGCTACCATAGTTTACTTTTGGAATTTCTTTAGTCCAGTTAGCAAAATCAGCGAAGATTTTTTGACCACTGAAGAACTCGTCTGGTTTGTTGTATGCATCACCATCAACAGCCGGTGTGTACGTACCGATTGCACCGATTTTAGTCAACAATTCTTGATACAACTCTTTGTCAGAACCAAAAGTTTTAGCCATGAAGTCAGCCGCTTGATCTGCACCAGGAACATCGTTCATGATATACCATGAGCTACCACCCAAGTTGGATGCGTGTACAGAGTTTGCTTGACCAGCCATTTTCGGCATTGGAGCTACAGCCCATTTACCGGATTGGGAAGCTTCTTGACGAACGGATGGTGAGAACCAGTTACCTGTAGGAATTGTTGCTACGTCACCGTTATTGGCATTGGCAACGAATTGGCTCCAGTCGGAGTGCAATTTAACAACGTTAGCATCCATCATTTTTTTGTATGTTTCGAACGCTTCTTTCAATGCAGGGTTGTTGTTCAGATCAGGTGTTTTACCATCTTCAGCTGTGTACCATTTACCTGCAGTTTGGATCATCATACGGATGATACCCAGGTCGTTCGGGTCCAGAGACAGAAGTTCTTTACCCGTTTTTGCTTTTACAGCTTCACCGATTTTGATGTAATCATCCCATGTGATATCTTGCAGATCAGCAGCTTTGTAGCCTGCTTGCTCAAGCAAGTCTGTTCTGTAGTACAAACCAGCTACGCCGGAGTCAAACGGAATCCCGTATTGTTTACCTTCATAAGAAGTTGGTCCAATTTTATACTCTGCAAAATCGGAAGCTTTGATTGTCGAAGACAAATCTTTGAACGCATCTGGATAAGCACTCAGGAAGCTTTGTGCACGATAGTCTTCAATCAGAACTACGTTTGGCAGACCGCTGCTTGTTCCGGAGTTCAATCCAGTGTTCAGCTTCTGAATGATCGCATCTTGAGCATTCTCAATGATGTTGATTTTCAGATCAGGGTTTTCTTTTTGATAAATGGCTTTAGCTTGCTCCAGAGCAGCGACGTTAAATGCTTTATCCCAAGCCCAGATCGTAATTTCTTTTGCTTTCTCGCCGCCACCACCGCTAGCAGCTTCTTTACCTCCACCGCCGGATGAACATGCGGACAACAGCAATACCGTTACGAGCATCAATACCCACATTTTTTTCAAACCATTCAACTCCCCTTCGACCTCTTTGTTTGTAAATTTGTTTGCGTTTTCTGAAAGCGGTTGCTTTCGATGTATTCATCTTATCATTCCCATTTCTCCATTCGTTAGTAAAAATTTTGTGCAGATTTGTCTTCTTATTGCCACAATGAAAACCTTTACAGAAAACGGTTGCACATAATTTGGTTTTTTGTACTTTCTTTTGATTTTGTACTATTTTGAGCTGAACATTTTACAACTATGCAAGTCGTTTATGATTTGGAATATAAAAAACCCCTCATCTCTGGGTATCAGAAATGAAGGGTCCGTGAATTTTGAAATGTCTATGAGCTATTTAACTTGTAATCAGCGGCAGCGTTACAGTGACTCTCGTCCCCTCTCCGACGTTGCTCATAATCGTCACACCATAGGGTGAGCCATACAGAAGCTCAATTCGGTCATGGACGTTTCGAATCCCTATACCGCTGAATAGCTGACGATTATTTTTCGGATTGGGCAGTGCCCCTTCTACATTAAGTCCTTCAATGCCATCTCCATTATCCATAATCTCGCACACTAATGATTCTCCCGCGCGGGAAACCATCACATGGATCGTGCCTGTTTCCTTTTTGATAAAGCCATGGAAGAAGGCATTTTCGATAAATGGCTGAATCACCAGCTTGGGAACATGATAATGCGTGCAGTCCGGTGCCACGTAAAAGGCTGCTTTAATCCGTCCACCATAACGCACATGATTAATAAAGACATAGTTTTTCAGGTTCTCGACTTCTTGCTCTACCGTCACCGTTTCTCTGACATCACTAATCGTATTTTGCAACAAACCAATCAGTGCATTAATCGTCTCCGCGGCCCGGTCTTTGTTTCCTTGCTGTACCAGAACTTTGACAGAAGCCAAGGTGTTATACAGGAAATGAGGATTAATCTGGCTCTGAAGCGCCGCAAGCTCAGCATTACGTTGCTCCCGTTGCGTCTGTACAAGCTGATCCACGTAATCATGCAATTCATCCAGCATATAATTGTAGGCATGACCTAACTGCCTGCTCTCATAACTGCCGCTGATCGGGATATAGTTATCCAGATCGCTCTTCGTAATGTTGGACATCTGTTTGACCAGTCTGCGCAGCGACTTCGTCATCTGACTCGTAATCAGGAATACCAGCAACAGAGCCGCAAACACAATCGCAGCACAGATCAACGCGACCGTTTTCATATCAATGAGCTGTCCCATCGCAGATTCCTTATCCACGATGTTCACCATATACAAACGGTAAAAGGGCAAATATTCAGATAATATGATGCTATCCTGCCCCATGACTCGTGCCGTAATGTTTTTGGGTGCCGTTTCATTTATGGTTTCGGCATATGATAACAGTTCAGGTTGAGTCGTGCCAATCCAGTCTTCCCGGTTAGAGGATACGATCTCGCCTTTTTCATTCATGATGACGACGTCATTGCCCCGACTTGTAAAATTAGCATAGAACTGACGGAATGACTCTTCTCTCATCGTGATATAAACCGTACCATAAATTCTGCTTCGCGTTCGATCCGTCAACGATTTGGTCGCAGAGATCATTTGCAATGTACCCTCTTTGGTTTGGGCCTGATAGTCATCGAAGATTAGACGGCTGGGCGATTCGGTCGCTGCCTTCGTAATCTTATCCTGTTTTAATTCTTCCGCTGTTTTCTGGATGTATGAGGGATTAGTCGAAAAACTTCGTCCATTTACCCCTGCAATCGTTATACCTACTTCATAAAACTCAATGATGGACTGAACCCGCTTCATCGTTTCACGCATACTGTAATACGATTTGGACATGGTAACCGAATCCCCATCCCCATCCGATAGAAACCCCCGAATAGCTCCACTTTGCGCTACATTGTTCGTCACCGCAGCAATAGAGTCGTTAAACGCATCAAAATTCGTTTTAATCTGGCTCAGCACCTTCGAATTCGTGATACTGAACGTTTCAGTAAACAGGTTGGTCGACATATGAATCGTTGTCCACAATATAAGCACCGATACCAGAACTATACTGACAACCATAACCAGAATTAGCTTGGGGAACAATCCGAGACGCGACAAGCCATTTTTCCACTTTTTCATGAAGTAATCTCATCCATTTCTAGTTAAGCCCAAAATTTACGCCGATAGCGACTTGGAGATAGTCCCGTGAATTTTTTGAACACTTTACAGAAGTAACTGTGATCTGAATACCCTACCATGCTGCTAATTTCCGATATCGTGACATCATCCGATCGCAGCAATTCCTCCGCTTTCTCAATGCGAATCTTATTCAGATATTCATTAAATCCTTCTTTCTTATGTGACGAGAAGTAACTGGATAGATATGACGGGTTAAAATGAAAATGTTTGGCCACTTCGGACAGTCCCAAGGGCTGGTCATAGTTTGCATGCATGTAATCCAGCAACATGGTCATATTCGGATCACTTCGTTTGCCCCCTGAACCGGAAACACATTCCTGAACCTCCGTCATGAATTGATCCAGAACCAGCATCACTTCTGAAAGCGTCGACGCTCCATCCACATTTTTAAAATACGTATATTTACTCTCTTCAAGCCCTGCTGACTGCACATCCATATCTGCCAAAGTAATCGTAACATTAAAGATCAAGTTACCCAAAAATGATTTGATCTCAAATACATCAGCAATGTAGTCTCTCCCTAGTGTCGCTGCATGTTCATGCAAATATTCTTTGGCCGTTTCCACCCGATTGCGTTTTACATGCTGCAAAAACATATTGACGTTGAATTGATACCCAGCAGGATGCATTGGCGGAAGCTCACCATCAATTAGAATCGCACGATTCGTATAATAGAAGCAAAACTCCATTAATTTAAGCAGACGCTCACGATAGATGGTTCCCATCTTTTCAAAAGGATGAAATCTCTCACTAAGCACCCACACCGGAGAATTCTGTCCTGCTCCTGCTTCCGAAGCCCATTCCCTGACCTGTTCAACCGTACCTTCATCTTGCTCAGGTTTCATGTTCAGCAACATAACAGACAATTGGCTGTCAGCTGGTAAAATGGCACATTCAATCTCAGGCATCCGTTTTCGAACCTCAGCTTCAATCTGTTCATGATCCTGATTTTTCAAACTGCCTTCAGCCACCTGAAATGCGAGTAAACGAAAAGCGCCTAACGGAAAGTTTTCCCGAATAACAGGCATTTCGTTGTCTTCGTCCAGCGTAAATCCGGACAACATTTTCTCCATTAACTGACCAAGACGCCAGCCATCATGGGAAGGCTCATATTGAAGCTCCGGTATTTTGCCTGCCGTACGTCTTAGCACTTCCAGAAGTTCATTCGTGTCCAGCTTGGGCTTCAATATGTAATCTGCCGCTCCATGCTGCAATGTAGATCGAACATATTCAAATTCACTGAAACTGCTCAGCACAATAACCTCAATATGCGGATAACCCGCTTTGAGTGTACGAACAAAAGTTTCACCGTCCATAACAGGCATCACGATGTCGGTAATGACAATATCCGGTTTTAACAACGCCACCTGTTGCAAGCCCTCTTCGCCATTGGATGCTTCTCCGACAATATTAAACCCTTCAGCTTCCCAGTTCATGTGGTGCTTAATACCCTGTCTAACCAGAAATTCATCGTCAACAATCAGCACCTTGCACAACCGGTTCATGATCGCGACCCCCCTGTCTCTTCTATCACTCTATATCTGTACCGTTTAACCCTCTATATGTTGGTTATTGAAGTTGTTCTTGTTAGCGGTTACATGAACATTATAATAATCGTACATATTGTTATATCTTAAATCCTATGTTTAAGCAATAGTAACTACTTATAGTTTACACTATAATTCGACAAAACAAGAAGTCCCAAAAACGCCACGACCTAATTGGGCATCTTGAGACCTCTTGTTCATTTTTATTTTCTCAATTCATTCACGGACCGAATGTTACGGCTCCATTCCCCATTCAAGCTGACCGGCAACATATCCTGTTACTTTAGACCAATCAGCGTAAGAGGTATGCGTTCCTTCAAAGGAATAATCGTCCGTTTGATTGTAATTAGTCCAATTGTCTTTGGAAAAGCGAGTCTGGATTTCCGTGCTCTGTCCTGCGTTCAGCGTTCCCGCAGTTGCCTTGAATCCGATTTCTAACACATGATCCGCTCCTGGTAATGCCGGAGTAATGGAACTAAACGTACCGGTAATGTTGGCACTTCCCACAGCAGCCCAATCGCAGAAGAAATTTTGAGGCTGACTACCGTCAATCGTATAGTAATATCGAATTTTTACATCGGACAGATTGAGTGGGGTCGTGCCGGTATTGGTTAATCTGAATTTAGGAGTGATTGAACTGCCTGCAGCTGCCGTTGTTCCATTGTACATCTCGATGCGAATTGTTCCACCTGGGATGACCACTGTTGTATCCTTAATGGTCAGGTTCAGCACCGCAGGATTGCCTGCACTAAACTGGAATGTTAACACAGCTGATCCTTTGGACAATGTGGCTAAATAGTTTTTTGAAAGCACAACCTGGTTACCCGCAACGGTATAGTCGGTTCCGGCTACAAGTATCGTATTTCCGTTCCGAATAGAGGTTAGTGTATGACCGTTAAGTGTTAATGTGACAGGAATATTGGCCTGCTGATCCACATTCAGATCAAATTGAGCCGTTACCGGGGTAATGGTCGAATTCGGGACAGTTGGTGTGCCCCCATTGCCGTTAACCGGGTCCGCATACAGTATTCCGCGTCCGTTGGTACCGAGATAGACTCTGCCATAAATTCGCGGGTCACCTGTAATTGTGGTTACTCGGGCGTACTGATGCTGATCATCATTGATTCTCACCCAGTTCGTACCACCATCATCAGAACGGAAAAATCCGCGAGTTCCATCAATCTGTGCTACGGCATACAAGGCGACAACATTCTGCCCGGGAGCTGCTTTACCAAAACCGATGCTGTCAGCTTCTTCTACATTGGAAAGTTTCGTAAAGGTCGCTCCAGAATCGGTTGAGTGCCACAATCCATAGGGTCCTTCTTCTTCATTCCCTCCAGCAAACCACAGTTCTCCTTCTACACCTGGTACAGCGTCGAGGTCCGAATTGCCTGAGGCAGGGAGCCCGGTAGCTGGAGATACAGTAAATGATGCTCCGCCATTAACACTCACGTAAATTTTCCCTGCGGCGAAGCCATAGAACTTGCTCGGGTTGACTCTGTCGGAAATGACTTTGGCTCCAGCGGGTATGCCCGTGCTTGCCGTCCATGAATTACCGCCGGCAGAGTGGAATACACCGCGATCCGATGTGCTCCATACCAGACGGTTGCCTGTCGCCGAGATGGCAACGGTTCCGCCTCCGGCAGTACCTGACGGCTCTGCGCTTGCTTTGTACCACGTTTTTCCACCGTCGCTCGATAAGCCAATAGACTTCGCGTTGGGATCAACCGTGTAATCCGCTTTACCCACCCGTACCATCGTGTTCGGGCTCAATTCGGCAAAGTCGATACTCTCCGTTGAAGGATAATTCGGATTCGTAAACATCGTCGCTGGAGCTTTGGTCAGATCATCATGACGGAACCCGGCAACATCACCGAGTGCACTGAGCAGATTCGCTCCGCTTGGCGGGCTAATCAAATCCATGACATTGGTTTCTTCAATGCCTTTGGCCATAACGGAAATGTTAATTTTCTTATCCTCGTCCCAATCGGTCAGATTGTTGGTTCCGTAGATGGTTGCCCCCGTTCCATACATCAATCGGTCGGAATCAAACGGATCAATTTCCAGAGCAGCAATCATCCAGCCCAGCTTAGGCGAGATTTCCGGCGGTGCAGGATTCACACCGAAGGTTAACCAAGGCGCCGCGGAAATATCCTGCGTATATCTGAATTTGCGGTCAGGGTAACCTTCAAAATCCCATATCCGAGTCCAAGTATCTCCACCATCCTTGCTTCGGAACAGGATAGCATCCGGCCACCAGGAATTAAGCGTTGCAACCATTAATGTACCAAGCTCCTGTGCATCAATGGCCAAGCCGCCATAACCATAGTAGTTGTCCGAACTGCTGCTTGGTACAGGACTGATGTTCTTCCATACACCTGTTGCTGTATTCAGCTTCCAGACATCCCCTTTCGTCCCATCGTAGGGGCCAGCACCATTACTGTAGGTTATATATAAACTTCCATCTACATCCATTTTCCCATGATGAGGCAGATAACCCGTAGGTTGTCCAGGAACAGCAGTCCAGGTCAAACCGCCGTTGGTACTGCGATATATACTTTCACTTTTATCAGCTACGCCGACATAAATGGTCTGTGAGGCCTGTCCCGCAGAGCCGCTTGTTTCATCAAAAGTGATCCAGGCCAGACCTATGATGTCACTTGTATACTCATTGGCTGGGTTTTCAACATAGTTACCTGGATTCGGGAAACTGGTTACTTCACTCCAAGTCACCCCATAATCTGTACTTTTCCATAATCCGTTGCCGCTGCGAGCTCCGAAATACAAAATGCTGTTATCATTCGGGTCTACAACCAGGCGCTCCCCCATGGAACGTCCAGGCATGTTCCCTCCAACCTTGAAGGGTAACTCGGTTTTCTCCCACGTATCTCCGCGATCAGTGGAACGGAAGATATATCCGTTGTCTTTTACCCATGAGTTCGTATACGTCCCTACCGCCATATACACCCGATCCGGATCAACAGGGTCGGAGGCGAGTGCATCTAGCCCGTTATTGTTCCAGTCGTCCCAGCCTACAAAGTCAGTAAGCGGAGTCCAGCTGCTGTCCACCGGGTTCCAGCGATAAGCTCCTCCTATATCGGTGCGTGCATAGATCAAGTCCTTTTCAGATTCATTAAAGATGATGCCGGGTATAAAACCTCCGCCTCCGCCAGTAACGACGCTTTTCCATTCGTAGGCCTCACTCGGCGCCGCCTCTGAAGTTCCTGCCATCCCCAGACCACCCAGTGAAGCTGTAACAATAGCCACACTTAAACTCAGGATTCGGAACTTGCTCATCCACGTTTTCATCTCGACAACTCCTCCTTTTCACGTTTGTACATCTTGGCAATTCGGTCTATCCCCGCTGTCTCATCCTGCTGATGATGGCGTATCAGACGAATCCATACCTAATCCTTTAGAGGAGCCTCACCTCCCTTCACTTCACTTCATTGTTAAGCGCTTACAAATGTTATCGAAAACCGCCGGAAAATGGATAATTCTTTCAATAATAACATTCGATAGAAAACGTTTTTCCCCTCTGTGCAAATAACCACTTTCCAAAAAAAATTTGTAATTCTTTGCTTTAGCAAAACAAAAAAAGATGCTGTTCTCACAGCACCTTTAAACCCACTATAACTTTTTCTGCTGACTTTGCTTAAGCTTTTCGTCCATAAACATGAGTTTCCTGCCCTTGAACACCAGGCTTAACGACAAATAGTGAACCGGCTTGCGGCGTTTCCTGTAAGCGCTCTTCCTTAATTCCGATACGTGCGGTAGTGATATATAAATCTTCAAGATTCGGGCCGCCAAAACAACAGGAAGTCACCTGATCTGCAGGCACTTCAATCTGCTGCAACAGTTCCCCTGTCTCCGGGTTCCAGCGTGTAACTCTTCCTCCACCCCAGTGGGCCACCCACAGCATACCCTCAGCATCCACAGTCATACCATCGGGGAATCCCATATCTTCCGGAACTGAAATGATACTCTTCCGATTGGAGATCGTACCTGAAGCCAGATCAAAATCAAAACGATCCACGGAGCGTGTCGGCGTATCGATATAATACATGGACTCACGATTCGGGCTCCAACCCAGACCGTTGGAGGTGGATACTTGCTGCACCATATTGCGTACAGGCTTTCCTTCCTCCAGACAATATAGCGATCCAGCCTTTTGCTCGTTGTTCAGGCTCATCGTGCCAGCCCAAAAACGACCGTATGCATCACATTTTCCATCGTTAAACCGATTGGTAGCTTTGTCTTGCTCAGGGTCCGCGATCGCTTGCTTCTCACCCGTGAGCAGATGATATGTATAGAAGCCGCTTCGTAGTGCAACGATCACTTCATCTCCACGATAGGGAACCACTGCTCCGACATGTTCACCAACATCATAAGCCTGATCCTTACCTGTCTCGGGTTCGTATGCATGTACCTTAAACCCTTCAATATCTACCCATAACAAACGATTATTTTCCGCATCCCAGCTTGGTCCTTCTCCCAATTGTGCTGGCGTATCCACAACTACAGTTACATGACTCATAATATCGCTCCTTCTTAGGATTTCGTATTTCTCGTCCATTCAAATCCAATCGCATCCAGAAAAGCTTTGCTAAGTACCATGTGACCCGTAGCATCTGGGTGTACTCGATCATGTGTGAGAACCGATGTATAAAAATGATCCCACAGTGGCGCAAATGCTGCTTGCGTATCTACAAACAGCGCGTCATACTCCGATGCCACCCTGCGAACCGCATCTCCGTAGATATCCATCGTCGCCCGCATCGGATCTTCCGGGTTCGCTTCAAGATAATAGGGTGTCATAAGCACAAGGCCTTTCAGATTCGGGCGCACGGATGCAACCAGCTCACGCAATGTTGTCTCGTACTCCTCCAGAAACACCTGTGAATCCGCGAGCGGATGATCGAACTGACGCCATACATCGTTAATACCGATCATAATAGTCAACCAGTCCGGGTTCAGATCAAGCACATCTTGTTGCCAGTGTTGCTTCAAATCACGAACGGTATTCCCACTATTACCCACATTCTGCACTCGCAGCATCAGTTCTGGATAAATGGACCGCAATATTGCATACACCTGTGCCACGTAACCGTGTCCCAGACCTGAACTTCCTTCACCTACAGGATGTGTTCGTCCGCAATCCGTAATGGAATCCCCGATAAAAAGAAGTCTGTCATTCTTTTGCAATTTCATGGCGCTGTCCCCTTTGCTGGATATTGATCCGTTTGTTCACTGGCAAAATAAAGTGTGTGCCAACATTACCAGCCTTGATTTTTAAGCCAAGTGAGACACAAATCAGACCATACTCGAACCGTGTCATCATGCTCCGCTAGCCCCAGACCATGTGGACCTTTTTCAAAGATGTGAAGATCATATGGAATCCCATGCGCACCCAAAGCCAAGGCATATCGCAAACTGTTCTCCACGGGTACAGCCTGGTCATCACTCGTGTGCCAGATAAATGCTTCAGGAGCATCTGCTCGAACCTGTCGCTCTGCACTGAAAGCTTGAATCTGTTCTTCGGTTGCATCCTCGCCTAGCAAGTTGATACGCGAGCCGGCATGTCCATAAGACTCCATCGTGATGACCGGATAACAGAGAATGACTCGGTCCGGCCTAGAGCTTTCCCGTTCAATCCGATCCTCATGTCCCGGTTGTCCACCATCGTACTGCGTACCCAATGTTGCTGTGAGATGGCCACCTGCCGAAAAGCCAAGTACTGCGATTTTGGACGGGTTGATCCCGAAGTGTTCCGCATGAGCACGTACATAACGGATTGCACGCTGCCCGTCCGCCTGAGGTGCCGGGTGACTGTGCGGTGCTACTCGATATTTGAGTACAAAAGCACTGATTCCGGCGCGATTTAACAACGCAGCAACAGGTGCTCCCTCGTGGTCAGCGAGATGACCATAACCGCCCCCTGGACATACAATGACAGCGCTCTCGGAACCCGGTTGAATAAAAGGAATTAGATGTGGCATTTCGTCTTCATGACCTGCAGCTGCGTGCGGGGCGGCCTGCTCCCACAAAGGAATAATTGAATTCATGATCGGACTCATCCTCTCTCATGCATATGGAATAGATTCGTTTAATCGTTTTCGATTCTAGGATTCGATATCATCATAACGGCAACAGAAGGAAGCATCAATACCCTTCTGCATATCTTTTTTGTTCAACCTGGTCTCGATTAGGGCGTGTCTGAAAACGCTGAAGGAAGCAGATTTTGCCGAATTTTTGTTCCAAGCCAGGAAGTTTCCCGCAGGTGTGACGGGGCACATCAAGGGAAAGTGACGCAGCAGGGGGCGAAAAGGTGGTAAAAGATGCACTTCAGTCGGTTTCAAGACACGCCCTAGTACAAGTTGCGAAACTGTTCAGGTGTAACCCCTTCAATCCGCCGAAATGTAGCAACAAAATGACTGGCATCCCGAAACCCAGCCCGTGCCGCAGTCTCCTTGATCGTAAGTTCCATACTGCCCGTCAGCATTTCTTTGGCTTTACGTATGCGAAGCAAAATGAAGTAACTGTAGGCCGTTATGCCAAAGGATTGTTTAAACAGCGTATTCATATGCCTGGATGAGATTCCGATAATCCATGCCATTTGCTCTAGCCCGATGTCCGGGTCGCCGTAATGTTGCTCCATAAAGGCAAGCAGCGGAGCAAGTCTTGCTACAGCTTGAGAGATGGAGGAGCGATTGCCGGTCATTCCGTGTTTTTTCAGCAAAATCAAAAAACGGTACATGTCCGCCGAAGCTTCCAGCCCGGATAAATCCTGGTCACTCCCGATCGAATTCAGCACATGCTGAGCATAATCGTTTAGTGGGCTATCTGTCTCCCACTGACGAATATCGGCCTCTCCCAAACCTAACGAATCTACGATGCCGGCACACTGTGAACCACCAAATGTAATATAGATGGTCTCCCACTCGCTTTGAACACGAGCATATCCATGAGGCAGATTTGGAGGAAGTAAAATACCCGAGGTTTCGCCCAGAATGACCGAAGTTCCTGATAGCTCGAACTCTCCTGCTCCTTTGACCGTTTGCAGCCAGTGGTAATACGGATAACCCGCTGGTCTGGAGACTTTTTCCTGATTTCCGTTATATCCTATACTCTCGATATATAGCGGAAGCGGCTGGTCCCGCGGTGTCATAAAATAACGCTGATGCCCCGGTGAAATGAGCATGGTAACCTCCTTAAACATAATAGAATCTAGTTCCATATTCTTATATCGATCATTACTTTTATTATATTTTAAAAGTCATATGTATCATATAGTATAGGTTTATTCTTATACAAGAGGTGAGCACATTGATCAGCAGCAAATTACCTAAAATGTTTTATGGAGGCGATTACAACCCTGAACAATGGGATCATGAGACCCACCTGGAAGACCTCCGCATGTTTAAGCTGGCAGGTATTGATATGGCCACGATTAACGTTTTTTCCTGGGCACTCATTCAGCCTGACGAGGTGACGTATAACTTTGAATATCTGGATCAATTAATTGATCGTTTATATGAAAACGGAGTATATATCTGCCTTGCTACAAGTACCGCTGCGCACCCAGCCTGGATGGCCAAAAATTACCCCGATGTCCTGCGCGTAGATGCGGACGGACGCAAACGGAAATTTGGCGGACGGCATAACTCCTGCCCGAACAGTCCGACCTACCGGAAGTACTCCGAAATCATCGCAGACAAACTCGCCGAGCGATACAAAGACCATCCCGCAGTCCTTGTCTGGCATATTTCCAATGAATATGGCGGCGATTGTTATTGTGAAAACTGCGAAAAAGCATTCCGTGTATATCTCAAGAAACGTTATCAAACCATTGAACAGGTCAACAAAGCATGGAACACAAACTTCTGGGGCCATACGTTCTATGATTGGGACGAGATTGTGCTTCCAAGCAATCTAAGTGAACATTGGGGACATAACAGTTCATCTTTTCAAGGAATCTCGCTAGATTACTCCCGCTTTAATTCAGACAGTATGTTGGAATGTTACCTGCTTGAGTATCATGCCATTAAAAAGCATATCCCCGACTCCGTCGTTACTACAAATTTAATGGGCTTTTTCAAACAACTGGACTATTTCAAATGGGCTAAATATATGGATATCGTGTCCTGGGACAGTTATCCCGGTCTCGCGACACCCATCAGCTATACCGCCATGGCTCATGATCTCATGCGTGGCCTCAAAGACGGTCTGCCATTTATGCTGATGGAGCAGACACCCAGCCAGCAAAACTGGCAACCTTATAACTCACTGAAACGCCCTGGTGTCATGCGTCTATGGAGTTATCAGTCCGTCGCACACGGCGCAGATACCGTGATGTTCTTCCAGCTTCGCCGTTCCGTCGGTGCATGCGAGAAGTATCATGGTGCCGTCATTGAACATGCGGGACATGAAAACACACGGGTGTTTAGAGAGGTTGCAGAGCTTGGAAAAGAGCTTCTGGTGCTTGGTGACACCATTCTTGATGCTAGAGTTCAGTCCAGGGTAGCGATTGTCTTCGATTGGGATAACTGGTGGGCGATTGAAAAATCAAGCGGGCCAACAGTGGCTCTGAAATACGTCGAGCAAATTCACAAATATTATTCAGCATTCTTCCACCGCAACATTCAAGTGGACATTGTAAGTGTAGACAGCGATATCAGCTCATACGATCTGCTTCTTGCGCCTGTACTTTATATGGTCAAACCAGGCTTTGCTGCAAAATTGGAGCAGTTCGTTGCGGCCGGCGGCACCTTCCTGACCACCTTCTTTAGCGGAATTGTCAACGAGCATGATCTCGTGACCACTGGCGGTTACCCCGGTGAGCTTCGAAACCTGCTTGGCATCTGGGTCGAAGAGATTGATGCCTTGTTGCCTGAACAGAAGAATAGCATCGTTCTGAAGGAAACATTGGGCGCACTTGAAGGCGTATACGAATGCGGTATGTTATGCGATCTCCTGCACAGTGAAGGTGCAGAAGTGATTGCCGAGTACGGTGAAGACTTCTATCAAGGCATGCCTGCACTTACACGCAACACCTTTGGTCAAGGGCAAGCCTGGTACGTCGCCTCTGATCCGGATAACATTTTCCTCGAAGGTTTACTTGCAGAGCTCGCAGCCGAAAAAAATATTAAGCCTTTGCTCGAAACCCCGCAAGGTGTCGAAGTAAGTGCACGTACGAAAGACGGGTTAACTTATCTTTTTGTCATGAATCACAATGCTTCCCCGCAGTCATATGATCTCGGTAATTCGAGCGTTCGTGAGTTGTTAACAGGCACGGATTACACCGGACAGATTAGTATTGAAGCCCGCGGAGTACACATTTTCGAACGCACATCGTAAGCGGTATATTTCATGTTGCACCGCTCGCTAAGCGCGCATAAAACTCCGACCTAAATAAAACAACAATCCGGCAGGTTATTACCAATCGCCGGATTGTTGTCTTGTTTTATTTTGCAACACGTAGATTAGGTTTAGAGAATAACTCCGTCTTTGAAGATCGCGATCTCCCTGAAACCATGCTGTTCGCTAAGGGTCTGTGCACGTCCTGAAGCAATATCAATAATCTGACTGAATAATTGCTCTTTGACCTGTTCCATCGTCTGCCCTTCAAGCAGCTGACCTGCATTAAAGTCAATCCAGTGCTTTTTACGGTTCGCCAGATCCGATTGCGTTGCAATTTTAACCGTAGGTACCGGACCGCCAAACGGTGTGCCGCGCCCTGTCGTAAACAGTACGATATGCGCTCCTGCCGCAGACAAAGCGGTCACGGAAACCAGGTCATTGCCTGGTGCTTCTACAATGTTCAGACCCGTTTTGGTCACCCGTTTACCGTACCGGAGCACATCGACAACCGAAGAGCGTCCTCCCTTTTGCGTGCATCCGAGTGATTTTTCTTCAAGTGTCGTAATTCCGCCTGCTTTGTTACCCGGCGAAGGATTTTCATAGATATTTTGACCATGATTCACGAAATATTGCTTGAAACCATTCACAAGGTCTACCAGATCGTTGAAAACATGCTCATCTGCGGCCCGGTTCATCAGAATCGTCTCCGCACCGAACATCTCCGGAACCTCTGTCAGAATCGCTGTCCCGCCCGCAGCAACGAGCAGATCCGCAACAGCGCCTACGAGTGGATTCGCCGTGATGCCGGATAAACCATCCGAACCTCCGCATTTTAAACCAATTTTCAGTTTGCTGAGTGGCAGCGGCTGACGTTTCTCTTGTTCCACAAGCTCAACCAGCTCTTCCATTAAACGCAGTCCTTCCTCCAACTCATCCTCGGTCTCCTGCGCTTTGAGAAAACGTACCTTCTCCCGATATTCCGGTGCGATGCACTCACGGAACTGATCCACCTGGTTATTCTCACAACCTAAACCAATGACCAGTACACCCCCAGCGTTTGGATGCTCGACCAGCGAAGCCAGCAACTGCTGAGTATATTTCAGGTCATCCCCCAGCTGGGAACAGCCGAAAGGATGCGGAAAATGATACACGCCGTCAACCCGAGTACCGAACTGGGACTGTCCCATCCGTGCGAGAGCTTCACACACCTTGTTAATGCATCCAACGGTATTGACGATCCAGATTTCATTGCGAATTCCCGCTTCCCCATTCGGACGCAAATAACCATCGAAAGTTCGCAAATGTTCAGGAGGCATGTCTATCGTCATCGGTTGTCCTGGCTGATATTCATATTCAAGCAATCCATGCAGACCTGTCTTCAAGTTATGGCTGTGTATCCAGTTCCCCTGCGCTATTGCTTCCTGGGCGATGCCGATGGAAAAGCCATATTTCATCACGTCTGCTCCCTGTGCAAGATCATGCACAGCGATTTTGTGACCTTTAGGTACATCATCCAGCAGTGTGAACGAGTGACCATCCGTCAGATCAATACGCTCTCCCTTCACATAATCGCGAAGTGCTATGATGACATCGTCCTGAGGCTGGATCGCAATCCAGTCGTTGATTGTGCTTGTTGTACTCATTTCCCTTCACCTTCCAGTTTACTGATTTCATGTACGAGTGCTGCTCGCAATCCTTGTTTTGCATCCAGATTCTCTCCCCAGATCACTTCATTGGAGAGAACCGCAGCAACTCTTTGCTCCAGTTCATCCGTTCCACTGGTCGAGTGACCGTAGCCTTCCCAATGAGCCGCCAAAGCTGCCAGTACATCAGGATCATCTCTGAGTGGAATCGTTTCTCCGCTCAAAAGCTGAGCTTTGTAGCCCTCCTGCGTCTGCAATGGGCGATATAAATAGAGGAATCCGGCAAAACCTTGTATTAACCGCTCAGGCCAGCTTCCCTGACTCTGTTCATAGGCGAGCAGGGTTGGCAGTACACGTACTTTGAATTTACCGGCCGTATTCAGTGCAATATCCTGCAATTTGTGATCAATGTATGGATTTAAGAAACGTTCGAAGACTTCTTCCGCATATTGCTCCAATCCCAGCTCAGGCATATCCATAGCAGGCACAATCTCTTCAAGCACCGCTTGCCTAATCCAAGAACTAAACTGCGGGTCTTCCATTGTTTCTCTTACATGTTGTTTACCGCGAAGCAAGCCCAGAGAAGACATCAGTGTGTGTGAGCCGTTCAGGATGCGCACTTTCCGAAGCTGATATGGTTTCAAATCTTTAACCCAGTGCACATTGAGTCCTGCTTGTTTCAATGGAAGGCGCTTGTCCAGCGACTCCTCGCCTTGGATTGCCCAGAAATGATAAGGTTCTGCCGTATTAATCAGTTGATCCTCATAACCCCAGCGTTCAGTGAGGGCTTCTGCCTCTTCTTGGGTAGGTGCACCCGTTACGATACGATCTACTAAATTGTTCAAGAACAGATTATGATGTTCGATCCAGGAGCGGAAGCTGTCTGAGAATCCGAAATCTTCACTATGACGAAGCACACATTCTCGCAGAACATCACCATTGCCCTCCAGCAATTCACATGGCAGATGGATGAGTCCTCTCGATGGATCTCCAGCAAAACGTACATATCTTTGATGCAAGAAAACCGTCAATTTACCAGGAAAGGATTGAACGGGTTCTCCTGGGATGTAGTCTGATTGGATATATTTCAAGCCGGATTCTGTCGTATTCGAGATTACAAATTCAAGCGATGGCAATTCCGCAAGTTCCAGAAACGTCTGCCACTCCTCGTACGGATTAATAAATTGGGAGAAGACAGAGACCATTTCCGTACGTTCCACACGTTTTCCTTCAGAGAGACCACGCGTAATCATTGTATATAGTCCATCCTGATCACGAATCTGCTCCAGCTTGGCCTTGCCACCAGGCCGAGGCTGTGTCACGGCTACAGAGCCGTGAAACTTGCCTTGCCGAGCACTTTCATGAAGCATCCAGTCTGCGAATCCCCGTAAAAAATTACCTTCCCCGATCTGCAAAACTTTGACGGGACGTTCAATCATTTCTTTGCATTTGCGCTGACTATCATTGCCGAGCAGATGCAGCTTCAATCTTGGCCGCTTTGTGCTTGCAGACATGGACACTCACCTCACCGATTATTTGCGAACTCAGAATGCGAACAGCAAAAGCTGGCATCCTTTTATTGTAAACGCTTTAAATTCATTGTATCATCAATAAAAGGAAATTAAATTGCTTATATTGCGTTAAATATACTGTTTTTTGATCAGAATTGACATCTTATCTGAGACCATTGTCTCCAAAGGAGCCCTTATGGAACATTCACCAGTTCGCACCACCATTGAGACCGAATCGGGCATACCGTTTCGCCTTGTCTATAGTGATACGAAATCTCCGCAAAATGAATTACCGGATCATCTGCACGACTGGCATGAAATTATCTATGTCTATCGGGGACAGGGAAGTATTTTTATTGATACGGGTCTCGAAGATATGCAGGAAGGAGATTTATTTCTTATTCCAGGCAGTACCGTGCACCGTGCGCTGCCTGATGCGGGTAATCCAGTTACCTCTTCAGCACTGTTCTTCAGTCCGGGGTTACTGGCTTCAACTGCCGGAGGCATGTCCTCCTCCCTGCTACACCCATTTGAACGTTGCCGCAAACGGCGAATATACAAAAGGCAGCTGAACCATGCCGAGCAGGCACAAGTGTCTGCCTTCATTGATGATATTCATGCCGAGTTTCGTTCCGATCATCATCTGAGCTCTCACGCCGCACTGCTCCGATTGCAACTCTTGCTTATTTTCCTTGAACGTCTGGAATCAGCCACTGGTCCTGGTCATGCTACAACATCACTGCCTGCTCCGTCATGGCTGTCCTCGATTCTGTCTGACATTGATCTTAAACTGCGCAATCGATTGACCTTACCTGAGCTTGCACAACAAGCTGCCGTGTCTCCTGCCCATCTTAGCCGGGCATTCAAGCGCTACACAGGAATGACATTAACAGATTATGTCCTCGCTCGTAGAGTCATTATGGCAAAAGAGCATCTCCTGAATGGGGATGAAACGATGGCAGCTGTCGCAGACGCTTGTGGATTTGATAGTTTGCCTCATTTTTACAGACAGTTCAAGAAACTGACGGGCACGACACCAGCTGCATATCGCAGAACGATGGTACGTCATCGCTAGGAAGTGAGACGGGCACATACACACACAAACATATTATTCCAAGATAGGATATGGTATGATATTCAAGGTCTGTGCAACACGATTACATTGTTACTGGAGTTGAACCTGTGATTATTAAATTTCTTATTTTTGGCCTGCTTTGGCAGATCATTGGAAATCCGTTCCTTGCCATTCTGATTTTGCTCGTTATCCTGTACTTCCTCGATCGTCGCTTTGTCGGCGTATTTCCAAGCTTCACTAAACCCATCAAACGCATGCGTAACATTTCCCGGTTGAAACAGCAGCTAGCTCTGAATCCTAACGAAGTGTCTTCCAAGCTTGAATTAGCCCGATTGCTCATTGAACGCAAACGTTACAGTGAGGCACATACCTTTTTGCTTGAACTGGAACGCCCTTACGAGCAGTCTGCTGAATACTGGGAAGCATTGGGAACAACTGAACTGTATCTGGGCAAAATCTCGGAGGGCGAACGTCATATTCTGCACGCACTTGAGATTAACCCTAGAGTGAAGTACGGACAGCCTTATCTGAATCTGGCTACAGCCTTCAAGGATACGGATCGTGACAAAGCCCTTCATTATGTACAGCAATTTCAGGAAATTCATTCTTCCTCCAGTGAAGCCTTTTATCTGCTTGGCTCGGTATACCGTTCGCTAGGACGTAATGATGATGCCAAACAGGCATATGATCAATCCCTGAATGTGTATCGTTCCTTGCCCAAATATAAAAAACGTCAGGAACGGCGCTGGGCTGTCCGCAGTTGGTTCCGAAAACGTGCTTTGTAGATTGAACTGCCTCCGTATGTCAGCAAGCATCATACAAAAAAAGAAAAATGTACTGGTTCTGCTTTTTATCCATAGCAAAACCAGTGCATTTTATTTATTTCCACGTATGTTATTTCATTAACAATTGACGTAATTGTTCTTCATTCCGCTGCATCCAGTCCATTCGCTGTTTCAGTTTCACAATTTGTCCTGCGGCCACTTCTGGTTTATCTGTCCCTTCCAGCATCCTGCTGATAAAATGCATCACCACGTCCAAACTTCGCAGCAAGATCAGCTGCGGAATGGCTTCCAGTTCGTCAGCGGTGAGTTCAACCTCTTCTCGAAACCCCTGCACCAGATTAGCCTGCGCCTGCCACATCCATTCTTCGCTCTTGTCCATGGTCAGCATGTCAGACATCGGAACCGCCAGTTCCATGACCCGAAGATCCCAGGTCGCAAACTCAAAATCAAGAATCGCACTCATGTTGCCTTCTGGATCCACAAGCACATTGGATGCGTTCACATCACCATGCACGATTTGATGCGGAAGCTGCTCCATTCCACGCAGTGCTTTGAACAAACCTGGCAGTTCATCCTGCAACTGCCTTAACTCATCAGTACAAGCCTCCAGCGTTTCCGGCGGCGAAGCGCACATTCTTAGTAAACGTTCTGGTGTACACAGCGGATAAGCCTCGTCGATCCGGTAATATGGCGGGTATACTGGCTCAAGTTCCAATTTAAGCTTGGCAAGCGCTGTTGAGAGATGTCCTGCTGCCCGTCCCAAAGGAAGCAATTGATCGGGGGAATCCCATACCGGATTAACACCTTTCAGATAACGAAACAGAGTCACGATTTTAAATGTTCCCGTGATATGATCTCGTACAATTTGGTAAGTCTGCCTATTTTCCTCATTAGAATGATTACTTTCCTTAAATTCTTGATCTGCGTCCTCACGGCTGCTACTAGATAATGAAATGACTGGTGTTGGGGAATGAAGTTCAAAATCTGTATTGGACAGTGCCGTAAGCACGCCATGTTCAAAAGCTATTTTCGCTTGATCATTATGTGTTTCGTATTGTCTCATAACATAATCTTCATCACTGGTGTGAAGCACAAAAGTAGAGTTATTCATACCTCCATTGCTGCGCTTACCTTGCCACTCCGATCTGAAGCCGTATAACGCTAACACTTCAGAGATGAGTTGCTTTTCCGTTGGAAGAAGAGAATTTTGCTGTTTGTTAGACACCGATTCGAACTCCTCTGTTATGATAATTTGTACGAACTCTTTCATCATATCGGAAGTTGTAAGGCGGGTCTAGTCTTCTTCAGGCTTCAAGCAAAAGGAACATAACCCGTTCGATTCAACTGCTCCGCGATAATCCGATATCCCCTTGCGTTTGGATGGACTCTGTCCCAGAACAGCAACTCTCGCTCACGCCCTTCAAACTTGTCGTACACCTGAGCACATGCATAGTTGCCTGAACCTGCACCATTCAGATAAGAATTGTACTGTCGCACCCAATATGCAGCTTCGGTTGACTGTGGATACGGGTTGTACAATCCAATGGAACGAACAAAGTACTTCTGATCCCCTTTTAACTGCCGAATTTGTCTCATGACCTGAGATACATGATGACGTGTTTCACCGAGCACCTGTGTCATTTTCCCGGCATTGGGAATACCCCCGCTAGCTTTAAATGTACGGATCAGATCGTTACCACCAATGGATACCGTAATCATATCTGCTTCACGCAGCGCTTGACGCACTCGAGGATGCCCGTTAATCATCTGCTGCAGTTCTGCCGATGTTAGTCCGTTTACACCCAAATTGTCCATAGATACAAATGTACGAAGGTTCATTTCCGCCATACGGCGATAGATTGGAACAAATCCGGTTCCGAGCAATGCTCCTGTACCTACCGTCAAGGAATCCCCTATAGCTACATAACGATATACCATCCCGCCGCCCCTCTCTCTGCTGATCTCCCTGATCATTCATGAACTCCCTATATCCTATGAAGATCGATTCGGCAAAGCGCGGGATAGTGTCCTTAGGCACGTACCCATCTTTGTGTCCATGATGAATATTATAAAAAAAGAAAGCCCCGCCGCATGATGCGGCAGAGCCTCCCTTCCATATGAAATATCAACATATCAATGATGATACATGCCAGATGTTTACATGCCAATGGTATGATTCGATTCGGAAGATTCCGACTGTTCCTTATTACGGAACGGCCACCAGTTCGCCCGCCCGAACATCTTCACCATCACGGGTACGAAGAATGGCAGGAATAATAGGGAATACAGAACCAGACCACTAAGAACAACGGTAGCAATTTGCATCATCGAGAGTACCCCGGATGGGTACATCGCAGCGAAAGTTCCACTTAGAATGACCGCCGCGGACAAGATGACGGTTCCCATGTTTTTCATCGCGTACAATATCGCATCCTGTACTCTCAACCCTTTGTTTTCATTAAATCGATCCATAAGGAAGATGCTGTAATCTACGCCAAGCGCAATCAGCATAACGAATCCAAAGAATGGCGTAACCCAGCTGATTCCGGCATAACCCATGATATTCACAAAGACTACTTCCGTAAGTGCCATCGATGTGAAGTACGCAAGCAGCAGCGAAATAATGAGGTAAATCGGCATGATAACAGAACGAAGCAAGATCACCAGAATGATAAAAGTTCCTGCCAGCATCAGCATAACCGTACGTGTGTAGTCTTTGTTCGAGATCGACTGCAAATCGGCAAATGTACTCGTTACACCGCCCACAGCAACGTCAGCTTTTTCAAGCGCACTGCCCTGAACTGCACGATGTACTGCTGCTTCGATATCCGGCACACGGCCAATCGCTTCTGTACCATACGGATTTTCTGCAAAAATAACATCCAGCGTCATCGTTTTGCGATCCTTGGACAGGTACGTATCAAACACCTTTTTGAAGTCCTTGTTATTCAAGGCTTCTTCAGGTACGTACCAGCCTGCGAGATCCGAATCCGGTGAATTTTGCAGTTGTGTCAAATAATCCTGAGCAGAATCCAAGCCACCTGATACCTTCTTGATTCCATCAACACTTTGATTCAAGCCGTCTGTCAGTTGTGTTAATTGACCACTGAGATCCGAGAAGCCCTTCTGGATCTTCTCCTGTCCTCCCTGAAGTTGACCCAGACCGTTCTGGATCGAAGGAATCTCCTTGATCACTTTACCTTGACCATCGGCAGCCTGTTTCAATCCTGTCTCCAGTTGACCAATACCTGTTACAATCTGACCCAGACCATCGGCCAAAGCCTTCTGTCCGGATGCTGCGGAAGCAAAACCTTCATTCGCTTGATTGATTCCAGCCGCCGCTGCACTCAGATTCGTTTGAATTTGGGACAGTCCCTGCGCAAGCTGCGCTGTGCCTGAACCGGTTTGACCTATTGTACCTTTGATGCGTTGATAGTCAGCATCTTGCTGCAACTCGGGGAAACGCTCCTCCAGAGCCGAGAAAGATGCTGTAAGACTCGTCAAAGCTGTTGAAACACCTGTCAGTTGCTGCTCCAGTTCCTTCGTTCCATCGCCCAGCGCAGCAACACCTGCTCCAGCTTGACGATAAGCCTGCAACAACTGATCATTCGCTTTGGCGAGTTGCTCTGCACTGGTTTTAGCTTGTTGAAGACCGGCTTTCAGATCCCCTGCACCAGATGATCCATCCCGAATACCTTTTTCAATGCGCTTCAGTCCATCGCTGAGCTGCGTAATACCAGATTGCAGCTGGCTTGTTCCCTTGGTTAGCTGACCTGCTCCGTTTGCGGCCTCTTTAAGCTGGGGTTCATTTTTGCTCAATTCATTACTCGCTTTGCTAAGACCATCGCTGATTTTATCCAGGCCTGTCTTGCCCTCGCCCAGACCATCCGATAGTGTGCCTACCTGTTTTGTTACTTCAAAATCTTTGATCTCATCCCCCGTTGGACGGGTCATACTGCGAACACCCGCAACCCCGGGAACTTTCTCTACTTCGCGGCTAATCTTCTCTGCCACAGCCATATATTTGGCGTTATCCATCGTTTCGTCATTCTGAATGACGATCTGACCTGGGAGGGATTCACCTGGTCCAAAGCTATCTGAAATAATGTTAAAGGCTTTGACCGAATCGTACTTATCACCAATCTCATCCAGACTGTTAAATGATAACTTCCCGTCGTATGTCGCCAAAAGAGGCACAGTAACTGCGGCAACAATCAACAAAGCCGCCCACGGACGTTTAAGTGAGAATTTACCTGCTGCACCATAGATCTTGCTCTCGGCATGTTCGAGCGACCCTTTAGACGGCCAGAATAACTTTCTGCCCAGTACAGCCATAAAAAACGGCACAATCGTCACGAGTGCCAGCATCATCACGGCAATTCCTACAGCAACAGCGACCGCAGAACGGTACAACATAAACTGTGCAAAACCGATGGCCACGAATCCAACCAGCACTGCTAGAGCTGAGAAAAACACCGTTTTACCTGCGGTGCGGTATGTAGCGATAATGGCATCCCATGTGTTCTCATGGTGTGCAAGCTCTTCCTTGAACCGACTGATCAATAGAATGCAGTAGTCTGTACCGATCCCGAACATGACCGCAACCATAAAGATCTGTGTAAACGTCGAAAGTGGGAAGTTAACCCCATCGACCAGGAACGCAACAATCTGCTGGGATACGATGTAACTGATCCCCACCGTCAATAGCGGTACAAATGGAGCTACGAACGAGCGGAATACGAGGAAAAGAATAAGCAAAATAAAGACAACCGTAATGTATTCCGATTTCTTGAGTCCTTCTTGAGAACTCTCAATCGTATCTTCATCAATCAAACCTTTACCTGTAATATAATGCTCAACATTCACTGATTTCAGCGCACCATTCAGATCATTCCGCATTTCCTTTACGGTGCGGTCACCCATTTCAATCGAGAGTGAAGTCAGAATGGTTTTACCATCCTTCGAGATCATTTTGTCTGACAGTTCTGGCTGTGAGAATGGGTCCAGAACAGACAAAATGCCGAGTTTTTCTTTATCGGCCTCGAGTAATTTAACTGCCTTTTCCGCCTCTTGTTTGCCTGTTTTGCCAAGACCATCCGGATTATAAAATACCAGTGCGATCGAGGTACCTTTCTGTTCTCCATTTTGAGCTGCAGCTTCATCCAGAATTGCAGCTGCTTTTGTGGAAGAGTACCCCTCGGGAACCGAGAATTGCCCTTTCTCCCGAATTAACTCACTCATGTTTGGCGCGGTAAACATCAATACAGCGGCCGCGACAATCCACAGCCCCATGATCCACCAGCGTCCTTTTAATATCGCTCTCATTGCTTCTCCAGCCCTTCTTCTTGTGTTAGCAGCGCTGCCAGCTTCTCAAAAGATTCAATAAAGTTCTGAACCGCTTCTGGTGTAAAATGTTTCAAGTAAGGTTCAAGAACCTTCTGAATTTCCAGCTCGGTTTCCTTGTAAATCTGAAGACCTTCCTCGGTCAGAGTCAGATAGATGACACGACGATCACGCTCATCCCCTGTACGATGCACCAGATTCCGATCAGCCAGCTTGTTGACCAGAGCCGTAATGCTGCTCTTGCCCACACATAGCAGCTCTGCAAGATCAGAGGGGGTGCAGGCAGGCTTCTCATGTATGAGACGCAGTGCACAAAACTGATCCGTTGTGACTGTCTGCCCTACCTTTTCTCGTATCTGGGTATCAAACCGTTTGTTAACCAGAAAAGACGCATCCAGATAACGGTTTACCAAACTTTTGGCATCTGGAATGTTCATATATTTTTTTCCTCCCAAAATTAGTTCACTTATCGAACTATTCGTCAGCAAAACTATTCTATAATGAAACTATAGCGCAAAGCAATACTTTTCTCCTACTTTTTAAACAAAAAAACAGGACATCCGGCTCAGCACCTTTGCCAAGCCAAATATCCTATCTGAATTTTCGTATAAGATTATACACAGAATGCTTTACGCACATCCCTCGCTAAACATCGTGCTCATCGTCTTCTTTCTCAAGCACACAGCGGAATCTCTCCACACCTGGAACCAATTCGCCAAGACTATAGACAACAAATCCTGTGTTTCGGTAAAACTCCACCGCTTCCTGATCTGTCTCTGCGATCAAAGTATCCGGATTGTACTCTGCTAGAAGCTGTGAAATCATGCCCCGCCCATAATTTTTGAAGCGGTTCTCAGGCAGAACTGCAATATGGCGAATCGTAATTTCGCTCGTTCCCGTATGTTCATAGCCAATTAGACCGACCAGCTGCCCTTCATCCTCATATCCGGTCAAAAACAGGTTACTTTGTGTAACATACTGCTGTACCGTCTGAGTGACCTGATCCGGGTCAGGAAAGATAGCGTATGAGAGCAACTCTTGTACTTCCGGCTCCTGCAGTCGTGGCTTCAAATTTTTCAACAAAACAATTCCTCCAATATACGTACTTCTCGTGCCGAGAATGTTTAAACCTGTTCAGCCTACTATCGATCTAGGTCTAACTCAACCCGCTATCGTATTGTAGACGGTATCGCTGCAAAGTTCAAGAAAAGTACTTAGTCTTTCTGCACAGCAAACCGAAGCAACTCGCAACGAAACTCTGTAGGTTCATCATACTTCTCTTCTTGGATCGTCTGGGTTACATGCTCCTGAAACAGAATGTTCCAGTCCTCGTAGGCCTGTTCCAGTAATGCGATGACTTCGGATGTGGGCAAGTTCAATTCAATCAATGGCTCGATCTGACGGCCTGTCTGGATTTCTTTTTCTTCCACACTGGTACTCATCGTAATACAATGGATACCTCCGAGCCGGGTTCCCTCTTTTAAGCGCTCCACTGTTTCAAGAAAGGCCTCTTTGCTGGATGTGTGCTCCAAACATGAACAAGCCGCAATAAAATCAAAGGCATTCGGTTGAATCCGGTAATGCTCAACATCTGCTTTTTCGGCCTGAACGATGTGATCCACCTCATACTGCTTCGCATACTTACGAAGTCCGTCTACCGCTTCATCCAGCAGATCCACGCCAATAACCTCGCTGTTTGTGTCTGACAAACGTTGTGCAATCGGTATGGTGTGTCTGCCCACACCGCATCCCAGGTCAAGTACACGTAATTGTTGTTTATGAACAAGCAAACGTTCCAACATCTCCACCACCATAGGCATGGGTCTGGACATCCATGTTCCTTCTTCAAACAGTTCATTGTTTTTATAAAAGTTAGAATGATATCCCGCTTCAGCTTGACGAGCAGCCTCAAACTGTTCTTCTCGCATTCCGGTACCTCCTGTAATGGATTTAGACCTTACAGTAACGTTCACCCAAAAGCGAAGAAAAGAATCATATAGATCACCATCATGACTAAACTGGCCGTGACAAGTATTTTCCCCGCATCTCGTTTACTCGCATAGTCATTAAATAACAGTATTCCACCGACAGTCATCGCAATAGGCGCAAAAAATATCGTCATGATGACGAGCAGTACCATAGAGTAACGATCCAATGTCGATTCTTCATACTCCACCATATATGGCTGATCTGGCTTTGCCGTTTTGGTCGTTACCATATTGCCGCACGACTTACATTTGAATTCATCCGCTCCCATAGGTTGATGACAATACGAGCATTCTCTTGAAAAACGTGGCATATCTATCTCCCTCCAAGTGAAATCTATGTTGGATGGTCAATATATAACTGAAAGTTTAACAACATTTAGGTAATCAGTGAACCCTCTCTCAACGCGGCATGTGTTTCTGCAAAAAAGCTTCTAGCACCGCTTTATATTTCTCGCGATCAACCTGAAACGCCGTTCCGTGACCTGCACGGGGAATCGTCAGCAGTTCCTTCTCTGCCTTACAAACTTCGTACAAACGATACACCATTTCCGTTGGCACAAACATGTCCGCCTCACCATGGATGAACAGCACAGGAACGTTAACCTTGGCTAGTTGTTTCAGTGCGGATGCTTCTTTAAACGAGTACCCTGCTTTCCATTTGGTAATCAAACTGGTCACCGGAATGAACGGAAAGGCCGGTAGCTTGTACAACTGCTTCAACTGAAACGTCAATTCCTCCTCCACCGAGGTATACGCACAGTCCGATACGATGGCTCTGACCTGATCCGGCAGTTCTTCCCCGCCTGTCATCAGCACAGTGGCACCTCCCATCGATATGCCATGCAGAACAATATCTGCATTTTTGTCCACATGATCCAGAACCCAACCGATCCACTGAATATAGTCTTTCCGGTCTAACCAGCCAAATCCGATGATCTCTCCTTCACTCTGACCATGTCCGCGATCATCCGGCATTAATACGTGATAACCCAGAGTTTCAGCGTAAAATCGGGCGAACCCCGCCATTTCTCTGCCTTTCCCCGAGTAGCCGTGAGCCAGAATAACTGTTCTTGCAGACTCGTTCTTTGATGAGAGCCAGATGCCGGAAAGTCTCAATCCATCTTGAGACTGAATGGTAACGGTCTTGCTATCCTGAGCATCAAGCCAGTGTAAATCAGCAACAGTGCTGATCAGTTCATCTTCCACTTCCATCTTAAGATTGGGGTTATCCGCCAAAAATGTTTTCGGTGTACGACGAATGGCTGTCTTGAAGAAATAAAGCCCTCCGCCCCATAGCAGAGCCATTATTGTTATTATGAGAGCCGCCAGCCCATAAAATATCATGTAAAAGATCCTCCATTTCAGTCAATGAGTTATAGCGACTCCATGTTTAATCAGGTTATAATGCTTCACAACCTAGCATGCTTCAACTTTTGTTAACCTGCTGAAGCGCTCCGCAAGCAACCTGGTACGCGGGAAGAAGCTTGTCCAGCAATGGTTCTGCTTGATGGGTTCGTTCCTGTTTCGCGTATTCCTCAATCTGGCTGAACAACGTTGAGAGATAACTAATACCGAGGCTCAGACTTCCTGATTTCAAATCATGGGCTGTCTCGGCTGCCGCTTCATGATCGGCTGAAACAACATGCCTGCGCAGGTCCTCAATTTTACCCGGCGTTTCCGCACGGTACATCTCCAGCAACATGCTGAGCAACGTTTGACTGCCATCCGTGTTTAATTCAGCAATTTCACGGACAACGTCCATATTCAGAATCTGTGCAGGTTTCGATGCCGAGTGCCACTTCCGAATGGTCGTGCCGAGCACCTCTAAGGTAACTGGCTTACCGATAAAGTCATTCATTCCAGCCTCATAACACCTGTCCTTCTCACTTTGCATTACATTGCCGGTCATTGCGATAATCGGCGTCGCTGGACGCATCTCATCCCGCTCCATTGCACGAATCTGACGTGCGGCTTCAATCCCGTCCATAACGGGCATCATACTATCCATCAAAATCAGACTGTATGTTTTATCGCGAAATGCATTCACAGCTTCTTCCCCACTGGAGACACATTCGAGTTCAGTAAAACCCAGCTTTTTGAGTTGCAGTTGAACAAGCTGGCGGTTAATAACATTGTCATCAGCCAGTAGAATCGGTACAGTGCGGGCCTCCTGCTCAGGTGCATCCCGAGAACTGTTCTTCGTTGTATCACCAACATCGTTTTTCGCACCATCTGTAGGATTCGAAGTTTCGTCTGCTACCGTTAGCTGGGCACTTTCTCCGCTTTCCACCCTTTGTAGCCCAAGTTCAAGCTCAAACCAGAAAGTGGACCCTTGTCCTTCCTTACTCTGGATTCCAATCTCTCCGTTCATTAATTGAACGAGTGACTTGCAGATCGATAAACCAAGGCCTGTACCTTCATGCTCTTTCGAACGTCCCTGTTCTGTCTGCATATATGGCTGAAAAAGACGAGCCTGGTCTGCTTTTGAAATACCGATCCCCGTATCATGCACCTCGAAGCGTACAAGCTGAGTGCGTGCCTGATGCCTCACAAGCTTAACTTCCGCCTTAACAGATCCATCGGTAGTGAATTTGTTTGCGTTCTGAATCAGGTTAATCAGTATTTGTGTAATTCGAGTGGAATCTCCTTCAAGTACGGCGGCGACTTCTGGGTCACAATCCATGGTAATACAATTTCTTTTCTTATCAATCTGTGGCTTAAGCAAACGCAAGATGTGATCCAGAATCTCTTGGAGCTTCACCTCTCCTTGTTCAAGACGCAATTGACCTGCTTCAAGTTTGGAAAAATCGAGAAGATCCTGAATTAATTTGAGCAAAAGCTTGGCTGCCTCTTGGATAACATTTACTGAATCTTTCTGCTCCTCCGATAACGGCGATAACATTAACAACTCAGCCATCCCCAATATTCCGTTTAGCGGTGTCCGAAAGTCGTGGCTAATGACCGCCATAAAAGCACTTTTTGATTCGTCAGATGCTACAGCCTTCTGACGTGCTGACTCCAGGCCTGCATTGTTCTTGGAAAGTTGCCGCTGAAGCGTCACAAGCTCATTATTCATATCGGAAAATGCTGACAGTGTGCGTTCCTCTTGCTCTTTGCTTCGAATCAGTTGGTCCGATAACTGCTCAATCGTTTTACGCAGCCTCTGTATCTCTTCATTGTCATTCGGCATCCCTTCATCCCTTCCCTATTCACTTGCCGTACTTACATTGTCAAGCGACACTGGATGATTAAGCAGACGTTCAGCAATAGCAACAGCCTCTTCTGCTCCAGGTGCATAACCATCAGCACCGACTGCTCGCCATAATTCCTTGTCTATATTAAACGGATAACCGCCAACCATCACTTTGATATGAGCCGTTTCTGCATGGTTACGAATACGTTCAATCAACTCTTTAGCCAGATGAAGATGATAAGTCATCGTCACCGAAATCGCTACTACATCACTCTCATGCCGCTTGATTGCTTCCACAATGCTTCCGTTTGGAACATTAGCTCCAAGATAATACGTATCCCAGCCTTCCATTTCGAATACATCTGTAAGCATGCGCAACCCAATCTCGTGCTGTTCACTCCCCACACAGGCCGCGACCAGTCTTTTTCCCTTATTCGGCTCAATCAGCCATCTGGAGTACAAACGAGAAATAAATGATTGTGTTGCTGCTGTGCAGAAATGCTCCTGACCTACACTAATCTGCCCCAGTTGCCATAACCGACCAATCTCATATTGAACAGGCTGAAAAATATACCGATACATATCACGGATCGATGCTCCAGCATCCAATTCCGAATCGATCATAGCAAAAGCTTCTCTCCGTCGGTTATCCAGAAGATATTGTAAATAAGCCTTTGCTTCGAACCCGTAGGGCATAGATTCATGAATAAAGCTGGACTGGGTCTCCATTTGCTTCGTGACATCGATCCCCAACTCCAAATATTCCAATAGAAGCTCACGATGAGGTTGTTCGAATTCTTCATTCAATGCCTGTTTGATTAGCTTGAGGTTCATTCCCAGATCCTCTGCCGATACCCGATAACCGGCAAGCAGCACTTTTAACCACGATATATAGTGAGTGAACAAACTGGGACTTTTCACAAGCACACTTTCCGCCAGATAGCTCAGACTGTACTGTGAGTCCTGCTTGGTTCTTATTTTTCCAATCGGACCGAAACGCTCCATTAAGTCGGGCTGCAACCGATACTGCATTTCGGTTATTTTCTCAGCCAAGATCCCTGCATCTTGAAGCAAACGTTCTCCGGCCTCCCAATGACTCATCGGCGCATTCCTCCTTTGTCTGCATCCTGTGCCAAACAAATCTTTTTCATGTATATATTTCGTTTGAGACAATTCTATTAATCTAGTATACATGGAGCGTTCTATATCATTTCGATGCTATAAAACAATCTTCCTATATTATGAAGCTATACGCAAGCCATATAGCCAGTATCCGAGTTATGTTAAAGACAAAAAAAAAACGGATCCACGTTATATACGCAGGTCCGTTTTGCCTTCTGCAGCAAGTCCTAGTTTCTTCAGCAGGCGGATCGCCTCAACTTTTTCGGATGGTTCAAGTCCCTCCAAAATGTCGATAATGACTTGGTGATGCTGTGGAAATATTTGCGTGAATAACTGTTTTCCTTCTTCCGTCAATTCCGCATATATAACTCGGCGATCCTCCTTGGAGGGACGGCGAAACAGTAAATTCTTGTTTTGTAACTTGTCAACAACATACGTTATATTGCCACTAGACATCAATACTTTTTCACCGATCTTTTGCAAAGCCTGTGGTCCTTTATGATATAACAAGTCAAGTACTCCAAATTCTGTGGAATTGAGTCCATGGCTCTGGATGTCCCGATTGGAACGTGATGTCACTGAATTGTAAGCGCGAATAAGAACCACAAACAATTGCAATGACAACTCCCGGTTATCCTCCGTTTTCAGCATTTCTATAATCCTCCATCAGTTGTATGCATTTCCGTCCGTTTCACTGGATAACTTCTGCTCCCATTCCTCGCGGAGCATGCCCATCCGAATTGAATCATAATAGTCCCCGAGAACGAACCGGCACTTCCGCATTCGCCCCTCGATTTGCAGCCCGATCTTTGTTGCAGCCTTCATCATTCGCTCATTACCAGACCACGTAGTCAGTCCAACCCTAACGATAGGCAGATTTTCAAATAAATGACCTGACCACATATGAAGTGAACGTGTACCGATCCCTCTCCCCCATCGAGATGGTTTGTAGATGATAATTCCCATCTCAAGCCACATCGATAACGGATCTTCAATATAATAACTAATCAGTCCCACGATTTCTCCGTCTGCCTCAATGACCCGACTGGATGCTGGCCGTGCTGCTTTTTGATCTGCTTCCAGCCGTGCAAGCGTATGATGCACAAAACGCTCGTATGGTTCACGCTCCAGCGGATAATAAGGTGCATCCCACTTTTTCCATTCGGGGTGGTCATCCTTATAGATCAGCTCATATAGTTCAGTAAGGTCATCTTGCTCCACGATTCGAAGAACAAGCTCATCATCTCTAAGGGGCAGTTCTCTCATTCTGGATCATGACACCTGCTTTCCTTTAAATTCGTTACGGACGGTGAAGTTCGTCTATACTGCCGTCTTCTTTGGCAATGATCACAACGTCTGCCATCTTCACAAATAGTCCATTATCCACGACACCTGGTAACATATTCAGTTGTACGTTAAGTTCGGAAGCATCGGCAATGGCCCCCAGTTGACAGTCTGCAATCAGATTTCCGTTATCCGTAAGGTATTGTTTTGGCCCATCCATCCGCCACTTCGGCTGACATCCCATGTTTTCGAGCGCCTTAAAAGTCCATTCCGATGCAAAAGGTACGACCTCAACCGGTAAAGGGAATTTCCCCAGTTTTTGTACAGCCTTGCTACCGTCAGCAACAATAATCAGCTTATCGCTATTTGCTGCCACTATTTTTTCACGCAAAAGAGCTCCGCCACCGCCTTTGATCAGGTTGAAATCCGGATCTACTTCATCCGCTCCATCAATCGTCAGATCCAATCGTCCAATCTGGTCAAAAGGAATAATTGGAATGCCCCATTCCCGTGCCAGCTTGTCTGAAGCCTCTGAGGTAGCTACTGCCTGAATGTTCAGACCTGCCCGAACCCGCTCCCCAATTCGACATATTGCATAATATGCGGTTGAGCCTGTGCCCAAACCAACTTTCATTCCATCTTCAACGAACGATGCCGCATGTTCTGCCGCAATCTGCTTCAGATTCATTATTTAACCCCCGCCTGCTCTTTAATTTGTATAAAACCATATGTAGTTATTATAGATAAAACCTCATCCGATGTATATCCAAGCTTCCTGGACAGATTAAGACCGATTTTTTGATGATAAATGGTGTAATTTTCCTTGCTATGTTATAGAATACAGAATGAAACTAAAAAATGGCAATTTTTAAAAATAAACAGTACTAATTACCTATAAAAAGAAAGATATGTCCATAAGTACGTAAAATATTAAAAAAGTTTTAACAAAGCTATTCAATTTAACGACATTTTGCACGACATAATAGATATAGATGTGTTTTAATAATTAGACACAGTTGTTTCGAAAGGGTACATAAGTCTTGCATAGTGACCAAGAAACCGAGACCATTGTCGCACTTTCCCTTTTAGAAGGAGATGACAGAATGAAATAATTTTTGCTCCAAAAGCGCATCTTACAGATTCTTAATTTACAGAAGATCAGGAGTGGAGTTTAGTGAAATCATTGAGTTGGAAAAACATGTCGTTTTTCTCCAAAAACCTATTGCTCTCATTTACCAACATCATCATTATTGGCGTGGCTCTGATTGCAAGCAGTTATTACTTCCAAAGAACGATTCTGGTCGATCAACTGCATGGACAAGTATCACAGATTACGAAAAAGTGGGCTCAAGATATTAATGCCGCAGATGTACAAACTGCAATCACAGAGCGCAGCTACGACGGTACTGCTCAGACGAAACTAAGAGCTTATTTTGACGAAATGCAAAAATATTATCCTAACATTGCACAAGCCTATATCTTCGGTGTGGAGCTTGGCGGCGACAACAAACGGTTAACTTCCCTTGTTGCAATGCCAACGAACCTGAGAGAGGCTTTTCAGAGCGACAACGTAAATATTGGCGATATGTACGAACAACCGGTCGTTGTAGCCAATGCTCTGAAAGAGATGCTAAATACCGATCGTCCAACGTTCACCACCTTTTATTCCGATGACTTCGGAACCTGGACAACCATTGCTTATCCGATCAAAGACAGCAACGGCAAAATTTTTGCTTATTTCGCTGTGGATGCGGACGCCAGTGCAGTTCCAAAAGGTCTGAATTCCTTGTTATTAAATGGAGTTATTATTCTTGTAGCGTTCTTGCTCCTGTTCCTCATTATTCAATATCTTGTCGTTAAAAACACCCTCTCTCCGATTCGTCATCTGATCAAAGGCATTGATGAAGTCAGCAGAGGTAATTTGGATGTCAACATCCCGACAGGAAAAGACGATCTGGGACTTGTAAACGAAAAATTCAACGTCATGGTACGCCGTATCAATGACACGATCGTTAAAGTACAAATGACCTCTCAGGAAGTAAACCAGTCTGCGAAGGAACTTTATGAAGTCTCTGAGCGTAACAGTGAAAATGCAGACTCTATTAACAGTAACGTTGTGCATATTAGTACAAACATCCGTTCACAAGAACAGGCTACCCGTGACAGCGCACGCGCAATGTCCGAGATGGCTACCGTAATCCAGACCATTGCAAGTAGTTCCGCAAGTGTTGCGGACGAAGCCTATGAGATGGAGCGCCGTTCACAACAAGGTAATACTGTAGTTCGTCAGGTATCCGAGCAAATGAACCTGATTACGCAGTCTGTGAAAAATACGGCTTCTGCAATCGAAGTCCTTGAGAGCCGTTCACAGGAAATCGGTGACATTCTGAACATAATCTCAGGGATATCAAGCCAAACTAATCTGCTTGCTCTTAATGCATCCATTGAAGCAGCTCGTGTAGGTGAAGAAGGAAGAGGTTTTGCGGTCGTAGCTGGCGAAGTCCGTAAGCTTGCCGAACAGTCTGAACAGGCAACCAGTCAGGTTGGCGTATTGATTCAAGAGATCCAGGCTGGTATTAAACAAGCTGTTCAAGCCATGGAACAAGGTACATCTGAAGTAGATACAGGTCTCTCCGTAGCCGATCAAACCGGTCAATTGTTTGATGAAATCTTGGAAGCAGCGAAAAAGGTATCCCATCAGATTCAGGAAGTTTCGAGTGCAACCCAGGAAATTTCAGCAGGCACAGAAGAGATGACTGCAACAGCGGATGATTTGTCTGCAAGCGTAAGCAAGACAGCTGATAGCAGTGAAAAGATCTCTGTATCTGTAGACGAGCAAAAGGCTTCTCTGATTACGCTGGTAGACTCCTCCACTCGACTCAATGATATGTCTGAAGAGCTGCAGGAATTGATTTCTCATTTCAATGTAAGCAAGCAACAATAAAAAAATAACTAACACTCGGTTTCAACCAAGGAGGATACCTGAAGTGATTGAAAACCAATCTTTCTCCCACTCCGTGGAATCTGGCTTACCTGTTCTTCAGATTCCATTGGATTATGGACGTCGCCAGCAAACATTCTCTTATGAGTCTACTCATATTACATTGAAAGCTTCATTGAGTCGTGAACTTAAACAGAAGTTTGGGGAACAGATGGTGTACCCTGCATTCCTTTCAGCTTATGCAGCCTTGTTATTCCGATTGTCTGCTGAAGAGGAGCTTGCGATTGGAGTACTCGCTCCGGATCAGGCAGCTTCTTATCTTTCATTAGAGCTTCAGGGCAAGACAACTTTCACTGAATTATTCGAACAGATTACGAAGCAACTTCAGATTCCTTATACACAACAAACCGGAGGATATCCTGAGACAATGTTTATGTTAAACAGTGTTCAATTGCCTCAGGCTCCTCAGGTGATGAACTGGAACGTTCGTTATGATCAGAACGAGATGATTCTCGATCTGTTTTATGACCGTTCGCTGCTACAAGAATCAACGATATTGCGATATGCGGAGTATTTTCAAACATTGCTTCTCGCTCTCTTGCGTGATGGTCACAAAGCAATCGGTGCAGTAGACATTCTGTCTACTTCAGACCGTTTGCTCTATCGGGAAATGAATGACACGGCGGTACTTGAGCCAGCATATCCGACCATCCATAGCTGGTTTGAAGCCGTCGCTGCGGCATACCCGAATTCTCCGGCGATCACCTCACTTTCAGCGAGTTATACGTACCGGGAATTAAATGAACGCGCGAATCAGGTTGCTCGCGTATTAATATCCAACGGATTAAAGCAAGGTGAATTTGTCAGTATTTTTATGGATCGCAGCCTGGATACAATCATCTCGTTGCTCGGTGTTCTTAAAGCAGGCGGTGCCTACGTACCGATTGATCCTGAACATCCGCAAGAACGGAACAGTTACATTGTCGAAGATACAGCTTCTCCGTTTGTACTGACAACAGAAGCCTCGTTTGATCAAGCCAAAGCATTGTTTTCCGGTATTTCTACGGTACGTCACATTCTTTCCGTAGACGGACGACTTGCAGGATTTGCTGCCAGCAATCCGAACCTGGATATCAAACCAGATGATCTCGCTTACGTCATTTATACTTCAGGCTCTACTGGCAAACCAAAGGGCGCACTGATCGCTCACCGGGGTGTCACCAATCTGGGCAGTGTTGTACAGCGTGACTGTGACATTCAACCCGGCGATGTATTAACGCAGTTTGCCACATATAGCTTCGATGCATCAGTATGGGATACGATTGGTGCTCTGTTCTATGGAGCCGAGCTTTATCTGTTATCTGCAGAAGAACGAGTATCTATTGAAGAGTTTGCAAGTGCAATCGAAAGAACAGGAACGACCATTATTACGATATTGCCCACCATTTTCTTCAATCAACTGGCTTCTTATCTGTCTGATGAAGGCTTTCATAAACTGGCAAAAGTACGCATCATCACCGTAGCCGGGGAGGCCCTCTATGGAGAACAGGTTCGGGCTTTCCAACGCAAATTTGGCAATCAGATTGACATCGTTAATGTATACGGACCAACAGAATGCACCGTGGCTACCACGACACACCGGATTAGTGAACAGGTCCCGGGACACGTCGTTAATATTCCGATTGGCAGACCTATTCATAATTACAAAGTTTATATTGTCAACGAAGAACATCAGCTCTGTCCTGTAGGCGTACCTGGCGAAGTGTATATCGCAACTCCTGCGCTTGCCAAAGGCTACTTGAACCAGCCGGAGCGCACTGAGCAATCCTTTATTGATAACCCGTTTGCGATTGGCGAGAAAATATACAAGTCCGGGGATATTGCCAAAATGCTGGATACCGGATTACTGGAATATGTGGGACGCAGTGACTCTCAGCTTAAAATTCGGGGTCACCGAATCGAGATCGGTGAAATCGAAGATCATCTGGCCAGACTGGAGCAGATCCAGGATGTTGCCGTTATTGCAAAAAAGGAAGCGGATGGGCAAAACATGCTCGTGGGTTACTTTACATCCAAAGATGGAAGCACCCTTTCCGTAACGGATATCAAAGCAACACTTTCAGAGAAACTTCCATCCTACTTTGTACCAAAATGGATCTGCCAGCTGGATGAGATGCCTATTGCCCCAACAGGGAAAATCAACCGCAAGGCCATGGTATCCATGCCACATGCTGAACGTCATACCGATCAGCCAGACCGCGTGATGCCGGAGACAGAAACGGAATCTATACTCTTCCATGCTTGGAAAGAGATTTTGCAACATGAGGAGTTTGGTGTCGAAGACAGTTTCTTCAGTATTGGTGGCGACTCCCTGCGTGTCATCCATGTTCTGGTTCTTCTGAAGCCACATTATCCGCAGCTGAAAATCGCCGATTTCTTTGCGGAGAAAACAATTCGCGCACTTGCTCGCCGAGTCGCACTTTTATCAGAGCAACGTGAACCGGCGAAACAGACATCCACTGCAACTGGCATCATCACGCAGCTTTCCGAACATCCGGTGGAACTGTCTCCCCAGCTTGGATATCCGAACATTCTACAGCCTGAACATGTGCTGCTGACGGGTGCAACCGGTTATCTGGGCTCACATGTACTGCAGCAGTTAATTGTGAAGTCTTCGGCACGGATCTACGCTCTTGTTCGTCGTCCAAGCGATGGCACGACAGCAATGGCACGTTTAAGCAAAGTAATGTTGGGTTATTTCGGCAAACAACTTGCTGACCAGCTCGAAGGTCGTGTTGTGATTGTTGAAGGGAATTTGGAGGAAAAGAATCTGGGTCTTGCCGCCGAGCAACAAACGTTGCTTGAGTCAAGGATTGACCGTATCATTCACTGCGCCGCTGATGTTCGTCATTTCGGGGAAGCGGCACAGTTCGCTAAAACCAATGTCGAAGGCACAGTTGCTTTGTTAGACCTGATACGTAACAAAAAAGGAGCTTCGTTCCATCACATATCCACGATGGGCATACCCGAAGATCTGGCCCTCAGCGGACAATGGGAATCTACATTGCAATATGACCGTTTCCCGGAAGAGTTACATGTGGACAATGTCTACTCCGACAGTAAGCTCGAAGCCGAGAAAGTACTCATGAATGCCGCAGCAGAAGGAGTGCCAGTCAGCATTTACCGTGCAGGCAACCTGACATGTGATTCTCGTACAGGTCGTTTTCAGACAAATATTGATAGCAATGCGATCTACCGCATGATCAAGGCCATGTTATTGCTGGGCAAAGCCCCTGCCGCCGACTGGCTGATGGACTTTACCCCGATCAATTATGCCAGCGAAGCAATCGTACATCTGGCCTTACGTCAGGATACAGCTGGCCGTGTATTCCATATCTGTAATCCAGAGCCGATCCGGTATGATGCCTTGGTAGAAGCGGTGAAGCATGCAGGTTATAATGTCGAAACAATGCCGTTTGAAGACTATAACCACTGGCTGTTTGATACAACAATTGCCAAAGAACCGGAAGCTCTGCAACTTGCGATTGCTCAGTTGGAAGGTGACGGAGCGAAGGATTCAGCATATGCCTATGCATCACCGGTAACAACGGCTTATGTCGAACCAGCAGGAATCTTCTGCGCCAAAACCGATGAGCGTTTCATTCATACCATGCTGGACTATGCAGTTCAGATCGGTTATTTTCCTGCAGCAATTCGTCCGAATTATGGTACAACAACAGTTGCAGATTAAACGATATGTCGGATAACGATATCAATAGAAATAAATAAAGCAAAAGCCACTTTATCGCGTTACGGCGATAAGTGGCTTTTTTTGCATAAAGATGAGTGAAAAATGGGGAGTGATCGTAATAACGACGTAACCTCTTTAATACGCTGTCTTTTCACCACATAAAACTATATCCAACGGATTACAGCAATGATAGCAAGATGAGCCGGATAGAAATAACGCCAGATCCACCGAGGCCCTTTCAAACGGAAACCTGCCTGGTAGTACTGTGCAATTGCAATCCCCATCGTTGCTAGCATGCTGTACATCTGGAGAGAGCTGTGATGGAGCAACAAATAAAGTGCATTCAATACAACATGTGCCATGACCAACACTGGCCCTTTGAAGTAACGGAATAACAGCACGAGCAGCAGACCATACATACCATAATCCATATGTGACCATTCCATTACCCATCCCGCCCCGATCGCAATCGGGATACTGATCAGCTTAGAAGACAGCCGATCCAGAGCCAGCAGCACCAGCAGTGCCGACCACAGGGTCCAGACTACATTTAGCGAAAAATGATTAAACGCAGCCATAAACGGCACTTGGGAAATCACTGCGATCCAAAACAATCGCCATATGTATTTCTGTACATTACGTGTATGCTTGTAGCCGATATATACAGCAAAGGCATAGATAGGAAAAGCGATACGGCCGATGATTCTCAGTTCAACCACATGCGGAAAAAACACAGCTCCTATATGATCAATCAACATCGTAATCATGGCAATCCACTGCATCATATCTGGTTATCCCTCCTTATCTCGTCAACACCAGATGATGTATTGTAACAACTTAATCAGGACCCATTTTCACGCTCAACGTTACATTCATAATACATGAAGCTTTGATCCTGTGTATATCCTTCGGATTCATATAATGCTTGAGCCTGCTGATTGCTAATCGCTGTAGAAAGTACAATTCGAAGAATCTGCTGTTTCTTGGCTTGCTTCATCACCGCCTGCATCAGCTTTCGGGCTATCCCCTGCTTCCGATATTTTGAATCCACGAACAGGTCGTTCAGAATCCAGATCGGTCCCATCGAAACGGAACTATAACTGGGATAAATTTGTACCAAACCCATAGCGGTGTCAGGCATCTTTGATCCTTCGTTACACGCAGCAATAAAAATCATTGATTCTTGCTTACTCATCCGTTCTTTAATAAAAGATGTCGCTGCCTCCAGATCTGAATGCTGACCATAAAACATGCGATACTCATTAAAAAGCCTCGATACTTCCGAAATATCATTTGGATTCGCTTGTCTAATTTTGATTTTCATTTCCTTCGTGTTTTTCACGTCCCTTTTCCCCTACTTTCTCTTCATTCTTTTCCTTACAATACATCCCTCGAATTAGATCTTCCTGAAGTCCATTGTAAAAGAAATCATGCCTTTGCCCCATTCATCATCAGGAGTAAAGTTTGCATTTATGTATCCTTTGCCGAATCATGCCATACCTAAAGTATATTTCTACTCAAGTGTTGCACACTATAGTGATCATTGTTCACTCACAGATACGGTAGCCATTGCTTGAAGAGGCTGCACGAACCGAGATCGGATCAGACTTGGCAGCCAGATCGTAAGCGGAACGATCAGGCAAACGCAAAAAGGCGGCGAAAGCCTCACCAGCTCCGTCGCCCTAAACGAATATGATTTTAGTAGGTTTCTGAATTCATCCGCTCTTGAGCGGGTCCTGATTCAGGGAAAACAACTCCCTTTTTCAAAATGAGGTTCGCGTATTGAGCACGTTCACCCGTTGCAACAATGACATACGCTTTGGTGGCACGTTCATAAAAATCAAAACGATCCTCGTATTCGAGTGCATCTCTCATATCCTCGTATTGCTCAATTAACCGCCGGTAATCTTCCCAGATAATCGGAATGACTGGATCACCTTTAACCACCTGCATGACGGCGGCTGGTCGCTCTACATAGGTGTCTAGCGGAAATAGCTGTAATACAGCTTCCAATAGTTGCACAGTGCCAATGCCATCACAGCGTACTAAACGTTCAGCATGGCTGGCCGCAGGGAAGTTTGCATCCGTTAGCACAAGTTCATCACCATGTCCCATTTCGGACATAAGTTTGAGGAGTTCAGGCGGAAGGATCGCAGGAATATTTTTCAGCATCATTAAACGCTCCTTACATAACAAATTTTTTATTACTTTGGAAGCCGTTTCATCCCTATTCTAGCAGGAATTTTTACGCTTTGCATCGATATGCTCTGCCCCTGTGGCACAACAATTGTCTTTGACAAAATTACTTGTTCCACATATAGTTGTTATAACAACTATATGAATTTTAGAGATATTTTCTACGGAAGCGAGGTTCATCCATTCATGGAGTATTCTTTGGAGCAATCTGTTGGATTCATGCTCGGACTCACCCACCGCAAAACAGCTGCCCTTCTAGCGGCACAATTTAAACCCTACGATATTACCACAGAGCAATTTTCTGTGCTTTTTAATGTGGTGCGTAAGGAAGGCGTTAACCAGAAAGAAATGGCAGGTTATGTGTTCAAAGACCAGCCTACCACCGCACGGATCATCGATTTATTGGAGAAAAAAGGCTGGGTCGAGCGCCGCACGAGTGATCAGGACCGTAGAGCGTACCTGCTGTATCCTACCAAAGATGGCAAAGCATTAATTGATGTGCTTGTTCCGATCGAAAGAGAAATGAATAAAAAACTTGCTGAAGGTATACCCGAAGACCAGATGGAAGCATTTAAACATACTCTTTCCCTCATTAATCGCAATCTGTAACTATCACAACTCAGGGGGAATGTTTCACCATGAAAGAACAATCTGCACCTGTCCGATTATGGACGACCGATTTTATTTTACTCATGTTATGTAATTTTCTATTATTCCTACAACTGCACATGATCGTTTCACCACTACCCTCTTATGTGCAGGATCGATTCCATGCCAATGCATTTCAAGTCAGCCTATTCACCTGCCTGTTTGCATTAAGCGCCATTGCGGCACGACTCTACTCTGCGAAAGCACTGGAAAAGGGTTTCCGTAATGCGATGATCTATATTGGCTTGTCTATAGCCCTGCTTGCCACGCTTGGCTATTATTTTGCTGCGGGTATCGCTGTTCTGCTTTTGCTCCGTATGGTGTTCGGTGTTGGATTCGGACTAAGCAGTACTGCATTTCCAACCATGGCATCTGACATTGTACCTGTCAAGCGAATGGGCGAAGGCATGGGTTACTTTGGATTGTCCACCAGCCTGGCGATGTCCATGGGGCCGATTATCGGCGTTACCCTGCTACAAGGAGCTGGGTTTGTCACCCTTATGCTGAGTACTGCGGGAGTGATTGCTGTGATCTATCCACTCAGTTATAGCCTGACACGTAAAAAAGCAGCCAAGACAGAGGCTTCCCAGGTTACTAAGGCGCAACCCTCACAACAAGAGCAATTAGCTCGCGATGTTGCAACTGTTTCAGAAGCTAAACCGGGTTCTAAAGCAAAGGCGCCTTTTAACCGGAAACTGATCCTGCCAAGTATACTGAACGGTTTGCTGTCTATTACCTACGGCGGATTAGTCGGGTTTATCGTTTTGTTTGGTAAAGAAGCGCATCTTGCTAACCCAGCGCTGTTTTTCCTGTTTAATGCACTGGCTGTTCTACTCGTTAGACCGTTTGCCGGTCGAATTTACGACAGTAAAGGTCCTAAAGCTTTATTGATTCCTGGGGCAATATGTATCGCCCTTGGACTCCTTACCCTTTCCTGGGCAACGACGATGCCTGTCCTGTTTGTAGCTGCTTTTATCTACGGTATTGGTTATGGCTCTATGCAATCGTCATTACAAACCTGGATGATTCAGGTGGTCTCCCCTGCTCAGAGAGGGATGGCAAACGGGATGTTTTTGAACACACTTGATTTTGGCATTGCTACGGGTGCACTTCTGCTCGGCGCTATCGCTTCCTTAACAAGTTATACGGAAATGTATCGTTACTCCGTCATATTTATGGCATTGTTTCTCCTGATCTATCTGATTCAGGGAAAACGAAGTGGCAGCTTCCAGATTGAAACACATCCGCTGTTATCCCATACACATATTACGGCAACGGACAGCTTTGCTTCACATGATACAAATCATGTACAAGCAGAGCTTGATAAAAGAAACTAACAGATAATTACGTTGAATTTCAGAATATGTATTTCCTGAAGTTCACCTGAAACACAGGTGTTCATCAAAAGAGCCAAATTGATATCATCTTCTGTCGGGATGTCAGTACAAAAACGCGTTTACATCTGGCAAGCAGCTACTCTGCTCTGTGAGACGTAAACGCGTTTTTAGGTTTCCCTTAGCGTAAGGAATCATTCCATGCACCCGTCAGTAGAGACTTTTTTTACGGCGCAGAGGTGAGGGTCTGTATCCTTGATCGGTTTCACTTTCTTGCACACGCCTTTTGCGCAACTTGTCATGCCCGTCCTGCTTGTCTTTATTACTATGCTTTTTGTCTTCTTCATCCTGCTTCTCCTGATCATCCTGCTTTGAATCACTGCCAGAAGTTGGCCCCCCTCTCTTCTCAGGTTTAACCGCCAGCAACGTGAGCAAGCCTCCGACAGCACCTGACGCAGCCAGAATGCCAAAAAGCAAAAAATGATGGGAACCAATCAACAAAGAAACAACGGGCGGGCCGAGCGATACGCCGATAAAACGCATGCTGCTGAACAGAGCTGTAATTGTACCACGTTGCTTTTTGTCTACACCTTCTGTAATCAACGTGTCGAGACATGGCAGTGCAGCACCGATACCCGCACTCCCTAGGGTGAACAATCCCACCACAACGTAAATATTATCGAATATGCCGATAATCCCCAGCGATACCGTTACCAAGGCTAGTCCGGCAAAACCGAGCCATTTCATGCGTGATTTATTTTTACCAATCCACTTGCCTGCCAAAAACGAAGCTAGACATAACGATGCCAAAGGGATGGCCAACACGAGCCCTTTGACTACACCTTTGAGCGCAAACTCACTCTCCAGCGTTTCAGAAAGATAATATAAGACGCCAAAAATAAGAAACATACAAATTCCACCGATTGCGAACAAAGCGTACAACCAGCGTCCCTTTTCTTTGAGAACGTCACGAATGGAAGCAACAAATTCCGAAAATGTAGGCGGTTTTTCCTTCCTCTTCGGTGTTTTAACCAGGAATATAACGAGGATTAGCGAAATTAGACAAAGCACCGGAATCGCCAGAAACGGCGAATACCATAACCATACTGCCAGCGCCGCACCCAGAATCGGACTAAGCACTTTGCCAAACGTGTTCGAGGTTTCGATGATGCCCAGACTTTTGCTTACCTCATCTTCATTCTTGAACATGTCCCCCACCAGAGGTATGACAATCGGAAATGCGCCTGCTGCACCCACTCCCTGCAAAAACCTTCCCCCAAGAATCGTCCAATAGGCTATATTTCCGCTCATGAACCATGCAGCAACCCCTGCAACAGCCCCTCCAACCGCTGCAATGACAAGACTGGGAATAATCACGGCTTTCCTGCCGAATCGATCCGATAAATATCCTGCGAGTGGAATCAGCAGAATGGCCACTACAGCATATACCGTAATCAGCATACTGACCTTGAATGAAGATACCTTCAATTCCCGTTCAATCTGTGGCAAAATCGGTATAAGCATGGAGTTTCCCAACGTCATAATGACAGGGATAGAAGCAAGTGCGACGAGGTCCCACTTTTTATCAGACATACCCTAACCACCTTCGCAGATTCTACACACAACGGCATTATTGTTGGTTTATCTGGGGGTGATTATTCAGCATATGTCAAAATGGATAGGTTTCGTTAGCAGGATTGTCCGACCTTCCACTTTTCCAACAAATCCAGCGTACGCTCCTCAAATATCCGTCCATCTTCCGGTTGGTCTACCTGATGCTGATGAACGTAGGCATTAAAATAAGACGACAATATACGATACGCTAGCCGGCGCGCATGCCCTGCTGGTGATGATTCTAGGGGACGACCGTAACCTGCGTGAAACGCAACAGAATCCGTGTTGAGGATGGCCTCATATTCCCGATCAGCGAACATAGAGCGGTCTCCATCAATAACTGCAGCAATACTCATTTCCCCTTGTTCACCGTGCACAAGCACATTCGCTGCCCATAAATCATTATGGACAAGCACAGGTTGCTTGATTTGATCAAAAAGAGCTTTATTTTGCTTGAAAATTGCCATAATCTTTTCCCCTACGCCAGGCATAAACCCTATTTGAGCCGCCTTTTTACTTGTTTCATCAGCTATTGCCAACAACACCTCAGACCAGTGTTCCGATCCGCGAATCGCACCATCCGCCTGAGGCCAACCGAATGATGCCCCTTCGATCCGATGCATTGCGGCTGTGTACATGCCTAATTGGGTATACAAATGAGTTTTGTCCTTCTCTTCGATAGACGCATGATCGAGTTGCACGCTTGGGATAAATGCCATAAACATATACGTTCGCCGAACATCCTGAGCGCTGTCATCACAAGCCAACACTTCGGTTGTGGGAATGCCTGCTTTGCGGTAATACTCATAGATCGTTGGTTCCGCGGCCATCATTTTGCGTTCAAACGAAAATAACGGATCACACTCGGTTGTCACCCCACCATTTTCGTTTGTCAGTTGCAGTGGTTGTACACCCTCCGGTGCAAGGCGCAAAATGACGTCCGTAATCGCCGTATGTTCCAGTTGGATGCGATACGTCGTATTAAACAGACCACCTTGCAGCAGTCCAAACTGTTTTACGACAACGTGATCTCCAAAATGTCGATGCACCAGAGCATGCAACACTTTCGCTGATATTGGGCTATGTAAGCCCGAATTTAGTTTTTGATCTTGGTGTTGATTTGGATGCTGTTGTTTATCTGGGTGTTGATTTGGTTGGTGTGCCACATTGTTCCCCTCTTTCCGTTCTCTCCTCGAAAGTACTATCCAATATTCTAATCCCTTATATATAAACAAACAGACGGCGCCTCCAGGCACCGTCCCTTTATGGTCTATTCTAACATGTTACAGCTCGATTGTAAGCTTGCTTGCACCTGCTGATGCCGTTACGATAATGCCTTGCTCGCCAGCTTCTTGTGATCCGCCATCCACGCTGGATACGGAATCAATGCCCCGAAGCACGATTTGCCATGGCTTGCCTGCACCTTCGGCACGAACTTCCAGCTTCGAACCGCTGCGTGTGACGGTCACTTGCAACTCACGCTCAGCACTTTGATTTACAACAACCGCTTGTGTAGTCTGTCCGTCGGCAAGTTCAAACAAATGCAAAGATACGTTGTCCGCAAAATCATAATCCGGCTTGTTATTCACAGCACCTACCGCAATCAGACTGTTCGGTTTGATCATCATTGGCAGTGTTTTGAAGTCATGATTTTCACTGATCCAGCGCTCACCTTGAACTTTTTCCCCTGTCAGATAATTGGTCCATGTTCCTTCTGGCAGGTAATAACGAACGTCACCTTCTTTATTGAAGATTGGCGCAACCAGGATAGAATCCCCAAACATGTACTGTAAGTCAAGTGTCGCACATGTCGGATCGTCGGGATACTCCAGCACCATCGCCCGCATCATAGGCAACCCCTGTACAGAGGACTCTACCGCAGAATTAAACAGATACGGCATTAGACTGAGCTTCAGCTTCGTAAAGTCACGCACAACATCGACTGCCTCTTCATCGAACAACCACGGCACACGATACGATTCGTTTCCATGCAGACGGCTGTGTGAAGAAAGTAACCCGAACTGTACCCAGCGTTTATATACATCCGGCTCGGCTGTCGCTTCGAATCCGCTGATGTCATGGCTCCAGAAGCCAAACCCGGAAAGACCGAGCGACAATCCGCCGCGCAGTGATTCTGCCATGGACGAATAGTTGGACGAGCAATCGCCACCCCAGTGTACAGGGAATTGTTGACCACCCACGGTTGCCGAACGAGCAAAAAGAGCCGCTTCGTTTTTACCCAGGTTTTCTTCAAGCACATCAAATACCGCTTTGTTGTACAGGAAGGTGTAGTAGTTGTGCATTTTCACCGGATCGGAACCGTCATAATACACAACATCGGTCGGAATTCTTTCTCCGAAATCCGTCTTGAAACAGTCCACGCCTTGGTCGATCAAACCTTTCAGCTTGCCTTTGTACCATGCAGTCGCCTCAGGGTTGGTGAAATCTACAAGGCCCATGCCCGCTTGCCATTTATCCCACTGCCATACACTTCCATCGGCTGTCTTGACAAGATATCCTTTTTCCATGCCTTCATCGAACAAAATGGATTTCTCGGCAATATACGGGTTGATCCAGGCACAGATTTTGAGTCCCTTGTCCTTCAACCGTCTCAACATACCTTCCGGATCAGGGAACATATCTTTGTCCCATTCAAAGTCACACCATTGATATTCTTTCATCCAGAAGCAGTCAAAGTGGAACACGGAAAGCGGCAGATCACGCTCAGCCATGCCATCAACAAAATGATTAACGGTCGCTTCATCATAATCTGTAGTAAACGAAGTCGTCAGCCACAGACCAAATGTCCATGCTGGTGGAAGAGCCGGTTTACCTGTGAGCTTGGTGTAGTTATCCAGCACCTCCTTCGGATTAGCACCGCCGATAATGAAGTACTCGAGCGTCTCACCCTGCACACTGAACTGCACTTTCGATACATTCTCGGAAGCGATTTCGTAGGATACCTTCTCAGGATGGTTGACGAATACGCCGTACCCTTTGTTCGACAGATAAAACGGTATGTTCTTGTAGGCCTGCTCACTGCTTGTACCGCCATCCTCATTCCAGATATCCACAACCTGACCATTTTTCACAAACGGAGTGAAGCGTTCACCAAGGCCATAGACATACTCGCCCACGCCCAGCTCCAGTTGTTCCCGGAAGAACGTACCTTCTGATGCTGACTCAATGTACGCCGGACCTCTCCAGCCGCTGCCAGTCAGGCGTTTTTCATTATAATGGAAGCCGATATCCCAGCCTTTTGTTTTGTTCACGGTTACACGAAGATTTCCGCTTTTCAGCTCTGCACCGTTCTCATCCCGGGTAATTTGCACATCGGTATTCAGCGTGTTCAGTGCAAACTCGGGACCTGGATTAACTTTGCCCTTATGGTGGTTCAATTGCACACGAATAACATCAGGCATTGGGGAGCTGTAGGTTGCTTTGAGCAGCGTTCCGTTCAGTGTATCGCCTTTGCGCTCAATGCGTTTGGTTGCTGCATATACAGTAAAGGAATCACCCTTTTGTACAATATCTCGAATATCCGCCGGATTTTGAACATGATATCCATCACGGATCTGCCAGTAGCCATCGGTAAATTTCATCTTGGATTACCTCCTTCGGTTATACTATAATGATATTGATATCAATGACGAATTTCTTCTTGTATTTTGATCGTTTATATCATTATTTTGATATTTTGAACGTGATTAGGGTGAGTTTCTAAAATAAATTGCAAACGATTACATCTATTTATATGCATAGGGAGGTTCCATGATGGAACGGGAACATTTACGGGAAGATCGGATTCACGGCAACGCTATGTACCCGGTTAGTGTGTACCCAGACATTCAACAATTAAATGGGGACAGCATTCTGGATTGCCATTGGCACGATGAGATGGAGTTTACGATGGTGACGCAAGGAGCTGCTGTGTTTCAAATTGACATGAACCGAGTTGAGGTTAAGGCGGGCGAGGCTGTTTTTATTCATCGAGGTGAGATTCATGCAGGATATCTGATAGGCGATGAGCCTTGTATATTTTCTTCCATTGTGTTTCATTCGGATCTGCTCGGTAGTCATACGTTTGATGCGGTGCAGGAGAAGTTTATTGGACCTATTTTGCGAAAAAGTATACAGCTCCCCTATCACATCACGGCTGATGAAGCCTGGGGTTCAGAGGTTCTGGCCTACCTCAAGCGCATCTTCTCAGATCACGCGAGCGGAACAGAGACTTGTGAGATATCTACAAAAGCCTATCTTTATCTCATGCTTGCTCGCATGTTTGAACAGCGAAAGGTACTTCCGCCCAAAGGTGCAGTTAACGGGGGAACAGCGGATAAGATGGAGCGTCTAAAATCAGTGCTCAGTTACATTCACAAGCGTTATCCTGAACCGCTGAAGCTGAGAGACCTGGCGGGTGAAGCCAATATGAGCGAGGGACATTTCTGTCGTTTTTTCAAACAGTTGGTGCAGAAGAGCCCTGTCGATTACATCAATTATTATCGGGTGCAGCAGGCCTGCGCACAGCTTGAGAATACGGATCATAAGATTGTGGATATCGCTATGGATGTTGGATTCGAACATCTGAGTTATTTCATTACCACCTTTAAGAAGCATAAGAACACAACCCCGTCCCAGTATCGTAAAATGTTTTCCAAAAACGTGACACTTGCGCCTGCTGCGTTCACAGAGACTCAGATCGTTTAATGTAGGAAGATCACAATCGGAACGATAGCGTTAACACCAAGAAATCTCTTGGATCGAATGATGCTTCATAAAAAGATCAATAAAAGGTACCTACAGAAAGTACGCTGCAAGCACCTTTTTATTACGTTAAGCCTATTCTTTGATGGCTCTCTTTAAGTATTCTTTCTTTCTAATTTCTATTCTCTCAAGACAAGCTTGCCATTTCTTGCTCTACTTTCTTAACGTCTTCCAGGAAGAATACTCATGTACAGAAAAACCATTAAAGGAAGTGTGAGCACTCGCCATTTTCTCTACCAGCTTCAACTGTTCCTCCATGTAGGCGTCTCCCTCTTCATAAAAGGTAATAAAGTCACCTTCCTTGCTTTGCTTCGTTTCCACCGCAATCGATATTTTCTTACCTACAGAAGCCGCATCGATAAGTTCGTCTTTTGCCACATTGTAGATGGCGGCAGCTGTATCCCGATAAGCCATAATCGTAATGGAATCAAATTTGCGGATCATCCAGCTGCTTACCGCCATCGTTGAACCCGGAATTTTGTAATTGTCCAGCCAAAACGGCAGATCAGCGGCCACAGGCATCTTCATACGTGATGCACGGTCTACAATATAATTCACATTCCCCTGCCACTGCGTAATGACGCTGGCTTGATTGATCTTCCACTGGGGATGCACATGAGGTTCAATGTCCAGATGAATGCCTGCAAATTTCTCATTAGCCAGTGCCTGTGCTTGATAAGCTTCAATCCAGTCCATAAAGGAAGCAATCTGTTCCCGACTCTCGGATAGTCCCCAAGCGGAACGTCCGTCCATGATATCCACAGCGATATTTTGAGCCCGTGCAAGCCGGATAAAGTTCTTATATTCAGGAATTTTAATATCCCGGTTCATCTGCAGATAGATCGTATTAATGTTGTTATCCTTAGCAAAACTTAAAATACCCTGCGCATTATTTCGGATTTGAGTCGTATCCCATACCCACGTCCCCCGCACGGGCCGATCCAGCTTCCCATGTATTGTGGCATAACTGTCCACCGGTTCTACCGAACCTACCGCATCCACTCGTGTAGAACAGGCTGTACTTAAACACAGTACTAGACAACTCATCAGCAGAATAAAACGAAGTTCTTTTTTGGTTTTCATATTTGTACACTCCCTTGAAGTTATGGCAGCTCTTACGTATAAATCCGGGTGAAAGGATGTCGTTTATGAATCAATTTTTGCACTATTATGGAAGTACGATGAATTCAAACTGCTTTTATACGCAACATCACCTTTAAGACTCACGACGAAAGAATCATATAACTTATTTCGGGAATTCATAGTTCTGAATATATAGTCCAAAAGTCACAAAATTTAATATTATATGTAAAAATCAAAATCCAAGTTACGACTTCAGTCTATATTTTCTTTTAACACTTCGATTCTGTAGACCTAGGAAGCGTTTTCTTTTCCAAAACAAAAAACCGCCCGAAGGCGGCGTGGCTTGCAATGATCATTTGATATTCATTCATCTATATTCTTTCATTCTGTAATTCACCTGCTTAATCCGCATTTGGTTCATCAAACAGAGAGACCCGTTCAATTCCGTCTGCAGAGATGCGCACCAGCCCGATGTCAGACAAGCGCAGTTCAGGAATAACGACCAGCGCCAGCAGCGATAAGGTCATAAACGCATTGTTCAACGTACATCCTGCCGATTGCAGTGCTTCGCTGACGGCTGCTGATTGTTCCGCTACCACTTCGAAGGGTTCTACCGACATCAGCCCGGCGATCCGAAGAGGAAATTCCGTTACACCTGCATGTGTTACAACAGCTACACCGCCCTGCATACGGATGACACGATTGCCGGCCTCTGCCATAAGTGTATCATCGTTCCCGATGATCAGCAGATTATGACTATCGTGGGCTACCGTCATGGCTATGGCGGCTGGCGAATTGAATCCGATCCCGCCGACCAGTGCCACTGCGCGATTTCCCGTTTGTTTATGGCGTTCCAGCACAGCGATTTTGCATACCTCACCTGCGGCAGGCAGAACCACCTTGCCAGCTTGCACATTCACTTGTACATGCTTCTCCTTCGTTTCCACATGATTCTCCGTCACATGGATAATGCGTGCGCCTATCGTCCCATCCACAATGGGTGCAGACAGTTCCAGATCCTGTGGCTGAATATTCGCTTCCAGCTTCACTGTGTTTAGCGCTTCCTCTGGATAAGTGAACGTGTCCCACACGGCGGTCATTTTACCGTTCTCTGCTACGACTTGCCCGGCAGCAATCGTTGTGCCTACACGTACATCCGCAAGGCGTCCGTCTAACAAAATAATATCGGCAATGTTACCCGGAATCACCGCTCCGATATCACGCGCCACACCAAAACGTTCTGCCGTATTAATCGTAGCCATCTGGAATGCTGTTACAGGCTTCACCCCTTGGGAAATGGCCAGTCGAACGACAAAGTCCATGTGGCCCTCTTTCAGCAATGATTCCGAGCTGCGATCATCGGTCACCAGCATCATTCGCCGGGTATCGAGTCCAAGCTCCGTACATGCTTTAATCGTCTCGGCAACATCATGCCATGCAGAACCCTGGCGCATCTTCGCATACATCCCAAGCCGCAAGCGCTCCACCACATCTTCTTTCGTAACACACTCATGATCTCCTGTCACACCGCTCGCCGCATAAGCAGGCAGACGCCAGTCATCCGAGGCCCAAGTGAAATGTCCATCTGCCACTTTGCCGGCGCGCAGAGTCGCCTGAATCTCCCCGATCATCGTTTCATCCCCATACACCACTCCCGGGAAGTTCATCACTTCACCCAGGCCGATCATGTCCGGTCCCCATGATAGTGCCTCTGCTACCTCTTCCGGCCCAATATAAGCTCCTGTAGTCTCCAGCCCTGGGTGAGTGGAAGGTACACATGATGCTACTTGCATATAAGCCGCCATTGGTGTGGTACGTGCTTCATCGAGCATAAGCCGCAATCCTTTAAGCCCAAGCACATTGGAAATTTCATGTGGATCAAAGAAGCCGCCAGTCGTTCCCGAAGGCAGTACTGCTCTTGCGAACTCGGATACTTTCATCTGTGTGCTCTCAATATGACAATGACCGTCTAACAGTCCCGGAGCAATATACTTTCCATTTGCCTCAATAATGCGGGTATGCTCTCCGATCGTATGGCTTACATCTCTGCCCACATACGCAATTCGTGCACCTTGCACAGCGACAGACATGTCCGGCAGAATTTCCCCCGAGATCACATTCACCAAAGTGCCGCCTCGAATCACCAAACTTGCCTTCATATCTCCTCGGGCTGTAGCGACCAGATCCGGTACGCAATCGGCCATCAGCGGCCGCTCAAATCCTGTTTTTTTCAATGTTACCTGCCTCCTTCATTAGATTCCCTGTTCCGTTGCCTGCTCCCAAAATTAGAGTATGGATTACTCATACAATGAATTTTTCCCCCATCATCATGCAACGCTCCAAAAAATAGATTGTTACGATTATATGAGTCTGCGCTTCATGTGTAAAGAAAAATTACATCTATTGAATACATGCACAAGGAGATTCACCTTATTTATCAATAACAACTAAGATATGTCTGCGCATGTCACTATTGTTAGCAAGTTTCTCTTCATAGCATACACAAAAAAGGGTCAACCAGAACATGTCTGGCTGACCTCACCTTACACAAAAGAATTCACAGCAACATACTGCTCGGATTCGTCCTCTTTTTACTCTACACGAGTAGCAGGGATATCTTTCATCTCGTACCACTCTTCTGATTGTGAGGTGATAAATGGACTTGGTTTCCCTAAAGAATATACATGTAGCAAATGCATCGCCCGGGTACAGGCGGTATAGAACAGCTTGCGTTCCTGTTCACGGGAATAGGCATCAGCGGAGCCATTATAGATTAAGACCGCGTCAAACTCCACACCTTTCGCCAAATAAGCCGGGATTACATGAACGCCTTGTTCAAAAGCCAGTGTTGTTTTTTTGATCAGCTTGGGAGCCTTATCCAGCTTTTTACTGAGTAGGGCGTGAACTTCCTGGCTTTCTTCCGCCGTCTTGCAGATGACAGCTACGGATTCATAACCCTCCTGTATCAGATGATGAAGATCTGCCGTAATTTGCTCCACATGCTGCTTTGGATCAGAGGTCACGATGACTTTAGGTTTCTCTCCATTTCGGTTAAACGGAATGATCTCCTCCCCACCAGGAACCATGCCCCGCGTAAATTCCACAATCTCCATCGTAGAGCGGTAACTGCGTGTCAGCACAATAACCTCCGTGTTCTCTGGCCCGTATAAGTCACTTAATGGTCCAGTGCCGCTGAGTACGGATGAATGGGCATAAATAGCCTGATTAAAGTCACCAAGAGCCGTAATTTTCGCGTGTGGAAATAGTCTCTTCATAAAAGAGAGCTGGAAGGCAGAGTAATCCTGCGCTTCATCAATAATGACATGGCGGATGTTCGAATTAATATGGAATCCTAGCAGCAGTTCGCGCAAATACAGGTACGGCGTAATGTCCTCGTAAGCCAGCTCCTGTACCTTTAATCTGCGCAGCGTCATGGTCGAGATTTCTTCCCAGTGGGCAGGCAAAGGCTCTCTGTCAAGCAGACGAACCATCTGTGCCTGATCCTCGAACAAGTTTGCATACAACTGACGGATATCCACAAAACGCAGTGATTTGATCCATTTGCGCAAAGGCTTCAACCTGTCACTGACCACCATTCTCGCCAGAATTTCTCTTTCCTGCTGAAAATCATCAAACGTATGGGATTTCCCCTTTTGTTTGCGTTTCAAGCGTTGGTAAGCTCGCTGCAAATCTTCCGGTTCCATCAGATCAAGCTGCTGATCAACCCACGGTGCGTTCAGTTCCCCTTTACCAAACGTCGAGAGCTCCTTAAGCAACCAATCCCGCAACAGTTCCAGCCGGCTAACTAGCTTGACAGATGAACCGAAGCTGTAAAATTTCGCTGACATCGCTTCCGCATCCACAATCGCCTTGCCCTGAAAACGAACCGGCTTGAATTTCATGCCTCCGGTTAACATGCTCTCCTTATAACGTGTGATCACCTTCAGGAATGATGCAGAGGACTTGAACCGTATACCGGACATTCGTGCATCGTAACCAGGTTCCTCCGTTCCTGTGAGCACATATTCCAGCTGAATAAATGGGTCTTCAAGCTGATATTCCCGCCCTAAACGGCGTTCCAGATACTCCTGAAACGTCGTCTGCAACATATTCTCTTCCCCAAGCTCTGGAAGTACCGTAGATACATAACTGTTAAACATCGGGTTTGGCGAAAAAAGAACCATCTGATCCGCTTGAAGATGCTCGCGGTATTTATAGAGAAGATACGCGACTCGCTGGAGAGCGGCAGAGGTTTTGCCGCTTCCTGCTGCGCCCTGAACAATCAACATGCGTGTCCGATCATTACGAATAATTCGGTTTTGTTCCTTCTGAATCGTTGCCACAATACTCTTCATCTGTGCATCAGATGTTCGGCTGAGCACAGCCTGAAGCAGCTGATCTCCGATCGTTACCCCTGTATCAAACATGAACCGGATACGCCCATCCCGAATGACGAATTGACGTTTCATCTCGATCTCTCCACTAATCTCACCGCTTGGGGTACGGTAAGAGATCGGTCCAGGTGCACCATCGTAGTACAGGTTGGAGATCGGTGCACGCCAGTCGTAGATCAGGAAGGACTCCTCCTTCTCATCCAGTAGGGATGCAATGCCCAGATAGATACGTTCCGAGTCCGGGTATCCATCCTCCTTGAAATCAATTCGTCCGAAATAAGGTGAATGATGCAGTCGTTTCATTTTATCCAAAGCCGCAGCTGTATTCAGATGACTTCGTTCACGATCGGACAAAACCTGCGATTGTTGCCGCATACTCGTTGACGTCTCCCCGACATCATCGGCTTCACTAAAGTTCATCGTCACCTCATCCCAGAAGTCCTTACGCATCCCGACCACTTCGTCCCGGAAGGAGCCGACCTCTTCCTCCAGTGTAGCGATTTTGCGCTCAATCTGATCAGTCACGGTGTTCACCCGCTCCTGTTCCTGGTTCCACTGTTGCTCATTACTCATATGTTATGCGCCTCTCTTTCCCCGGATTGTGTCTTCGAATATCCATTTGACAAGCCCGAAAAGGCAATGGTATAATTATTAGAAAGTAAACATTTTAATTTTATGTTAATTAATTCTAATTTTCTGAAAACCATTTTATATTGTACCAGCGACAACGTCCCGATGCAAGCGGAGACGTTATTTGTTATTTTCACTTGTGTGTTCTTGTCGTGTGGTTAAATGATCTGGTACTTATACCTCGTCACACAGTATTAACCACAACATGCGCATTTCCCTCTACATTCTCAAGTCCTCAATAGTTGAAGTCCAGCGTGCCAATGCACCCGTTTGATCTTTTAATTGAAACGTAATGCCTGACGTGATTTCTGCATATGGCGCCTGATCGATCCGTATATGAAGGATGTTACACTCATACCGATCTCGCGGGTGAATCGTGTCCACGAGTTCAGGAAGTAAACGGACTTCAAGCCGAACATGCAATATCCGCTGTCCATGCACCGCAATTAACGTAGCCTTACCCGTTTCCATCATATTCATACTCGTTTGTGTCCCTTGCCAGAGCGCCAACCGAAGGCAACTAGGACTTATTGCGATAACTTCTCCCATGCTGATCATCGCCAGATGAGGCCACTGTCCGTCAGTTACGGTTAGCAACTGCATCGCTTCATGCTGCTTGTTCTCCAAATCGCTTCCGCTTAACCATTCCATGAGTTCTGCATCCAACTGCTTGATCTCCATTTCTACCCCTCAGTTCATTCATAATGGTTATCATCGTTCCCATTCATTCCTATCGATTCTCATCGATTCACGTCACTTGCATTCACCGATAGACCAAACAACCCGGACGTTACTGTCCGGGCTTTATATTACCTATATTGTATCTTATTTTGCCATCTAGGGCCATTTCAGCCAGTTCAGCATGTGGTCATGTGACTCTTTATCTTCACTTGAAGTGTGCACATGGTCTGCCAACCGATTCAACCGTTCCAGCTGATATCCGTAATCGTATATCGCTGCGGCCACAATCGATAACCTTAACATGCCGTCTTGATCGACATCAAACTGCGTAATGGCTTGTTCCATAAAATGATCATTCTCGGTTACAAACTGTGCAGCCTCTTCACCATTTGGTTTGAGTTTGTCTTCAAATTTGAGCAAGGCATGCTCATGAAATTTAATCACCCGTTCAAGATGGGTATCAAAAAACAGATCCATTTCCGGTGTTCGCTGTGCCTGAAAGTAGTGACGTTCTACGGAGTCCAGTACATCGTATCCTTTTTGCAAACTTAACAGCATTTGTTTATATACGACCATCTGACGGGTCTTGCTGAATTTGGCACGTTTCATCTTCTTCTGCTCTTCTTCAAACAGATGATACTTGTCAGATAAAGACTTGATCGAACCGCCCAGATTGCTTTTTTCTTCCCGGAAAACAACCTCTTTAATCTCATCAGAGATTGATGTACGAAGCAGCAGTGACATGCCATTAAACACACTCTGAATCTGCTTCACAAACTGTACCTTCGGTTTAGGAGGAAACACCGAGATATTAATCAGGAAAGCTGATATAATGCCCACAAGGGTTAGCAAGAAGCGATTCAGCGCAAAGTGCCAATCTCCTGAAGCTTCCATAATCGATACCACCGTGACAAGTGTCAGCCCCACAGTTTCACCCATATTTAATTTAAGACAGATCATAATAACCAGCACAATAATTAAGCCCACGGCAATAGGCTCGTTGGACAGCACCATACCACCCAGTAAGGCTACAATTGCACCCAGTGTGGTCGTCTGCAACTGATCGAGGAAATATTTCCACGAACGATAGATGGAAGGCTGCATGGCAAATATCGCTGCGATGGCGGCAGGCACGGGAGATTGCGGATTCAGAAACAGACTGCTCAGATATAAAGCCAGCGTGACCGCTATACCTGTCTTAAGTACACGTGCTCCAAATGACATGGCATCTCCCTCCTTTTCCTTGACCTGCTCGTTTACATTTGATGATGATCATGTTCATTATTACCCCATATTTCTTATTTTGCCCGAATGAGTTCAGGAGAACGATTTATTGTACCATGGGAGCTTAGGCTTTGCTATTCCCAGTTCAGTGAACGTATTCGAAACACAAAAAAACTTTATCCTTGTGCAGGTGTTCTGAGCATAATTTAACCCAAAACATGCAAAAGGATGGAGCTTATTCTTGTTTATTCAGTCAATGTTAACTTCCGACGAACAGACACTTGTTTAACGAGCCGTCCAGCCGCCGTCCGCTTTAATAACATCCCCGTTAACAAAGGTGGAATCATTCGAACCAAGGAACAAGGCCACTCGTGCAATTTCCTCCGGTTCGGCAAGCTTGCCTGGTCCTACATCGAAAATATCTGCAATTTCCAGTGGATGTAGCGCGGTAATTGTTGTCTGGATATTTGTGTTAACACCGCCCGGCGCAATTGCATTTGCCCGAATGTTCCCGGCTTCACGGCCATTGTTTTTCTTCCTCCAGTCTATCCCAGCCATCACATTCGGATCGAGCTTAGAGCGTCGCTCTAATGAATACCGCTTGCGCCTACGAAGGTTGCGTCAATCTCTCATCCAGCTCTAACGGACCTACGCTCGAATCTCGTTCAGATAAGCCAATCCATCGAGTTTATCTCACGTTCCCCCTTGTGAAGCATACGAAGCTGATGCCGCATCATTAGGACCAGAACTGAGGCGATCGAATAGGCTACGCACCATCGTCCCAATCTTTGGTGATCCCCCGATTAGTTCTACCGATTTACTAGCGTTCATTGTGTTTCTTCCTTCATCTTACCCTTTTTGGACCTACTAACTGATTTGCGATTGTAAAGCTTTAACCCATTTCCCCCTGAATTTCCTGCCTCCACAAAAAAGCTTCGGATATGTAGGTCTCTATACGTGGGGCCAATAAGGACAGTGAATCAGGGGAATTCCCAAAAGCACTTATTATCTGAATACTTCTTTCACTTTCGTTCAGTACTGACAAGTTACATTAAAAAGATGATTACAAACGACATTTCTCAACAAAAAGATCCACAAAACAAAACAGAAATTTAGGATTCTTTATCATTTTATGGATCATAAGAACCAAATTTTCTATTTAATATGAGCTTATATTGTAATCATAGCAATATCCAAATATAGTTAATTCATTAAATCGAGAGGAGGAATATCTTAGAAGTTTTGTGAGGTTTATTATTATTTTATCATTAAGAAAACAGAATACTGATCTACTGGAGGTAAAGAATGAAAAAAATCACTTTGATATTTTTGTCTTTAATCTTAATAGTATCTGTCGTTGCTCCTGTTATTTCTGCACAATCCGAAACAAAAGAACCCATTATCCCTATGATTGATGAGAGAATTACAGGTATATTGGAGTCCAATAACATTGACTACGCAGTTTCAGATGGTACAATTATTATATCTGATAAATCTGAGACCAATAGAAATAGAGTAAATCAACTTCTTATTGCATCATTTAGAACTGATGTAAATCTTCAAAGTGCAATGGCCACTTATCCCAGTGCATGGCAGTCTCTAAAAAACTATAATTTTGCAGGCAGTAAAAAGTTTTCAGGAGCTACAAAGACAGCTTTTGTAGCCGCTTTTACAGCCTATGCCAAAAACATAGCTACACCATGGAAAGAACTTGTGGCTGTTGCTGCAGGTGGCTACGCGGCCTACTATTTTATTAATAATAATACGGAAGACTTGTATACTTTTATTACTTACCATTATCGTACAATGGGACCAGGATTTGTTGATTCCAATGGTACAGTATACGGTGATTATGAAATTCGGAAACAAACACGTATTACCAAAAATTCGAACAATACTGGTGGAGCATATGATGTAGACACGAGACGTGGAACTTCATTGGTTCCTTGGTTCTAATTTCAACAGAAGAGGTGTACTATATGGTGTGGAGATACGTTATGGTTTTTATAGTTAACTACTTCGCTAGTTTTTTCATTTTTGGTTCTGGCTATATAAAACCCTTGTTATTTTCCACATTTATATTGGCACTAATTTTAGGCATTGATTTATACAAGGCTATGAAAGATAAAAAATCATAGGTGTTGCTTCAGAAAATAGATTTTTTTTCCCAATTAAACGAACAAATTTCCTGAATTCAAACAAGCTGACCTGATGATTGGTCAGCTTGTTTCTTTCTCTGCATAAAAAACATAACAGTTTCTGTCTGAAACTTATTTTCGTTGCAAATAGAAGAAGAGCTGTTACTAGAACGATATTCTGGTGTTTATAATGATGAAGATTGTTAAGGTATGTAATTAAAAAGGTATCCCCAACCACTAGCCAAAGTTGCGATAGCTACTCTATATTGGTTACCACCCTCTAATAAGTAATGTTTACTGACGTCAGGATTTGAAGGAGTTGCAACTAGTCCGTATATACTTATCCTGTTTCCTTTTCTAAAGTCCTGAAGTGTGACAATAACATTATATTTTCCGCTTTCATAGTGCGCTTCCAGTAGCCCATATTGTTGTTCTCCCATTAAAGGGTTACATTCATTGTCCATACGAACAAACCACTCGAAACGTAATATAACCCACATCTGCAATTTGAAAAATATAAAAAGCACACCGTCTCTGATTAGAGATGGCATGCTTCAAAATAACATTATTCCTTACATTAGCAGACCAGCCGACTACCAGCTGTTGCTCACTTTTAATCATCTGTACCTTCCCATTCCTGCTTGAACTGTTCCACAAACTGCACCATATACTCATGACGTTGCTGCGCCAGTTCCTTGCCATAGGACGTGTTCATCAGATTTTTGAGTTTGAACAACTTTTCGTAAAAATGATTAATCGTTGTGCTGCGCTCATTGCGATACTGCTCACGGGTCATCTGCTCCCTCGGCAGAAGTGAAGGATCGTACATTTCTCGCCCGCGGGCGCCGGCAAATGCAAAGGTACGGGCAATGCCGATTGCACCCAGTGCATCAAGCCGGTCTGCATCCTGCACGACCTGAGCTTCAAGAGAACTGAGCGCAGCTCCTTGACCGCCTGCAAACGAGATCGTGCTGATGATGTTCACCACCGCTTCACGTGCTGCTGGAGCAAGCGGCTGCGAATCCAGCCACGCGTGCAGCTTCACCATGCCTGCCTCCAGACTATCATTAAGCTTCTCGTCTGGTACATCATGCAGTAGCGCAGCCAGTTCACAGATAAACGGGTCAGCGCCTTCGTCATGAGCCAATCTGGCTGCAAGTCTGGTGACGCGCTCAATATGAGTCCAGTCGTGTCCATCGGCATGCCGGGAAGCATCTTCCTGCACAAAAGCACGGGCCTCGCACAAAATGGATTCCTTCACCGGATGATGCGATTGCTCAGATGCATTAGGTAAATCCGAAGTCATATTAGGTAAATCGGAAGTCATCAGGATTCTCCACCTTCACGCGCCTGCTCCCGTGGCACACGTCTTGCCACTCCCGTTTTGATTGCCGCTTCAATGACACGACTGCGCATCGATTTAACCACTTTATCGTTAAATACACTCGGAATAATGTAATAACGTGTACGCTCTTCATCCGAGATGGAAGAAGCAATCGCCTGAGCAGCAGCCAGCTTCATCTCTTCGTTAATTTCCGTTGCCCGGCAATCGAGAACAGCTCTGAACATGCCTGGGAAACAAAGCACGTTATTAATCTGGTTCGGATAATCCGAGCGTCCAGTTGCCATGACCGCAACAATATCTTCAACCAGAGCAGGCATGATCTCAGGTACAGGGTTCGCCATCGCAAATACAATGGGATTGTCTGCCATCGTCTGTACATCCTCACGCGTTAACAGATTGCCACGCGATAAACCAATGAATACATCGGCATCTCGAATGACTTCACGCAGGGAACCTTTCTCCAGATCAGGATTAGTACGTGCCGCATATTCGGTCCATACCTCATTCTCATACGAATTCGTGCGTACGATTGCACCATCACGATCCACACCGATTAGTCGCTTCGCACCTGCAGATAATAGGATATTGCTGCAAGCTACACCCGCTGCCCCAATGCCGCACACGACAATTTTCACATTCTCGATCGACTTGCCAACCAGTTTAAGCGCATTGATCAGACCTGCATACAGTACAACCGCTGTACCATGCTGATCATCATGAAATACCGGAATATCGAGCTCTTCATTCAACCGGCGTTCGATCTCAAAACAACGCGGGGAAGAAATATCCTCCAGATTAATGCCGCCAAAAGCAGGTGATATCGCTTTCACGGTGCGAATGATCTCTTCGGTATCCTGTGTATCCAGGCAGATCGGGAACGCATCCACACCTGCAAATTGTTTAAACAGCATCGCCTTACCTTCCATCACCGGCATGGCTGCACGAGGACCAATATTGCCGAGTCCAAGCACTGCGCTGCCATCTGAAACAACTGCAACAGTATTACGTTTAATCGTTAATGAAAAAGCTTTCCCTGGCTCCTCTGATATAGCGGAACATACCCGAGCCACGTCCGGTGTGTACACACGGGAAAGATCTTCCCGGTTGTGAATGGGTGTCTTTGGTGTAACTTCAATTTTGCCGCCCAGATGCAGCAGGAATGTACGATCCGATACGTTAACGATGGACACGCCTTTAAGCTGGCGTACTGCTTCTATAATTTTGCTGTTATCCTGTGAATCGGTGACCGCGACGGTCAAGTCGCGCACACTGACATCCTGATTGGTCGAAATGACGTCGATGGCAATAATGTCTCCTCCAGCTTCCGAGATGGCCGAGGCCACCTCACCAAACTTGATATCTTTCGTTGTCATTTCCAGCCGTATAATAATGCTGTTGCCGTCCAGATTTCTCTGATTCATTTCAATTCCTCCCAGACAATGAAAGTCTTAAGTTGACAAGTTACGTGTTTGTCTTCGCTACGTGGACACGATTATCCTTTATCTTGTCCAAAAAAAGCCCTCAAGTCCCACAAGAGACAAAATAAAATGGATTGTCTTGGCACCTGTTTGAAGGCCCAAGACAATCCATTTTAATGTCTCTCTATGTGTAACATTCGTTCGTTTATCCCAATGCATACCTAAGGCTCATGCTTCCGATAAACTCCAATGCCCTATTCATATCTCCCGTTAAACTTACTTACTTGCGATTCGCCGCTCTGCGCAATACCCGAATGTCGTAAGGCTGTAAGTCCAGACTTGCTTCAACCGCTTCTCCACTAAGTACATCGGTATACGACGGACTGTCCAACTGAACCTGTTTCTCGTGCTCGGTGTAGTTCTGAACGAACACATAATCGGAATCACCGTCGGTACGTACATGTGCAGTAGTCCCTGCAGGCAAGTCCAATTTCAGTCCACGCTCCAGATCCAGATCTGCAATCAGCTTGCCGTAAAAATCATCATAGAACGGTGCTTTCATCCGTGCCGCCATATAATAAGCTTTCCCTGAACCAAGCTCGTTCACTGTCAAAGCCGGACGTCCTGCGTAGAAATCCGAACGATACACCGCAAGAGATTTTGCACCTTCCAGGTGAATGAGGTCACAGAGCTCGATTGCATCATACTCTGTAGTAAGGCCAAGTTCATTGCCTTGCGCTGGAATAATTCCATTGAGTTCACGATCATGCAATCCATCGATCTCTTCTGACCAGATGCCAAGCGTTTTACGAAGCGGACCAGGGAATCCACCAAGGAAACACAGATCATTCTCGTTCACAATGCCAGACCAGTATGTTGCGACAAATGTACCGCCCTGTTCTACAAACTTTTCAATCCGTTCGCCTACTCCTTCACGAACGAGATAAAGCATTGGCGCTACTAACACTTTGTACTTGGATAGATCCGCTTCCATATCGATGACATCGACCGCTACACCTTTTTTCCAGAACGCTTCGTAGTGAGCTTCTACTGTCTGCTCGTATTTCACCCCGATGTTGCGTGGACCTTGGGAATCATTCACGGCCCAACGGTTTTCCCAATCAAAGATTATCGCGACTTCAGCAGGAACCGTCGTTCCTACAATATCCTCCATGCTTTGCAGTGCTATACCTACATCGGTCACATCCTGAAACACACGGGTATGTTCTGTACCTACATGGTCTACTACCGCACCGTGTAACTTCTCGCTGGATCCACGGCTTTTTCTCCACTGGAAGTACTGAACGCTATCTGATCCATGAGCTACCGCCTGCAAGGAGGACAACAGATGCATGCCCGGACGTTTCAACTTGCTTACATCCTGCCAGTTCGTAGAACTAGGTGTGCTCTCCATGAGCAGGAATGGCTGACCACCTTTAATGGAACGTACAATATCATGCATCATCGCAATTCGCGACGCCTGTTTCGCATCGTCCTCTGCATCATGCCATGTTGGATAACTGTCCCAAGAGAGAAAATCTAGAATATCCGCGAACTTCCAATAGTTCAGGCCACCGTAAAATTCCATCAGGTTCGTCGTTACCGGCAGATTTGGATTTTTCGCCTTGAGTGGCTTCGTTTCATGAACGATGAAATCCGCTGTCTGATCCGTCACGAAGCGGCGCCAGTCCAGATTCATCGCATGAACCTGAGTTTCGCCGTGTGGTGCCGGAGATTCGACTTGACTCCAATCCGTCACCGTATGACTCCAGAACGTTGTCCACCATGAGTGATTTAACTCATCCAACGTTTTGTACTTGTTTTGAACCCAGGCGCGGAAGGCTTCCTGACAGTAGTCACAGTGACAATCCCCACCGAACTCATTCGAAATATGCCAGCCGATGACAGCCGGGTGATCCGAGTAGCGTTCCGCAAGTTTACTGTTCATCGCCGTTACTTTTTCCCGGTACACTGGAGAGGTGTAACAGTGATTATGACGGAAACCATGCAGGTTACGAACTCGATTCTCCGAGACACGCAACACTTCAGGATATTTCGCCGACATCCATGCGGGTCTAGCACCGCTTGGTGTTGCCAGGAACGCATAAATCCCGTTTGCAGCAAAACGATCCAGCACCTGATCCAGCCATTCAAATGTATAAACGCCTTCTTCCGGCTCTAGGGATACCCAGGAGAAAATACCGATGGACATCACATTACACTTCGCCAGTTTCATCAAACGAATGTCCTCTTCAAGTACCTCTGGATAACGAAGCCATTGCTCCGGATTATAGTCAGCACCATGTAGCATGTGCGGGGCTTTGGAACTTACGGGTGGAAATTTGTACGTCATTTATGAAAACTCCCTTGCTGTTGAATTACGATAATTTACTTTATGCATGCCTCTTAAACAAATGTCGTAACATTGAGTTCTTGCGCCGCAGTTAACGCCTTAAATGATTCAAGCTTGCGACCTTTAAAATCAAACATCGTCAGATTACCCCAGTTGTTCGGGTGCCCTACAGACCATTCCTCTTTGCTCGGAATCCACGCAGGCTCCCAATAATAGAATCCATGACCCAGACCACCGGGAACTTCACGAATAATCTGTAACATATCCTTCAGATATCGCGTTTGTCCTTCTACCGTTGCAGGATAACCTGGAAGCAGCATGTCTTCCTGATTCATGATCCATTCGATGCCTTCTGGCTGTTCCAGCGTCCATGGGTATGCCGTTTCAACCACGTTGATTGGTTTGCCGTAGCGTGTGGCCAGATCATTCAAATTGTCACGCAAGGCGTCCAGTGTTCCATGCCACCAAGGGTAATAAGACAGACCGATGACGTCAAATTCTACACCTAACGCCTCAAAACGATCATAGAATTTACGGCTCTCGGCATTGTCTCCACCGCGGTCAATATGAATCATGATTTGAATGGAAGGATCAACGGATTTAACCGCTGCAATGCCATACTTCACAAGCCCCGCAAAACGTTGCCACTGTTCGTCTGTATCATGTTCTTCACCACCGACACGTCCATCATCCCATAACATGCCTGGCGTAATTTCATTACCAACCTGAACCATATCCGGCAAGGCGTCGTGTTCTTTCAATGTGCGGAGCACATCCGCCGTATATGTGCATACAGCCAGTTTAAGCTGTTCATAGGACAAGTTCTCCCATGCTTTCGGTTTCCACTGATTCGCGGGATCGGCCCAGCGGTCAGAATAATGAAAATCGAGCAGAAATTGTAATCCCTGTGCCTTGATTCGTTTCGCTACTTCTACCGTGCGCTCCAGATTACAGTATCCGCCGACAGGATCATTCCAGATGCGAAGACGAATCGCACTCACATCATTCAGTTTGAGAATGGTCAGCAAATCTTCCTCTTTGCCATCCACATCACGATATGTTCCCCCATGCTGTTCGATCTCGTCCATAAATGACACATCCATGCCGAGAACAAATGGTTGATTGGTTGATGAATTCAAAATATCAGCCTCCAGTGATTAGGGATTGGGGCTCAGCCTTTTACTGAGCCCAGTGTCATACCTTTTACAAAGAAACGTTGAAGGAACGGGTAAACAATAAGAATCGGCGCACTTCCGATAAAAATTTGAGCTGCACGTACCGTTGTTTGCGAGATCGTTGCCATTTCCTGCGGATTCATCGCCATCGTACTCATATCACGTTTGATAATGACCGTCTGCATGAAGGTTGCCAAAGGATAATCTTTCGCATTGTTCATGTACAAGAGACCGTCAAACCAGGAATTCCAGTGAAACACCATGCTGAACAGTGCAATCGTTGCAATGGAAGGCATGGAGATCGGCAGGAAGATGCTGAACAAGGTTCTGAAATGATTTGCTCCGTCGATCAGTGCCGCCTCTTCCAGTTCTTTCGGAATGCCGCGGAAGAAGTTAAGCATCAGGATGACCAGGAACGTATTAACTGCACCCGGAAGTACCAGCACCCAGAAGGAATCCATCAGACCAATCTTTTGAATAACCATGTAGAACGGTACCAAACCGCCGTTGAAAATCATGCTGAATACAAAAATCCAGGAGTATACCGTTCTGCCTTTGAACTCACTATTTTCCTTGGACAGCGGATATGCCGCCAGGAAGGTTATCAGGAGTGTAATGCCTGTACCAATGACGGTACGGAGTAGTGAAATCCAGAGTGAGTTCAGGAAGATCGGATTATTCATTGTTTTTTTATAGGCTTCGAGGGAGAACCCTACCGGCCAGAGACTGACCAGATTTGCATCTGCTGCAGCCTTGTTACTGAACGATACAGCCAGTACGTGAATCATTGGCACAATACACATGATAGCAATCAGAATAAGAAAACTGATATTGATGACATTGAAAATGCGATATGATGGTGATTTATGATACATCGTAGTCCCTTCCTTCTCTGTTCATTCGATTAGAATATGCGGTATCCGGCGTATTTCTTAGCTAGGCTGTAGGATACGAGGATCAGAACCATACTAATGACCGACTTGAACAATCCGATCGCGGTTGCAAAGCCCATCTCTCCATTTTCCAACGCCGAGCGATATACGAATGTATCGATGATGTCTCCTGATTGATATACAAGCGGATTGTACAAGTTGAAAATCTGATCGAATCCAGCATTGAGTACGTTACCCAAAGCCAACGTTCCAACGACCATCAACATCGGTACAAGCGACGGAATCGTAATGTGAAGCGTTTGCTTCCAGCGGTTTGCTCCGTCGATCTCTGCCGCTTCATACAGCGCCGGGTTAATGCCGGCGAGGGCAGCCAGGAAAACAATCATGTTATACCCGAATTCCTTCCACACATCCGTCACAATGATCGTTGGTCGGAACAAGCTGTTATCTCCAAGGAAGAAGTATGGTCCAAGGCCAAATGTGCCAAGCACTCGGTTCACAAGTCCTCCCGTTGACAACAGATCAAGCAGAATCCCGCCCAGGATAACCCAGGACAAGAAGTGAGGCAGATATACCAACGTCTGGATCGTACGCTGAATGGCCATCTTGCGAACTTCATTCAACAGAATGGCGAACACAAACGGGACAAACAAATTAAAAATCAGCTTGAGTACTGCGATGATCAGGGTATTCCAGATAACCTGCAAACTATCATCACGTTCAAATAAATATCTAAAGTTATCAAGCCCGACCCAATCCGAGCCGCTGATGCCCATCCATGGTTTGTAGTCTTGGAATGCCATAACGATTCCGCCCATAGGCACATAACTGAAAATAATCAGAAAGATGATGGCTGGCAGCAGCATTACGTGGAATGGCCAAGTTCGTTTTAAAGTTCTCATGATTGCTCCCCCTGTAATTCTTCCTACTCAAGTACTCCTGAGTGGCTCTATAGGCAAATTATATCAACCTTCCAGCACCCCCAAACAGCGCATAAAAGCAATATAAATGGCACAAAAGCAACTACTTTGGACATGTACCGGAAAGAGGGACTCCTGACGCAGTTTGACCACGGATTCACAGGGTTTTTGACACATTCTGCAACGTTAAAAAAAGAAAAAACGCACAGACTTCTATCGTCTGTGCGTCATTTTAGGCTTTACATTTTCATATCGTATAACCGCTTATTTTTTCACACCGTCATACCACTCGTTCACTTCTTGAGTGATCTGATCGCCGCCACCGGATTTCCATGTTTGAACAAAGGTATCAAACGCATCTACCGGACTCTTACCATAAATAATTTCATTAAACGTTTGGTTCTCAATTTTGTTCAGATAGTCAAGCTTCGATTTCATTGTTTTGGTTGTAGGCCCTGTGAACATGTTTTTGAAAGAAATATCTTTCTGTTCAAGCAACACTTTCGCTGCGTTAGGTGTCTCTTTACCATAGTTCGCGGCTACATCTTTTTCCAATTTGGTTTCCGGCTCTTTGCCATCAGCCAAATTCATCAAAGCTTTCATTTGTGCATCCGGAATACGGGCCCCATCACGCACGAGCAAATAACGTACTACGTTGACATGCCCGCCATCGATGTCTTCATACCGTTTTTGTTTTCCGTTTGCATCTAGTTGGTAGTCATAACCTTCAAACAGACCGTTATCATATTCACTTCCTGGTTTCGGATCTGCATAATTATCAAACAGATAGTTTTGATACGTAAAGAATGCTTCTGGATGTTCCATGTCTTTCTTGATCAAAGTAACACCATTGACAAATGATGTACCATGGCGCATCGCTTTGCCATCAGGACCACTTGGGATCTCAATTGGTTTCCAGACTGCACCTGGAACGTTTTTCACCGTATCATTCAGTGGCCATCCGCTCATCCAGTATGGACCGGGAATAATGCCGGCTGTACCTGCAACGGCCGGTTCTGCCGTTTTGTTTTCATCCCACAGCGCTGCTTCCTGAGGAATATAACCTTTTGTCAGCCATTCATTCAGCTTCGTCAACCCTTGTTTCATGCCTGGATTAACCGAACCATACTCCAGTTTTCCATCTGCACCTACATTCCATTGTTGAGGTAAGGCACCATATGCGCCGAAGATCCAAGATGGATCTCCCATCCATGTGTTCATGGATTTCTTGAAACCAATGCTGAGCGGTGTCACCTTGTCGGGAGCCAGTCCATCCGGATTTTTATTTTTGAAGGCTTCCATTACGGCTTCCAGCTCGTCAATGGTTTTTGGCGCTTTCATATTCAGCTTGTCCAGCCAGTCTTGACGAATCCAGAGCAGGTAATCGTTGTTGTACGCGTAATCCAGTACAGGAATACCCATTCTTTTACCGTCACGGCTGTATTGATTCCATACGTTTGGATCTTGCTCCATTGCTTTTTTCCATGTGTCTGAAGCATATTTATCGAACAACGGTCCAGCTTCCTGATACATACCCGAGTCAATCAAATCTTGAGCAACCAGATTGTCCGGTTGTCCAATCGTAACGATATCAGGCATTTCCTGACCGGAAGACATCGCCAAACGCAACTTTGTTGCGAATGCACTGTTCGTATCCGTCACAGACCAAAGGGATTTGATATCAATACCAAATTTGTCCTTTGCCCATTTGGTAGCTACGTTATTTTCCATGGATTCGCCGTTTTTAAATTTCAGTTCCGGGTCAATTCCCCATGCCGTCGTGATCGTTACTGCCGGATCATACTTTTCCTTGTATTCATTTTGAGCTCCCGTGGAGCTTGGCGCTGCACTCTCTTTGCTTTCATTGCCGCCTGAACATCCTGCAAGCACGACAGTCAGACACAGCGTTGTAGCGAGAAGCGACAAGAATCTCTTTTTCGTTGATTGCGCTCTCATGTTGTTCCCCCTTAAATCGTTTTGGTTACCCTTTCATTATAGGACGGGTCAGGTACATCAGCCTATGATACGAAATCAAGATTTCTGCACCTTTGCCAACCTATATGCTCGAATGATGTTGTATTTATGTCTGATCCCGGAATTCATTCGGTGTCAACCCATAATGTTTTTTGAACATTTTGCTGAAATATTGCGGATTTTGATATCCGAGTTCACTCGTAATCTCATATATCTTTTTATTCGTATTTTTGAGCAGATACAACGCCCTTTCCATACGCATGCGAATCATATAATCTCCCAGGCCCTCGCCTGTCTCTGCTTTATATATTTTCGAAAGGTATACCGGATGTAGATAGACTTTATCCGCGATCATCTTCACAGAGAGGTCTTGCCCGGTGTCTCTTGTCACTAATTCCTGTACCTGCTTGATGACATGTCTGCGGCTCTGTGCGCCTTCCTGATCCGACAGTTCCTCTTGTAGCTTCGCCAGCATGTCCATTGCCCAGTGACGTAGCTTTTCTGGAGATTGGATCAACTGATGAGCCAGCAAAAGATCAAACCCAGCATGATCGATCTCATGAACCAAGTGACCCTGTTTGTGCGCAATATACATAAAAGCATTGGTAACCGACAGGTACATCTCATACACATGCTCTCTGGACAAACAAACCTGCTCCGCCGCATCAAAAACGGCATTCAACTTTGCGGCTGCTGTCTCCCATTGTTTGGTCTCCAGTAACTGAGGCAACACCGGTGGCTTGTATAACTCTTCAAGAGCCCGAGCCGCATCATTTTCAGGGCGCTTGTTTATGGTATTTTCCATGTCCATATAGATGATTTTGTGTTCTTCCGGTCCCGAAAGAACAAGAGAACCTAGACTTTTACGATAAACGTTGGTAAGTTCTTTAAAAGAAAACGGCGGGATCACAACGATCGACAAATCCCCCTGTAGGTAACGCACCACATGTTCCCGGAAGGTCTCGGCAGCATTACGTAATCTACTGTTGACCAGCGGGGAATCTTCCCCCTCTTCCCTATGCTGCAGAAACATCACCAGGCAATCATGTGGCCCTCGGCTGAACCAGACATGATATGTCTCCCCAAGCACTTCCTCGGCGATGTTTCCAACAGCAAAATCCATCAAATCAAGGGACTGCTGATCCATGGATACAAAACGTCCTGCAAGACGAATCAGCATCATAGCAGCAGGCTGTTCCGGCTCCATATGAAGTTCATACTGCTCTAACTGCTCACGTAGCGCTTTCGATGAAATCTCTCGGCCAAGCAACAAATCATGCATCAGATTCTCTCTTAGAATCTTGTAATCAGATTTACGACTGTAAAGGAGACGATGATATTTGTCGAACTCATCCCATTCATCCCGCAGTGAGGTAATCGCCGCTGATACCGAACTCATAAACTCATCATCGTTGACAGGCTTTAAAATATAATCAGCCGCCTGTAATTGAATTGCCTTTTTGGCATAATCAAAGTCACTGTGACCTGTCAGCAGAATACAGCGAACATGAGGCCAGCGCCGATTTACTTCCGAAATCAAATCAAGGCCTGTCATACCCGGCATGCGAATATCTGTAACGACGATGTCGACTGCATTATCTTCCATAATCTCCAGTGCTTCCTTGCCCGATGCCGCACGCAACACCGTTGAGACTCCAAGTTCCCCCCAAGGAATCGTTAATTCCAAACTTTCCGTTACATATGTTTCATCATCCACAAGCAATATATCAATCACTGTAGTCACTCCCTAGTCACTTAAATTCACTCTGTGTCTTTCAGTAGTGGTTGTTGTTCTACTGGCCATGACAAGGTCACACGAACTCCCCCGAGCTCTGATTCCGTGAGCTTGATGCCGCCTTTCCCTCCATACCTGAGTTGCAGCCTTTGATTCACGTTCCACAATCCGCAGCCCATCTCCTGATCCATCGTACCTGCAAGTTTGATCAGCATCGCTTCGCGTTCTTCTTGTGTCATCCCTTGTCCATCATCTTCGACAATTAAAAAAAGTGTACCGTCCCGTTGCTCACCAGATACTCGAATCTCACCAGCTTCTGCATCCGCCTCAATACCATGGATGACCGCATTTTCAACCAGAGGCTGTACGATTAGCGGAGGCACTTCAATCCGCAACATGTCTTCTGGCAGATCCAGCGTGTAGTGGATACGTTCCATACGCATACGCTGAATTTCAAGATAGTTAGTCACAAATTCAATCTCTTCAGATAACGGAACGACATCCCGCTCCTGTCTTGTGGTGTACCTGTAATACCTCGACAGGTTGTGCGACATAGCCACCACAGCATCGACTCGCTTCAGCTTCGCCATACTCGTAATGAACGAGAAACAGTTATAGAAGAAATGCGGGTTAATCTGTGACTGCAATTGCTTTAAACGTGCTTCCCGGACATGGATCTGCTCGAGATATACGTGCTCAAACAACTGTTGAATCTTTTCCACCATCGAATTAAAACGTTCAGACAGATAACTGAACTCATTACGACCTTTGGGCTCAATACGAACCGAATAATCTTCTTGCTTCAATCGCTGGAAACCGCGAATCAATTGCTTCACTGGTACTTGAACTTGCACATATAACAAGTACGCCGCAATACAACTCATCAGTAGCAGACAGATCATCGCAGAATAAAACAGCTGATTCGACTGGTGAATCGGTTTCAAAATATCCGACAGTGGCATATAATCGACCAAATACCAGCCGGTTGTGCTCGATTTTACGGAATTGACCATGTATGGCTCATCTCCAATAACAATCGTACGATTTTCCACATCTTGTAACGTGTGGCTGGATAATTCATGGATCAATTGATCGGTCAGCGTGCGGTCCGATGTCCGATTATAGATCACCCCTGTTCCTTCACGAAAATAGAACGGATCATGTCTGCCGTCGCCTTTGAATTTGTCGAGCATATCCCGAATATTATCACTGTCGAACTCAAGCTTGATTATCGTTTCTGCATTCTCCGCAGGATTCTCGATGCCATAAGGGGATACCGTGATCCAGCTAAATTTGAACCGATCATTTTGCCCATCGTTAATCTTGTGCACATCCCAGCCAGAGATAATATTTTCTTTTAAAGCCTGCTTGTCGTAAGTACCAGCATCTCGCTCCGAGATCACCCTGCCAAGGGAGGGAGAGTACAGATATAATTTGGTCTCCCAGTTAGAGGAGCTCTCCTGAATACTCAGCTTGTTCTGGATTCGCTTGACGAGATTAATAGTATCCAAATCAAAATAACGACTCTCCGCAAATATCCGCCGAAAACTCGCAATATCGGGGTCATGAATCAGCAAGTTGGGCCAGGACGATAACAACTCAATATTTGTGTTGACCTGATTTTGAAAAAACTCAAGCTGATTGCTATTTGAACGGTTAAGCTCAGCCCTTAGTACAGCTGTTGTTTTATGATTCGAATACCAGTACAGGAGTACAACGGGAATAAGCATGATCAGAATTAAAATGACCATCTTGGAAAACAGATTTGTCCGGTATGACATGGAAGTTTCATCTCGCTTTTTTATTTTTTTACTTAAATTATAAGTTAACTCTTTTTTTACACATTAACGGAAAGGATAGAAAAAACCTGGAAAAGCGAAGCGTTCGCCTAAAAGCTTTCTGCAAGAAAGCTGCATCGGAAGCATACGCTTATCACCGGATTTCCCCTTTGGAAAAGGGAATTCAAAAAAATCTGGGGATAACAGCGATTGAAAGGTTATTCTGTCATCGGAGTGGGCTGTGTAAAATCTGTAGTTTAACTTATATCGTGACATTAATTGTAGTCAAATTGGTTGTAATTACAATCTATTTCTTGCACGCAGGCAAATCCAATCAAGAGAGTGCCCCACTATCTATCCTAAACATTGTCTCTCTTGTGGAAAAGGAGATAAACCCAATTTATCAGCACTAAATTCAACTTCCGCACATAAAAAAACCGGCATACCTGCCGGTTCCGTCCGTATAAGCAAAGCTTGCTTTTATATTTTCCTTGTGCAAGTGATTCATTATATGTGTTATGTACTTGGATCTAAATTCCGTATATCACGAACTAAGGAATGTCATAATCGAAAACCGTATTTCTCCCATCGACTGCCACATCTAATACAATATCCTTCAAATTGCCCCTCACTTCGAGCGGGCTTTCTGCCACCCCCGAAAATTCAAGTGTACCCGTGAATGTTTTCCTTGGCTCAATCCGAATTGGTTTCGCCTCTAAATGAACCGACTGTAAAGATTCGGACAGCGGATCATCCTGATTTGAATAGCTTCCATACAAATCAGGTTTAATCATTACAGCCACCGCAGAGTTACTGTAATTTTTCAGCGTCAATTCACAGGTTGCCAAGGCATATCCATTGGATGACACATCATAGGTGCATGAGCTGTCATTCTGCATGTAAGATATGCTATTCATGCCTGTCGCTCCCCATTTTACCACGTACATCAACTTGTCTGTCATAAATGAATAACAGAATATGATCGACAGAACAGCAATCCATAACGTTTTTGCCACAAGTGGAAACTTACACATGATCTCTTTACGCGTAAGATAATATCCGCAGGCTAGCATGCCAAGTCCAAAGTACATCGTGATGTGTACACCACTTAAATAGGATGTGGTATACGGAGAAATACCAATGAATAATAACAGCGAATCCCCTACTGAGAAACCGAGATGATGTTTAAAGGTAAAGATGATGGCAAACAGTAATAATCCCCCTGAGAACACAAGCCTGGTTCTCGACACGCAAACACCTCCTAATAATCCACCATATTATATCATATTTTTCCTGTTTTTGATTAACGATCCAGACACAAAAAAAGGAGTTATCGGTTTTTACCGATAACGTCCTCTTTGGAACTCTCCAAGATGAGATGCATAAGATGATGGAAACATGCGATCTCTCAGGATAGCGCTGTATTATTTTTGAGCCAAAAATGCGTCCAGTTGTTCTTGTTTCGCCGCGATAATTTTATCGATGCCTGCTGCTTTTAATTTTTCCAAATACTTCGGAATCATTTCATTCGGGTCAACAGCACCCGAGGTCATGCCCGGCTTAAACTGTTTATTGACGTTATTTACAGCCGCAATTTCATTTTTAACCGACTGGCTGTTAAATGTGAAACCAAGGGCAGGAGATTTTACGCCTTTAGCATTAAACTCCTTGAATTTTTCCCATTTCTGCGGATCTTCGTTATCCCACAGATAGTTCAGGAACTGGTTACCCAGTTGCCATTGTGCACCTGGATTGTAGGTACGACTGTTCGCATCTACGCCGTCAGGCAGCTTAATGATATTCTCTTGACCTTCTACTTTTACATAGTGTTTACCTTCGATACCGAAATTGAGCAAATTGTTAATTTCTTTGTCGGAGTGCAACAAGTTAATGACTTGCATTGCTTTCTCCGGCTGTTCAGAAGAACGGGAGATTGCAAGCATCGCACCAGAGGCATCACCGGTTGTAATCGTTGGACTAGTCATCTCAATTTGTGTGAGCGGATGTCCTACATAACCTTCCTCTTCCTTATCTTTACCTGGCTTCATACCATCCGTCCACATAAAAGCTTTGCCGGCTTTCGCCTGATCTTTCGGGAATACATTAGATGTAGCTGCATCACTGTTGATGTAACCCGCTTGATACCATTTACGTGCAAGTTCGGCTGCTTCTTTGAATTCCGGTGTTTCCACCTCATTCAGCACAGTAGTCCCACCTGCTGTTTTGGAGATCACGCCAGGTACAGAGGCATCACCGAGGTAATCCCAGTCGAGATTTTCAAGCAATCCGTTACCATTTGTATTGGACATATAGAACGGAGTAACGGACGGTTCATTTTCCTTAATCGTTTTGAGCAGTGGTTCCAGATCGGCCCATGTTTTAACTGCTGTCAGGTCCAGTTTGTATTTATCAGCAAGATCCTTGCGCACCAGCACGCCACGTGTGGCAGCAAGTTCCTTGTTCGTTGGTACACCATAGTTGACGCCATCTACCTGGGAACCTTCCAGGAAGGCAGGGTCCAGATTTTTCTTAATATCCTGACCGTATTTATCCAGCAGTTCATTCAGCGGCAAGAATGCACCCTTCGCCACGTTTACCGTGTAGTTCTGCCAAGCAGCGGTAAAGATAATGTCTGCCTTTTCCCCAGAGGAGATCATCAGGTTCAGCTTGTTATCCCACTGTCCCCAGTCCACAGCATTAATTTTGATGGTTGCTCCAATCTTTGGCTCCATCTTTTTGTTAATTTCTGCTTCCACAAGAGCGACATCTTTCTGAGGTGTGCCCGGATAGAACAACGATACCTCATAGGGCTTTTCATTGTTTGTGTTCGGCGTACTGCCTTCAGCACCAGGTGTTGCAGAGTTTCCCTTATCTGACGAACAGCCCGCGAGCACCAGTGCCAGTGCCATGGCCGCTGCCGTCATACGTGACCAACCTTTTAACGATTGAACCAATTGAACCCCTCCTGTTCATATAATGGACCCTTGTCTTCCACACCCTTACCGTTCTTCCCCAATTCCTCATAAACGGCAAGCTTTCTGTATATGCCCTTTCGTCTATCTTCGGTTGACCATACTCACTCCTAACCGGCCGGAGTTAACCTTTCACAGCACCTACCGTCAGACCTTTGATGAAGTAACGCTGGAAGAATGGATACGCCAGTACGATTGGACCGATACCGACGACAGCCATCGCCATTTGCAGCGTTTTGTTTGGTAGATTCAGAAGTCCGCCCTGCGATGAGATCTGTGAAGAAACGTTAGAGTTGGTTGTTAAATATTGAATATCGAGCAGCGTCCGGTACATAAGGTACTGAAGGCTGATCGTCCGATTATCCGAAATGAAAATCATACTAAGATACCAGTCATTCCAGTAGTTCAGCGTACTGAACAGCGCGACGGTTGCCATAACGGGCAAGGAAAGCGGCAGTACAATTCGCAAAAACGTTTTCAATTCACCTGCTCCATCAATACGAGCTGATTCCAGAATGGATACCGGAATGGAGTTCGCAAAGAACGTACGCATGACAAGTACAAAAAACGGTGATAGGAGCAACGGCAGGATCAAGGCAAAGATCGAGTTTTTCAAATCCAGGACGTTGACGTAAACCAGATACCAAGGAACCAAGCCCCCGTTAAACAACATCGTGAAGAAGATGAAAAAGGCGAACCAGCCCCGGTATGGCAAGTCTCTTCGTGAGAGCGGATAGGCATATAATGCGGTCAGCGCAACACTCGTAATCGTACCAACGACCGTTACAATAATAGAAACTCCATACGAGTGGATGATCTGATCCATATCTTTAAAGAGGAATTCATAGGCCGTTAGGCTGAATTGCTCCGGTATTAGCTTGTAGCCATTCGCAACAACGGTTGTCTCGTCCGAGAAAGAGATGGCGAAGACCAGTATGATCGGCACGATACAGGCAATGGCGTAGAATAAAAACATGAAATGAATGACAGCAGCAGAACGCTTGGATACAGCTAATGGATCACGTGTTTTCACAACTGACTTGCCTCCTCTCAAAATAGTGCATTATCTTTGTCAATCCGTCTGACGATGGTGTTGGACACCAGCACCAGTACAAATCCGACAATCGCTTGATATAGACCTGCCGCAGATGACATCCCGATGTCTCCACCAATGAGGAATGTCCTATATACATACGTATCAAGAACGTTGGTTACAGGGAACAGCGCGCCTGATTCCAGCGGAACCTGATAGAACAAGCTGAAGTCTGCATAGAAGATCCGGCCAATCTGAAGCAATGTCATAATGACAATCAGCGGGATCAAAAACGGAATGGTGATAAAACGAATCTGATGCCACTTCGATGCACCATCCAGCACAGCCGCTTCATAATATTCTTCGTCAATGCCCACAACAGCGGCCAGATAAATGACGGCATAATAACCGATATTTTTCCACGTATTCACGAGCGGCAGGATATACGGCCAATACTTCGGTTCCGAGTACCAGTCAATCGGCTGGCCTCCAAACATTTGCAGTATGGTTGAGTTCATAAATCCCGAGTCCTTGCCGAGGAAAGCCAAAACGAGATAACTGACCACGATCATCGATAGAAAATAAGGCAACAACATCAGAGACTGATACAGTTTGGACATCGCTTTGTTTTTGACTTCGTTGAGTAAAATGGCGAGACCTACACCGACAATCAGATTAAGTGCAATAAACACGGTGTTGTATGCAAGGGTGTTTCGTGTAATTTCCCATGCATCGCTGGTTGAGAACAGGTATTTAAAATTGTCCCACCCGCTCCACGGGCTTCCCCAGATTCCATCCGCGTAGTTTACATTTTTGAATGCGATCAGAACGCCGAACATCGGCATATAATTGTTTACCAGCAGAAACAGAATGCCTGGCAGAAACATCAGGTAAAGTACCTTGTACTTGCCAAGATTGTACAACACGGACTTGCGCTTTCGAACCGTGCCTTCCGGTATCTCCGATATCCGTACGCCCTTACCCGCTTGGGGTTGTGTCTTCATAACGTGTTCTCCCTCACTCCTCTTGAATTCTTCCTCAGGATGAAGCTCCGTGCGCCTCCTGTGGTTCAAGTATACGGCGGGGCGATCAAGTCCTCTATCTGCTGTGGTGACCTATTCAGTTATCAAATTATGACTTTCATTCCATAAAAAACATACAAAAAGCGCAGCATGCTGCGCCTGATTACATGGTTCTGGATTGTTTGCGAAACTCTTGCGGCGTAATGCCGGTGCATTTTTTGAACATTTTCGTAAAATGGGAGTAGTTATAGTATCCGACTTTACCTGCAATATCCGTTACCTTGACGGTGGATTGAGATAACAATGTTTTCGCCATGGCCACTCTGCGCTGAAGGATAAACTCGGACAGAGACATTCCCTTTTCTTTACGGAACAAACGGGACAAATATGCCGGATTAAATCCTGCAAAAGCAGCCAGTTCCTCCCGCATCAGTTCTTCTCCAATGTGATTTTCAATATAGATACATAACTGATCCACAATCGACATCGGGTTCTGATCGTCCGGATACAATACGGGAATGACACGATCAATGAGATCAAGTGTCCATTGTTTCAACTGCGGCAATGACCTCGTGACTACGGCTTCTTCCGGCTCCCGTTCTCCGGGATACAAGCTGCGAATGGATACATTATTCTGATGCAGAAGCGGATAGACAACGTGCAACATCGCATGATAATAAAGCCGTAACATCTCTGGAGATAACCCTTCCTGAGCAGCAAGTAAATCGAAGATTTCATCCACACGTTCACGCAAATCTTCTACCTTGCCGGTTTCAAAAAGGATGGACAGCTCCGAGAACCACGGGATAGGCAAAAACCGATCCTCCTGATCTCGATCCCGCTCATCATACACAAAAACCTCTTCAAGCTCTTTAATGTTGCGGCGCTCCATGTCCATGAGTTCATTCAACATGCCTTGCAATTCGGTTACAGCTACCGGTGCGCCTACATAACAGGATAACCGGCAGTAGAAGTATGTGCCGCACTCCTGAATGTAACGCTGACAACGCTGCTGCGCTTCACTGGCGGCAAGGATGACATCATCTTGTTCGTAGGCTAGCACAATATTTAAGCCACTGTGATCTTGGAACACTTCACCCAGTTTGTCTCCGAGCAATATTTCTCTGGCTGCGTTACGTAGAGCGTATTCCAGTACCTCTTCATCGCGCAGATTAAATTCACGTACCCACTCTTCAACGGAGATCACGATGGGCAGAACACGCACCTCGGGATCAATCTCTGCACCGTACAGTTCAGCAAGCTGCTGCAGCCGTTGTGGAGTAAGTGCACTTCGCTGAGACACAGCGTCCTTCCAGAAACGTTCCGTCAGGAGTGGTTTATGGGTTTTCCAGCGTTTGTATACGGTTTCGTAAACTTCGTTCGTTCGGGTACGCTGCTCTCCGTCTCTAATCTTCTCCAATGCTCGTGTAACGACTTTAAGCAGTTGGTCTGCGGGAGCAGGTTTCAACAGATAATCAAAGCTGTTCAGTTTGATGGCCGTCTGTGCATAATCGAATAACGCATGACCTGTCAGAAAAATGGTCAGGATACCAGGGTCATGCTTCAATACCCAGCTCTGCAGGTCGAGCCCGGTTTCCCCAGGCATCTCGATGTCGCAAATCAGAATGTCGATAGCACGGGTTCGGATGACCTGCCTTGCTTCCTCAACATCACAAGCACCGAATACCTGGTCAATTCCGGCTGCATTCCAGTCCACTCCCTCCAGCATGGCTTGCAGGGCATACACTTCATCATCCACGATCAACAGGTTCCGCATGAGTTCCTCCTTCTTGCTCCTCGGTCTGAGCAGGCAAATAAATGCTTACTGCAGCGCCTCCGTCTATCCTATTTTCAAACGTTAACCCGGCCTCTGGACCATACTTCACCAGCAACCGATGTGCAACATTCCATATCCCGATGTGCTGTCCTCCGGGATCTTTGGCATATTCTCCCCGTTGCAGTTGCTCTAGCAGCACTGGTTCGAACCCAACCCCGTTGTCCACAATTTGTAATTGAAGCATACTATCTCCGCCCTGACTACTGGACGCTTCCGTCAGGCATGCAGTAATTCGAATCACAAACGACTGCATTCTGCGTTGGAAGCCATGGATAATCGCATTCTCTACAAAAGGCTGAATCGTCAGCGGCGGAAGCACAACATGTCCCACCTCCGGATCAATATCCAGTTCAAAATCCAGTTTACTCGGGAATCTTAACTTCTGAATCTCAAGATAATGCCGAATGTGCTCTATCTCTTCATGCAGTGTGATCACACGTTTGCCAGCCCTTAAGCTGGATCTGAAATAATCAGCCAGATGACCAGCCATCTGTTGCACCAGTTCATGTTTTTGAAGGGAAGCCAGGCTATGAATAATATTCAAGGAGTTCAGATAAAAGTGAGGATTAATCTGCATTTGCAATTGCTTGAATTCCGCCTCTCGCGTACGCAGTTGCTCCTCATACACATCAATCTTCAAATGCTGAATTTCCTGAATCATCTGATTAAAGCTGCGTGTCACGAATTCCAGTTCAGACGAAGACGGTGCCTCCAGCGTTACATCGAGTTCCCCCCGACTGACTCTTCTCATTCCCCGAATTAGCGCATTCATCGGACGGAACAGAAGCTGTCTTAGGAAGAAAAGTGCTGTGATCAATATAACGGCCGCTCCGATCGGAAGTAACCTGATGATCTGCTGAAAAAACGGCAAGTTACGCATCATGTCTTCCTCCGGCAACAAGACGATGTAGTTCATCTCCGACATGGCGGAGGGAATGCCTACCATTAAATACTGACGAGTTGCGCTACCCGGCTCCGAGATGACCTGATACGGACTTTCCAAATCGGTCAAATGATCGCCGACCAACTTGATCTGCTCCTTATTTAACGTAGAATCGGATAATGGTCTGCCATCAGGTGTAACGATAACCGCTCCACCTCTGTCACCCGACTCAGCAAACTGTTGTGTGTCATTCAGCGCATTCATATCGACCAGTGCGCCAGCATAGAACTGCTGATTAATACGCACCGTTTTCACAAGTGCATTAAATGATCCTCCGCGGACGATGCTCCATTCCGGCCTTTGGATATCACCTTCGAGCTGCCGCATCTGTGCAGGCATATTGCGCTGTACCACCGATTTTTTAATATCATAATTGCCAGCGGTTGCCAGCAACAGGTCATCATTCACCGCGTCATACAAATAAAAAGAATCGATAAGATTATAGAAACCGATATCGGTCATAAACTTGTTCATGATTCGCTGCTTGGCAATGATATAATCTCCACTTCCGTATTCCAGAAAAAACAGCGAGATAATATCCGGGTCACGCTCGCCCAAACTGTATAGATATCGATTTGTTTCCTGTAATACACGCTCATTTTGTTCCACGTTTTTGGCCAAATGGTTCATATTCGTAAGGGATACCTTATCACGTACGACCTTCATGGCGTAGACATTGTTATAGTACAGCAGCATAAAAAGCGGCAGCATGATTAGCGTTAGTCCAACAATAAATTTAAAGCGTAATGAACGGATCAAGTTCATACATTAACGTCCTTTTGATTCAGGCTGGGCTGAATTTTTTCTAATTTCTACCTAAAGATGGCATGTATATTGTAATCACCTCAGTTTGACGTTGTCTATCAGGTTCGGTGACCCTCGAATGTGTGTTATCGTGACTTGTTATAGTCATAGTCCCCTGTCGTGTGTTTGCTCGTTTCACTCATATAATTCTCTGAATGTAAAAAAAATCCTGCTGCCTCCCTCCACGAACACCTAGGCTTGACATGCATAGGATATAGCACTCCCAGGATCGATGACCGGGGATGCAGGGAGGCTGTCATCATGGTGAATATTCAACTTATACCATTGCATTATGTGTATTTGGCGTTTATTGTCCTCATTATTGCTGTCTTGGTTCGCCGCAAAGATACAACGATGATCTGTGTCGCAGGCATTATGACCATTGGACTGCTGGCAACTGAAACATTAAGCGGTTCCGTTACCGGGGTTTTTAACAGTTTTATCTACGCAACGAAGGAATTGCTAAGTACAATCTTTATCATCTCAATTATTGTGGCGATGAGCCGTGTTTTAATCCGAACAGGTATTAATGAAATCATGGTCACGCCGCTCACCCGATTTATTCGCACGCCTCAAGCTGCATACTGGGGCATTGGACTCATTATGATGGTCGTATCTTTATTTTTTTGGCCATCTCCTGCAGTAGCCTTGATTGGAGCAGTACTTTTACCGGTAGCGGTTCGCGTAGGTTTACCTCCGATTGGAGCTGCAATCGCGATGAACCTGTTTGGACATGGCATTGCCTTGTCAGGGGATTACATTATTCAAGGCGCTCCCAAACTTACTGCAGACGCAGCAGGTCTTCCTGTTACGTCAGTGATGGTTGCCAGTGTTCCTCTCGTCGTAGTCATGGGCATGGTATCTACTCTTACCGCCTTCTGGATGCTTCGCAAAGAGATGAACACCACCAAATGGAAGGTACAAGAGTTTACTCACCCACAACAGTCAGCGTCTGAGTCACCGTCAGAACCAAATCAGTCTGCACCGGTTCCGACATTGCCTCTCCGTCTGAGAAAAACCTTCGCCCTGCTTATTCCGTTGTTGTTCGCACTAGATGTTGTACTCATGTTTATTCTGAACCTGCAAGGCGGAGATGCAACAGCGTTAATTGGCGGAACCGCAGTTGTTATTCTGATTGCCGTTTCTCTTGCAGCACACGGTCACAGTGGATCAGAAGAAACAACCCATTATTTAATTGAAGGATTCCAGTTCGGGTTCAAAGTATTTGGTCCAGTTATTCCGATTGCTGCATTCTTTTATCTCGGTGATGCTGCTATAACAGAGTTATTTGTGAATCCACTTCCTGAGGGGTCACACGGGATCGTCAATGATCTTGGCGTTGCACTTGCGGGGATTGTGCCTATGAATGGAACTGTTGGGGCGATTACGATGACCGTCACTGGGGCTGTAACCGGTCTGGATGGTTCTGGCTTTTCGGGAATTTCCCTCGTGGGTTCGATTGCTGCCATGTTTGCAGGTACGACAAACGCGGCTCCGGTACTTACCGCACTGGGCCAAGTAGCCGCAATCTGGGTTGGCGGCGGAACGTTGATTCCGTGGGCGTTAATTCCGGCTGCCGCCATTTGCGGGGTCAGCCCGTTTGAACTTGCGAGGCGTAATCTGAAACCGGTTATCATCGGATTAACAGTAACTACGATTGTAGCGATCTTCCTCATTTAAATGTGACTCGTGACCGGGCAAAGTCCCACAGCTCTGGCTCTTGCAGGCAGGCTAGATCACGCATGGCTATGTAAGGATCACCCTCTAACCCTAGCACATGGGCGAAAGCAGGCTCTGTTTTCCACCCTGATTGCTTCAGTCTGCGAATCTCGCGGTGCCCTGCTTCTCCCCATAACTGCAACAAACTCCATTCGACCTGCATATGTAAGTAAGCGTGCTGCTGATACACAGGAGTCGCTTGGGCAAATATTTCAACAGGCCATAACCCCAAGCTCAGTTTACATGTGACATATGCTTTCTGATTTAAGACATGATCTTCGTACGTCCACTCTGTTCTTCCGTTCACCGCGATGCCCTCTAGTTGCCTAGCCATCTCGACTTGGAAAGCGTTCAGATCTTCTGAATAACACAGGATGTCCAGATCACTATCAGGAAGATCCACGTCAATCGGTACCGTGCCCGCAGGGTACGCAGCGTGGGCAGAAAGCATGAAAAGTAGTCCGCTCTCGTGCAAAACACGGTAAGCATCTTGTTGGCGTTGATTGCCAACCGACAGGTGTGTCATCACTTTTTTGGTCGTATCCAGCCTCCCGTTCACACTCATTGCGGATGATTACCTGCAGAAATCACTTGTTTCACTCGCCCCACTTGACCGTTTGTCAATCTCACTTTGATCCCGTGGGGATGTGAAGGAGACTTGGTTAACAAATCCTTGACGATGCCTCTTGTCAGTTTGCCACTGGATTGATCCTGTTTCAGCACGATATCTACCTCTAGACCAGGTCTGATGTCCGCTCTCTTTTGTCCATTCAACTTGTTCACCTACTCTATTAACATAATTGTGTCTGATATATAAAGACTTTATCTATTGTAGACGTTTCGATTGTAAAACAAAAGCGTAGGACTTGTTTCCGAACATTTTGCGACATCCCGCCAAACGAGGTTAAATGAATAACTACATGACAAACAGCCGCAAAGCATCATTAGTTCAGCTTGATTGCGGCTGTGATTAGTATAGACATAACAAAAAATATATTCTTGCTTTTTTTCATCACTGTCTAGATCCAGCAGGCTTTGCTTACAATCGTTAACGCTCCTGCATTAAGGCTGCTTTCGTGGTAATGAGGACGACACTCCACCCTTGGCAGCTTCACGAGCTTTCACCGCAAGAAGTTCGGATACCGTAACAAATTGATACCCCTGTTCCTGCAATTTGGGCAAAATCGTTCGCAGGGCATCGATCGTATGGGATTTGCTCTCCACTTTGTCATGAAACAAAACGATGTCTCCATTACGAGCATTATTTAACACTTTGTTTGTGATCGCTGATACACCAGGCAGGGCCCAGTCTCGAGTATCCTGATGCCAAGACCATAATACGATGGTGTACCCTTTTTGCTTAGCAGCCTGAATCACCATATCGTTGTAATACCCCCCAGGAGGTCTAAACAACAGCGGGCGCTGCGCACCTGCACTTACAATGGAATCCTCCGCTGCCTCCATGTCTTTCATGTATTTGTCCGCTGCTGTTGAGCGAACGGCATACGTGTGTGCAAATGTATGATTTGCGATCTCATGTCCTTCGAGCTGTTCCTGCCTGACGATGTCCGGAAATTTTTCTGCCCATTTGCCGAGTACAAAAAAAGTCCCCTTTGCATGATACTGTTTGAGCAAAGCTAAAATTTGCGGTGTCTGCACAGGGTCTGGTCCATCATCAAAAGTCAGGGCGATCAGTTTGTCCTGCGTGGGAACTTCCCACACGATCTCTCCCCGTTCTTCATAATACTGACGGTTCTTCTGCACTGGCTTGGCATACGCTGAACATGTCGAACTGCCAAAGATTATTCCAGTCAGCATGAACAATGCGATGAATCGGGTAGCTTTCAGCTTCATGTCGTATCCTCACTTTGAATTTCATACGTCAAACTCTCCGTTAGCATTGCCCGATTCGCGCGAACTCATGAATAATCGATTAATCGTTTTTAAGAGCTGTTGCTTCTACATCATTGATATAACGACGTAATCTGGCTGCAACATCGCGTGTAATCTCTCCATTCTCATACAGTTGTTGTATTGTATTGCGCTGCTCCTGGATGGCTACCATCTGAAGTTCCAGTTTATCCTGATTAAACGGATCTTCAGTCGTCTTATCCTGATTCCACGCACGTAACTTTGCGATCACCCGTTCATATTTGGAAATAACCGCGAGAGCCGCCACACGATTGGAGTCATTCATCTGTGCCCGGATTGCTTTGATTGCTGCCTGAGAGGTGCGTAGCTTAACCTTTCGAAACAGTTCCGCATTTTCAAGCATAAAGGGCTGGTCTTGTTTGCTGGAGCGGCTTGTAAAGAGTTGGCCCAGCATTCTTCCGATTTCATGAAGTGACGCCAGTAGCTGAGTATTTATCCGGTTCGAGAGCATCATCTCCTTGCGATCCAGCCAGTTGTCACATTTGAAAGCCGCTTCTGGCCCAAGGGCATTTTCATCCATCATCGCTTCAATCTCTTTGCGCTCCGCCCGGGTAGCAATTAGATTAATCGCTGTTTCCTGCTTCTGCAATGTTTTACGATTATCTGCTGTAAACTGCCCTGTCACCTGTTTAATATATTTGGACAGGTCAGACACAACGGCCAGTGCGGCAGCTTTATTTTCATCGTTCATTTCAGACTTGACCGCTCGAATAGCGGCATTCAGCATAATGTCCTGTGCTCTGCGTTCAGATTTCTGTGGTGTATTTTCATCGGAGGATTTCCCCTCTTCCTTGGCTAACACAGGTAACAATGCACTCGCAGCAATCAGAGAGAACAGAATAACACCAGCCGCCAGAAAAATAATTAAATCACGCTCGGGAAAAGGTGACCCGTCCTGAAGCACAAATGGAATCGAAAATGCTCCAGCCAGCGTCACTGCACCTCTTACTCCCGATAAGGAGAGGATGGTAATCTCCTTAAAGCGCGGTTTACCAATAGTGGACTTCGCACGTAGCCATTCATTGACTTGCCAGAACAAATAAATCCACAAGAACCGTAACAGCACAAGCAGCACGGAGATGATCAGTACATAACCGAGTACCTCGAAGTTATTGAATGACACGTTAACAAAGATCTTACTAAGCACATCGGGAACCTGCACGCCGAGAATGACAAACACCAGGCCATTCAATATAAATAAAATAACAGACCACGTGCTCGCAGATACCACTTGCATCTTAATCTGAACCGATTCCGCCCGGTCACGCTCAATCGCATGAATAATCCCGCCGGCAACCACAGCCAGAATGCCGGAAACTCCGATCTCTTCACTCACCAGATAGATGACGAATGGAGTCAGAATCTGAAGCAGCATATGAATCGTTACATCCTCCATGCCCAGTCTGCGAATCCATACCCCAAGACGAATAAACAAAAAAGACATGAGCGCGCCAGCGAGCAGGCCTCCCACGGCAATGATAATGAAACTGACCGTCGCTTGGGCGAGTGAAAAAACACCCGTAACCGTCGCTGCGATGGCAAATTTAAATGCGACCAGGCCCGAAGCGTCATTCATTAATGCTTCTCCTTCAAGAAGTCTATGTATGCTTTTGGGCAGATGTACACGTCCGGCCATGGCACCTACAGCCACTGCATCTGTCGGGGAAAGAATGGCCGCGAGCGCAAATGCAGCAGGAAGTGGAATAGTCGGAATTAGCCAGTGTATGGCATATCCGGCAACAGCAACCGTAACGAACACCAGCCCCAGTGCAAGCAAGAGAATCGGCGCACGCAGATTCCACAGTTCGTTTCTTGGTGTTCTTTTTCCATCGTTATACAGTAAGGGAGCAATAAAAAGCACAAAAAACAATTCCGGATTCAATGGTAGATGTACACCCGCTGGCAGCAGTGCTACCGCTACACCTAGTGCAATCTGAATAAGCGGAACGGGAATAAAAGGGACGAACCGGTTCAACACGTTAGATAGACCGATCAGTCCAAGCAATGCAAGTACCGCAATGAATAGTTCCATGATGACATCCCTTTCCGCTACATAAGTCATGAATCGTTTGTGATGCCTTTATTTTAACAAAAACATAGACGTTTATAACAAAGTTTTCATATTCATTTACCCACTTCAAACATGCTGATACACATCAATCCGAAACATTTTTGATTGATGTCATATATAAGATGTACAATATGTTAAGGACATACTCTGTCAGAAAGGAACGTTCAACTATGGCTTTTGGCATTAAACGGCAAGAACTTGCAGCTTGGAAAGAACGAGTCGCTCGCGGTGAGATCGCCTATCTCACTCATTTCTGGATTGATTCCAGATTTCCCGGCATAACCAGTGTCACCAAAGTGGGCTGTGCAGACCTGCATCGCCTGGAACAATGGTGTCGTGAACACGGGTTAGACCCGCGTTATATTCACCGGAGACAGCCCTTCCCCCATTTTGACTTAATGGGCAGCCGGCAGAAAGATATTCTTATACAGGAAGGCCTGGATGATCATGTATCTCGCTTTCATCTATAGCTCTGTTATAACACGCAAAACGCCAGTCTTCACATATTCATACCCGGTACCGGGCACGAATGCATGAGGACTGACGTCTTCAGGTGTCATATGAATTAACGATAGGTCTGCTCAAAAGATTTCATATTTTCCAGCAGCTTCATTTCTATTTTTTTGAGCATGCCCAGCATTAACTGTTGTTCTTCCTCCGTAAGCGCTTGTAACAACTCCCATGTCATGCGGCCACGATTAGCATTCAACGTTCTGGCTAATTGCTCTCCTTCATCCGTTAAGGACAGCCAAACAATTCTGCGATCTTCCTCGCTGCGTTCCCGTTGAATCAAATTTTCACTTTCAAGTTGATTAAGTACAATCGTCGTAGCTCCAGAGGACAGACTAAGCTGACGCGCAACATCAACAGCCATGCAGCGTTTTTCACGTAAAATCATGCCCAATATATGGCTTTTTGTTGGGTTCAACTTACAGTTTGTTTCTGACTTTTGCTGTTGATCCAATACTTTATTTTTATATCTGAAGAAGGCCTCCAACAATTGATCAACGTTTGCCAATTGCGAGTTTCGCTCCGTATTCGGGCTCATATCCGTTCCTCCTGCCTTTCATTGTAACCTGCCTTATATTGTAACATATTTACACACATTTGGTTGTGAAAAAAATAAGGTTGCCTGGCGGGCAAACGGGTGCTTCCCTTTATGTGATAAAAAATTTGAATTTGGCCTATTGTATATAAAGAATACTTTGTTTATAATAACGTATGTCCATTTAGTTACTTTTAGTTACTTAATAATTTAAATAAATCTGTTATCATAAAGTAAACATTTGTCCATCATTAGATTTTTACCATTATATAGTAAGGGAATAATGTATATGAAATTGATGAAATCTCAAACAAACGATCCCCTTTACACGGATGTCTGCATTGTCGGGGCAGGGCCTGGAGGCGCCTTGCTTTCGTATTTGCTTAACCAGAAAGGTATCTCTACATTACTCATTGAGCGACAGCCACATCTGCATAAATCGTTTCGCGGAGAACTGCTGAACGCTGACGGGGAACGCATTCTACACAAGCATGGGTTATATTCGCACATCCAAGAGCGCGGGGTACTGCTACTAGAACAGATTCAATATTGGGAAGAAGGCAATATCATCCACACGATTAACCCCGATCCAACCAAAGGAGAGCACCACGTTGGCGTGCACGTTCCACAAGATCATCTTCTCGAAGCGATCACTGCTCAGATTGAAGCGCTAATGCCAATGCATCAGGTTCGCTTCAATACAGTCATGACCGGGTTGCTTCGGGACAAAAGTGGCCATGTTGCTGGCATTAACGTGCGTCAAAATGGTGTTCCTGCCTCTATTAGAGCATCTGTCGTTATCGGTGCTGACGGTAGATATTCGGCGGTACGCAAACATGCCGGCCTTGTACCCGAGATTCGCAAACACGGCTACGATCTGTTATGGGCACGTATTCCCGCCCCTCCAGGATGGGAACCCGCCGTTCGTATGGCAAGTATGGATGGTCAACAGCTCGCGTTATTTTCACAATACGGTGGTTATGTACAGATTGGATGGAATATTCCCGAAGGCGGATATGCTAAGCTGCGTGAACAGCCCTTTGCTCCTTTTGTAAGCAAGCTGGTAGCGGCCTTTCCTTGTCTTGCGGATTCTGTCGCTATGCATATCAAAGATTGGAGTGACTTTGTGCTGCTGTCTGTAGAGAGCAGTTATAGTTCCCGGTGGGCAGAGGATAATGTCGTACTCATTGGTGATGCTGCTCATACGATGACACCTACAGGGGCATTTGGCTTGAATGCCGCGCTCGAGGATGCCGACGTTCTTGCCGGACTGCTTATACAGATGGCACAGAATGATTTCACATCTTCCGATGTGCTGCAGCAGCTGCAGGTCATCCGTGGCTCCAAAGTACAGCAACAACTGGCACGCCAAGTGGAAATGGAGTCCTCTTTTCAGCAGCGGTATGAATCCTTTCGCTAATTGTAATCGGGATGCGCAACAACATATGTTCAAAATAAGTGCAGAAGCCATGTCTTGCCCATACGGGAAAACATGGCTTTTAACTCGTTAACGAGGTTTTCTTTGCTCTGAGCACTGATCAGGAACAACATCAAATCTGAAATCAATTCTTCACTGCTGGGATCATAGCATCCCAATTCTCTCCATTCAGTTCTCCTTCGAATCAAAAAATGGGCTGATAATAGCCTTTTGAATCATAGGTGTGAGTCAGCTCATACTTGTTCACACTGAGGTTCTGGTTAAATCAAGCTTCACTTGCATTCATTGCACTTACTCGCAACTCTTGAAGTGGCAAAGCTTGCATCTCTGGATGCTGCAACCTTACTGTACGGCTCTCTCCGGGCAATAGATCAAAATAGTTATCACTGAATCGAACCCGGCCAACCGGCAACTCCAGTTTCACCATACGTGCAATGGCACCACTCACATTAACGGTTACGGATTGTTCTTCTTCGTTGACATGAACGCTGAGCTGAGACTGCGGCAACACCACATCTTTGGGATCACGCAAAAAGTAACGATTTACGGGTGCAATAAACCCTTGGGGTTGCAGTTCCACCATCACTTCTTCCGCCTGTTTGGTCCCAAGCACTTCGGCTTCCTCCACTGCAGCAATCTGCATAGATGTCTGAGCTTGTACCTTTACTACATATGTTGAGGTATATAGCAACTCTCCGTGCAGGTCATAAACATTCAGCCGAAGTTGTCCTCCCACTTCATCCTGTGTATCGTTAACTACCCATAAATTAAGCGAGTGTTCTGGTTCGTGCTCGAGCGACAATAGTACAGGATGAAAGAACGTTTTGGCATAATAAAATGAAGCCTTCGGCAGCAGTTCATAATCGATCATCGACCAGCTTGTTCCGGGCCAGCTATCATTCAGTTGCCACACCAGCGCGCCGCTATTGCGGTCATTGATCCGCCTGAAATGTTCTATCCCATAGCGTAGACCCTCTGCTTGTGTCAGCATGGAGAAGTTCATGTATTCCTCTATATTCTGCGGAATGCCCGTGTACCCTTCCATCAGCAAAATCCCTTTCTGATGATTCGTATCCTTATTACGATAGGCCATTTCGGGACTCCCCCAGTAAAACTGGCCAGTAGGTGTATTTTTCTCCAGCGTATACCGATTAGCTGAAGCATGCATGCCAAATTCACTGCTGAACAGCGCTTGATCCTTTTTATAATTTTTGAACGTGACCCCCTCAATGCTATAATCCAGAACAGGTACTTCTCCCTGTTTCCTCGGGTATACAGAACCGTGCCACACCTGCCAGTTGTGCCGATCTCCGGTATCCGGGTCATTCGCATCCTGTCCATGCTCTCTACCATAAGGTGAAGAAGGCCAGTACGGCCTGGACGGATCTAGCCGCTCCAATGCCTCCGGAATCAGCTCATGGTAGATATGCTCCCCGTAGAACGGACTTGTGATATCACCACTTGCCGTTTTCATATCATACAGCCAGTCGATTTCATTGTTGCCGCACCAGATCGCAAGTGAAGCACGATTACGTAAGCGAAGTATGTTATTTTCAACCTCTTGCTGTACATTTTGCATGAAGTCACGATTGAAATCCGGAAATAACGCGTTGGCAAAGGCAAAATCCTGCCAGACGAGCACCCCTTGCCGATCACATTCGTCATAAAAAACTTCTTTCTCATAGATACCGCCTGCCCATACACGCAGCATATTCATATGTGCTTCTACAGACAGTTCCACAAGTTCGCGGTACCGTGAACTCGGAATCATTCCAATCCGTTGATCGGCAGGTATCCAGTTTGCTCCTTTGGCGTAAATTTTGACTCCGTTCAGGATAAAAGCAAACCGGCTCTCTCCCTGCTCATTCTGCAGAGCTAGCTCAATCGTCCGTATGCCATACGGCTGACAATAACGATCCAAAGCTAGGCCACCTGCATAGAGTGTAACCTCAATGGTATACAGATAGGGTTCACCCAGATCATGAGTCCACCACAAGCAGGGATGATCCACATCTAAGGTTACATCTGCTCTTCCCTGTTCTACAGATGAAGAAATAACGCTTGCTACAAGCTCTCCTTGCTGATCCAGAAGACGAATATCACAAGTGGTCACGACAGGCTGTGTCCGTTTTTGCTTGCTTCGCAGAGATAAAACAGATTGTACTTCTGCAGTGACTTGTACTTGAGCCTGTTCCTTGCTTACAGCGTTGGTTCGTGCGTAAACATGTTTCAGTTTGGCCACCGTGCTGCGCTCCAGACGGACAGCTCCCCAGATCCCTACCGTAACGATACGCGGCCCCCAGTCCCAGCCAAAATTCATAGCCGCTTTACGCAGCCACGGGCGTTCCTTCGTATAGGAAGACCAGTCAAACGTCTCCTTATCACGATGATGAAGATGAAGCGGGTCAAAGCGCACCGCAATCGCATTCCAGCCGCTTCGCACCAAACGGGTCACATCAAATGTATGAGACATCAGCATATTAGCTGTTTTTCCGGCCTCATGTCCATTGACGTATACCGTTGCAAACGTATCCAAACCTTCAAATACGAGTTCAATATGTTCCTCTGAAGATGCACCCCGTTCTAGATTAAAGGTGGTGCGATACCACCACTCCTTCTGCTCGATCCAGCGACTTTTCGCATCGTTATGTCCAAAATAAATCGGATCAATAATTCCACGCTCTTCAAGTGCCCCATGAACATCACCAGGTACGGCTGCCCCGATCCAGAATCGGTCATCCAGCGCTGCAGCGGCAACATCCATTGCTCGCTTTTCTCCAACTTCGTAATGTTGTATCCTCCACTGTCCTGATAAATCCTGACTTGTACGACAAACGTTGACCATTGTACTCCTGCTCCTCCCGTCTAGCTGCCTGAAGATTTGAATGCAAGTGCCTGCTCCCGGTACTCACTCGGTGTTTTGCCCGTATGCTTTTTGAACAGTCTGCTAAAATACTTCACATCCTCATAACCGCTAATTGCTGCGATTTCACTGACCTTTGCCGGAGACACAACGAGCATATCCATTGCCCGTCTGATCCTCATATCTGTAACAAAATCACCAAAGGTTACACCCATTTCTTTTTTAAACAATTCACTAAGATGGCCTGGATGCAAATGAACCTGCCCGGCTACCTGTTGCAAGCTAATATCCTGTGCCAGTGCATTTTCAATATAACCTATCGCTTTCTGCACATGTGCGGCCTGCCCCTGTCCCATGCGACTGTGATATGCATGCATCACATCATATAGATGGTGGAACAATTCATCCCCGATCTCTGCTGGTTTCTTATCAGATTCAGGCGTCCAAGGCTCAAGCCTGGAGGGTTGTTCCCTTCCAATCGCTTGAAGTGTTCGCGCCAGCCAGCGGTGTCCTGCAATGACCACCGAATGTAGACAAGCTACATAAGATCCTGGTGTGACATCAGGTTCTGCAATCAACCTGGTAATCAATTCACGTATCCACGTTGTAAGCATGACTGGATCATTGTCCATTAGCAACGTACCGAGGGTGGTTTCCTCCTCATGTGTCAACACCGTTTTGCCACCTCGCCTGACGTTGATCTCTTCATACCGCCACACTTTGGTATCCAGCAGTCCACGATACTGTAAAGCTACTAACGCCGTTTGATAACTATGGTGCAATTCAGAAGCGTGGTGAACAGGTTTACCAAGCACAGCACGAAGAGAACATTTCAACCATGACTCCATACGATCTATGCCTTCCTCTATCCTGTATACGCTTACTTCGTTTTCAGAAGCCACAGGCAGAACACAGACAACATATTGTTTGTCAACCTGGGCAATCGTTCCTGGGAGCACTTCTTCCATCATATTTTGCACAGCAAACCGAAGCAACGCATCGGAAGAACGGCCCCAACCCTCTGCCTCAATAACTACAACTTGCCTGCTCACTGGCCGCTCACTGCCGCTAACTTGCTCTATGGATTGAACGTTGGGCGCATGTTCCTCATGAAATGCGAGGAAGGACGGGCAACTCCCCGAATTCATATTACCTTCGATCACCCAGCCGGCAAACTTCCTCTCCCGGTTCTCACGTAGGAATTGTCCCTCACGGGACTTCTCTGCCCACCGTTCTGTAATTCTCCCTTTCGCCTGCAACACCGTTTTGATGATCTCTTCCGGTTTGCTCGTTTTCAGGAGATAGTCTGTGACACCATTACGGATCGCTTGCTGGGCGTAGGAGAAATCATCGTAACCTGATAAAATAATGACCTCCAGCTCTGGAAGCAGATGCTGCGCTTCTTCCGCCAGCTCCAGCCCCGACTTGCCATTCATTCGAATATCGGTCATCAAAATATGCGGGCGTTCCTCTGCTAGTCGAGTTAAAGCTTCCTCGGCAGAAGCAGCTGGCGGAAGGATGTCAATGCCAAGTTCATGCCAGGCGATCACACTCGCGAGCCCTGTGCGAATAATGACTTCGTCATCCACAATCAATAATCTCATGGCGATTCCTCCAGAATTGGAATGGAGAACGAAATTCGTGTGCCTCCGCCCTTTTTGCTGTGTATTTCAAGCAACGCATCCGTTCCATAATGAAGAAACAGGCGTTCGTTCACATTACGGAGACCATACCCTCCATCGGATAACGACTGCTCCGGTTGCTTCCCTTGGGAACGACTGCCTTGCGGCAACATGTTACTCTCATCCGCGGGTATAATACTGGCCCTCAATTGCTCCAATTGCTCCAGTTCCATGCCCGCACCGTCGTCCAGCACTAAAATGTTCATTCGCTCAACTACAGCATCCTTCTGAATCATAATCGTTATCGTACCTTGGCCTTCTGCCTGTTGAATCCCGTGAATCATGGCATTCTCCACGAGTGGCTGCAACAGAAGCTTTAACATCATTCGCTGCTCCAATGCAGGATCAACAATATAATGCAGCACGAATTGATCCGGAAAACGAATCGACTGTACCCGTACATAATGACGGATATGTGCAATCTCTTGGGCAACCGGGCAATAGTCCTGCCCCTTATTCAAACTGATTCGCAGAAAATCACTCAGTCCCTCTACCATATCTGCAATCCGGTTTTCTTTGGACATCAGCGCGATCCAATGAATAGAGGAGAGCGTGTTATACAGAAAATGAGGATTAATCTGAGCCTGGAGCACGCGCAGATCTGCTTCTTTTTTGCGAGCTTCCCCACGAATGATCTCTTCCTTAAGCCATTCAATATGTGCACCAAGCAGATTGTAACTTTCGCCCAGCTTGCCAATCTCGTCATCGCTTTCTGCTCGAAATAACGGCAAGGGGCGCTTCGGGTCAATCCGAGACAAATGCCGGGTTAATACAAGCAGCGGCCTCGTAACCCTGCGAACCGTGAACCAGACCAAACCACCGCTGATTAACGCTGATAAGGCAACCGCAATGGCTGTCAAAATAATAATGTAACTATTCTCTGATCGGTATTGCTCGTAAGGAACCATACCAACCAGCGTCCACCCCGTCAGTTCCTCAGGGTAATACAGGACCGTACGTTTTCGTTCTTGCTCACCATACGTAGTCGTCCCACTGTGCCCCTTCTGGATGCGCGTAATCAGTCCCGGTTCGAGATCAGATACATGTAACCCAAGCCGGGATTTATCCATAGAGGACAGAACCTCCCCTGTGTTGCCGATCAGTTCAAGGCTACCTTCCCCTCTACCCAGTCCAAACGCTGGCCACCCTTTAGAGATCGCATTTTCATTTAAACTGATGCTAAGCCAGCCGATGGGACGATAATTGTGGATGCTGCGGATTGGCCTGATCAACGTAATGACATTTTGAATTCCAGCATAATTGCGAACGGGATATACACCCGTCCACCTTTTATCCGCGTTTCCACTAGGGAGAGACGGATAGAACAGGCCCTCCCCGTCCGGTTCATACCAAGTGGCTGTGGACAACGAAGCATCAAAACGCCCGGGATAGATGGCGATGTTCGCAATGTACTTTTTGGATGCAGCCAGATTGGTCATTCGGCCCACAATGTCCAAGCGATCGGGTTCATGATCCTCATCCCGGCTTAGGTACTGCTGAATATCTCTTTCGCCAATCAGGAAAATGGATAAATTCTCCGCATCCTGGAGCATATAACGAAGATTCGCTTCCACTTGTTTCAGTGTATCCATCCCGGACAGCTTCGTTTTTTCCTCCGTGATGCGTGAGGCGAACAGGAAAGCAAATAGTCCAAGCGCTACAAGTGGCACAATCATCGAGGCTGTGACAACGACGGACAGCTTTCGTTGCAGTGAAGATGTAAGCCAGCGAACCAACTCTGTTCCTCCTTTGGATGCGCCCCTCGCTTACCCTTTGACTGCACCTGCTGTCATGCCCTTCATCACCTGTTCCTGAAAGATTAAATAGACTATGATGGTGGGAATAACGGACAGGGTCATGGCAGCAAGCGTAAGACCATAATCGGTCTGATACCCATCTGCAAAGTTCGCAATGGCAAGCGGTAACGTTTTCAATCCCGTTTTATTAATAAATACAAGGGCGAAGGAAAAATCGTTCCACGCATGTAAAAAACTCAAAATGGTCACCGTAGACAGTGCAGGAAGCGACATGGGAAGCATGATACGGGTAAAAAGTCCCCAAAGTCCGGTTCCATCCATAAAAGCTGCCTCTTCAATATCACGCGGAATGCTAACCAGATAAGCTGTCAACACAAAGATTGCCGTTGGCAAAGCAAACGCAGTATACGGCAGAATCAAAGCCCAATACGTGTTGAGCAAGGACATCTGTTTCATCAAAATAAACAACGGAACGAGTGTACTATGAATCGGGATGAGCATGCCTACAACGAAAAAAGTCATAACCAGCCCTTTCCAGCGAAACTGGAATCGTGCCAGAATGAATGAAGCCAGCGCCGCGATAAACAGCGTCAGGATCAGCGAGCCAATCGCTACGGTTAGTGAATTGCCAAAGGCCGTTCCGAGCTTCGAGCTTTCCCAGGCATGTGTAAAATTGGCCACATTCCAGTGTGCCGGTAGACCAAAAGGTCTGCTGTAGAAATCCTCATTCGTTTTGAACGCACTAATCACAAGCCAATAAAACGGATACAATGTTAAAATACCATAGACCGTAAGAAGCGTCCAAACGATTCCTTTGCGGATCTGCCGGATGGAATGCCCTGCATGGCCTCGTGGTGTTGGTATGGTCACAGGTGTTGTTCGCATGAGCGCGCCTCCTTTCTACCTTTTTTCTTTACGTTTCCGACTGGTCACCCACTGGCTTGTTCCGATGAGTAACAGGGAAATCAGAACAATCGTTGTAGAGATCGCACTACCAAAACCATATCGGTACGTTGTAAACGTAGAGTTATACATATACGTAGCGAGCAACTCCGTTGCGTGAGCCGGCCCTCCCTTTGTCATGATGTAGACCAGATCAAAGGACTTCAGACTGCCTGAAATACATAAGATAATTGCAACTTGTACCGTTCCCCAAATCATCGGCAGTGAAATGGAAACCAGTTTACGGATTCCAGATGCGCCGTCTATTTTAGCTGCGTCATGGATTTCACCCGGGATGTTCTGCAAAGCAGAGATAAAAATAATCAGATACAGTCCAACAAAACTCCAGAGCAAGGGTGGCACTAGAGAAAATATCGCGATCTTTGCATCGGACAGCCATTGCAGCTTCCAGCTCTCTAGCCCTATTGCATCCAGCAGAAAATTCAAGATACCGATCTGTGGATGATAGATATACTGCCAGATCATGCCGATGACAACGGTTGACAATACCATAGGCAAAAATACGGCCGAGCGCAGAAAGCGCTGGAGCGGGTTGCTTTTGTGTAACATAACTGCCAGCATGAGTGCTAATGGAATCTGACCGAACACCGAAGCGAGCACAAAAATGACATTATTTTTCAAAGCCCGCCAAAAGATCGCGTCATTCCAGATCTCCACATAGTTGCTCAGGCCAATATACGTCGATGCGCCAATGCCAGACCAGTTAAAAAAGCCGTAATATGCTGACCACACAACAGGCACAAACACAAACAATGCATAGATAATAACTGCCGGTGCAAGCCCCAGCATAATAAAACGCCGACTTTGTAATGCGTTCAATGGCTTCACTCCCCTTGTATTGCCTTTCTAATCTGTCCGGTATCGGACTTCTCCTCTTAATTAAAAACCCCTCCCCTGCCGGGAAGGGGAATGAACTGTGCTTAGGTTAATCAGCCTCCCGAAGCAGGAAGCAACCTATTGTTTCATTGCATTCGCTTGTGCTGCTTGAATTCGGCCCGCGATATCTTCCGCTTTGCCGCCCATCAGCAGCTCCTGTAGCCCGTTATTAATCACTTCAACCGTAGCCGATCCCAGCTTGGAATCGTATACCGGCGTAATCTTTACTTCCTGCATCAGATCGTACAATTCCACAAACAACGGATGAGCTTTGGACTTATCCAGATCAATCTTGTAGCTGACCAGTGTACTGCTATCCAGCGTAGCTTTTTGACCGTCCGGACCAGCCAGTGCGTAGAACAGCTCCATCGCGGCGTCTTTTTGAGCACCGCTTAACTTTTTACTAACACCGAGCCCCGTTCCGACGACCCCTGATGTCGTTCTTGGTTCACCTTTGCCGCCATCTACAGGGGGCAAAATTGTAATATGTGTATTTTTCAGCACTTCTTCCGGTGCATTGTTAACGAGGTTGGCGAGCGCCCACCCGCCGTTCATGACCATCGCTGTTTTCCCTTGGAAATAAAGCTGCATCATCTGGGTTTCATCAATACTGTTGAATCCGTCCTGAAAAGCCTTTATGTTTCCAAGTTCCTGCATTTTCTTCAACGCTTCAACAAATTGCGGATCCGTGAAACTTGCACCATCCTGAGCTACGGCTTTCAGAAACCAGTCTGTACCCGTCACCCGATCCGCCAGCGTACTGAAAATGGTAGACTGGGCAACCCAGTTCGTTTTGTTACCGAGAGCCATCGGAATAATCCCTTTTTCGTTAAACGAAGCAACTGCCCGTTCCAATTCAGCCCATGTTTCAGGAACCTTTACGTTGTTCTCTTTGAAAAGTGCCTCGTTGTAATAAATAAAAGAGCTGGGCGCCAGATTCATCGGAACAGAATAAATATTGCCTTCAACTGTATATCCATCCAGTGCATTTGGAATAAAATTGTCTTTCCATTCCGGCTTCGCATCCAGTTCTGCGTTGATCGGCTGCAGCAGATCTCCTTTGACGAACTCCTTGGTCATCGCATCCGGCCACATCACGAAGAGATCAGGCATCTCGTTGGCTGCCGCAACCGTGCGCAGTCTTGTTTTAAGTCCATCCGTAGGCAAACCTTCATCCACCACCTCGATGTCTGGATGTGCTGTTCGGAAATCTTCAATAATTTTGCGCATCGCCACCGCTTTGGCGTCTTGTCCTGTCCAGTTATGCCAGATGGTCACGGTGACTTTGTCACTGCCGCTGCCAGCTTCGGAAGAATCTCCGCTTGTGCACCCTGCCAAAATAACGGCGAATAAGGTTAATGCCACTATGCCTGAGAACCATTTTTTCCTCATTGTTTCTACTCCCCCTTGAGCACTTAATATCTGTATTGTAAATGGTAACGCTATCATAACGTAAGGTGACGATCCACGGATGCAGGGGTGAATAATATCGGTTTCCTGTTTACATATCAAAAAAAAGACCTCCCCATGACAATGGGATTGAAGTCAAAAATAACTTCAATCCCATTGCTCACAGGGAGAGACTTTAAAGGTGGATATACACTCCATACGCTGAACGTGTATCGTATAGTTCAAAGATATAACCAGAATGAGTTCATATTAGAGGATTCTTCATGTTAATCGTTCGGTTATTGAAGACTGTTTTTCACCAATGCTGCAAAAGCTTCAGAACCTTCGGCGGTCAAATGCACTCCATCTTTTTCAAAATATTCGTCATGCCCTTCACTTGCCTGATTCCAATCAATAAGAGAAACATTACTGTAACTGGAGGATGCATCCGTCAGAGCCTTGTTCACCGTTCGTTCCCAAGGACGCGGCACACGTACAGTGACAAGGTACACCCGGCTTTTATCCTTCAAGCCGTCAAGCACAGCCTTTAAATTTTTGGAATTAAAGGAACCGTTCGTTCCAAGCTCCAGCACAACCTGATTGCCCATTTGCTTGTTACGCTTCAGATCTCTCAGTACATCTCCGGCCTGCCACATCTGACGACCGACATGACCATCTACATATACACCAGAAATATTCTCTTCCAGATAAGGCTTGGCATCCAGAATAACGGAATCTCCGATAATGGTATATTGGATTTTCCCATTCTTGGTGACTGGTGCCGTAGGTTTATCTGTTGCTCCTGAATCCGTTGCATCGGTTGTACCTTCATCGGGTGTCGAACCCGAGGGATCGGTTTCTTTGTTGCTTGAATCCGATGAATTGGAAGCAGCATTATTGTCGAGCGAGTTGTCCTCATCCCCGCTATCACTGGACGAATTGTCCGGCTTGCCCGATTTAGACCCTTCCGCAGATGCCGCTCCAGGCTTGTGACTCCCATCCGTTTTCCCGTCTAACGCTGACTCCGTACCTGGCTGAACAGATGGATTCTTTTGCCCGGACTCCGAAGGTTTGGTTGTAACGGGGACAACATCCTGACCCTTTTCTTCAGCCGACTTCTCGCCGTTAAATACGGTAGAAATGGATACCGAATGCGAATCTGAATTGGCGGCCACAGGCAGCACCATCTGTGACACGGCATAACATAATAACAGCAGCGTCATCAGCAGGCCTGTTCGTTTCCACCACACCTGACGGGGAACGATGGATGTGCGGCCTCTTCCCCATAGTTTCGACAAGGAATCACGAAATCCGTTATAGCGAATCGGGTTTTCAATATATTTTAGCGACATCGATGCAAGTACGACCGTTGCAATGACTTGCAGCAACATACGTACAGGATGTGCACCGCCCGTATCTACAACAGGACTGGTCAGAACAATGATCGGATAATGCCACAAATACATTCCATACGAACGCTCACCGATCCAGCGCAATGGTTTTGCCCCAATGATCCGTCCCAGCAAAGACGAAGGATGGGCAAGCACAGCCACCAGTAAGGTCGCGGCAATCGCTTGTATCACCATGCCTCCCTGATACAGGAACGAGTCGTATTCGCTCGTATTCAGCATCATATAGATCAGCACCGCTAGGGCAGCAACTCCCGATGCGTCCAATACAAGCCGATTCATCGCAGGCAGTGTGCCGGATAGCTTCCGGCTTGGCCAGACTACAGCTAACGCTGCCCCGGCAAGCAGGGCAAATGCACGGGTATCTGTTCCATAATATACACGGCTTGGGTCCAAATCCGGGTTATACATGATGGCCATGGCGCCAGCTGAAAGTTCAGCTGCAACAACAATGGAGACGACCAGCCATCCTTTTCTTTTGAACAACACGATCCCTGCAATTAACAGAAGCGGCCAAAGCAGATAAAACTGCTCCTCAACAGCCAGTGACCAGAAATGTCCAAAAGGTGATGGCGGACCGAAACTTTCAAAATACGAAACATGGTGAAAGATATACCACCAATTACTTATGTACGTTACTCCGGATAAGATATCCCCTTTGAGTGAAGCAAGCCGGGACGAGTCTGTGCATAACAGCCAGAGCATCACAACCGCTGTCATGGTTAGCATGCCAGGCAATAATCGCCTAAACCGCCTTGCCCAGAAATCTCGAAGCGCAATGCGCCCATGTTCCCGCCACTGGGATAACAAAATATCGGTAATCAGATAGCCTGACAAAACAAAAAATATACCTACACCGAGCAGTCCGCCCGGAATGAAATCCAAATTTAAATGATAAGCAATTACACCAAATACCGCGATGGCTCGTAAGCCATCCAGTCCGTTCATATGCCTCTTTTTTTTCACTGATTGTGACATGCGCGCCCCCCCTTGTTACTGCGAGTCCACATCCATCGAGATCGGGGCATTCTGTTGCACTGGGTCATTCTGGTTGTTATTAACATACGTATTGCACCTTCCATCTTTCATTTACAACATAAAGAAGACGATTTGCCTATAGATTTAGTTGTATTGATTGTCAATCAGACTTATATATTTTCTCGTGCATTCACGATCACGTTTAGCATTATACGCCTGAGAACAACTTCATAATTTACAAGAATAGTTACAAACCCATTTAAGCGATGTAACCTTTTCTGCCAGCATAATCAGCTGTAAAATCATACTCTATATTCAACGTTTAATATAGTGCTTTTCATCGACTGGACATAATTACCTGAGCTTGTTCAATAGAAAAAGGCTGCCGACTTGCTCAGCAGCCACTATCCATTATAAACCGATCTCAGAGTGGATTGAAAGTTTTGCTTATAATTGCTTCTTCCTTCCTAGGACTCTAGAGGTGGAACGGGAGTATCAATGCATGGAATCCAGCTTGCGTCTATGAATCATTAAAACAAATAATCCTGTTGTAACCGCACCATATACGAGGGATATCATTGTTACCCATAGCTTCTGGAGTAGATTTTGAGCATCATAATGAACTAACACATCTATAGTACTACCTAGAGGCGGCAACAGAAAAATCATGGGTTTAAATCCGTCTGGCAATACATTTTCTATGCCTTGTACAGAAAGTGTAATAACAATGAGCACACTCAGCATTAAAAAAGACATCACGCGGGAACGAATAAACTTAGAACTAAACCAACAGGCTAAAGCGACTCCCAGCCAAGATGAAACCATATGATAGATCAGGGCCATGCCTAGCTCTTCAATACTCGGATTTCGATCAAACTTTTGAAAAATGGCTGGGAAAGAAACGGCATACAGAGCTAGTGGAATGGTAAAAATCCAGCAATACAACAATTTCGCAACATAAAGTTTTACTAAACTGCCACTATGCAATACCGTCACCGATTCCTGATTTGTCGTTTCCATATCAATCAACGTATAACAAATGACAGCAGAAATAATAAAAATAAATGTTGTTGAAAATGCATAACTAGCCATTACTGGATTCGGAACGACACTATATACGAAAATGATCCCCATAAAAAATACAAAAGTAGCTGGACCATAACGATAAGAACGCATGAAACAGGTATGTAAATATGACAGTAATGAGATCATGAGCCTAGCTCCTTTCTGGTTAAGCTAACAATCTCTCCGCCTTTATTTATAAATTCGGGTAAAAAGCTACTATAATCTTTATACATAAAAGTGATGAGCATATAACCAATTTGGCTTCTTTTATATGTAATATCGGGATAAAAATCAAGAAGATAATCAACAACGTCTAAATCTATACTGCCTTCCAGTTCAAAATACACAACCTTCTTTTCAGACGACGTATGCATACTCTCTTTACTTAGTCTTCCTTGATGAATCCAGTACGTGTTGCTTTCCAATTGACTTGCTAATAATGGATCGTGCACGGCTGCCAAAATCGATGTACCTTCATCCTTAATCTTCTTCAGAGAATGAAGCAAATGCCCCGTTGATTCTTTATCCAACCCTGAGAAAGGTTCATCTAGTACCAGGAGATCCGGCGTTTTAATCATAGCCTGCATTACATTTGTCTTTTGCAGCATTCCTTTTGAGAAATGACTCATCTTCAATTGATCACTTTGTTCAAGACAAAACAAATCATGCAGCTCCCTGATACGTTCTTTCAATTCTTTCCTGGTCATACCTGATATTCTCCCCATGTGTGTCAAATACTCCGTTGAAGTCATCCTTAGTTTAGATAATCGATCAGGGGTATATCCAATCACTAGATTCGTATGCTCAAGTAGTCTTTGACCCGACGTTAATGGAATTAATCCACTCACCATTCGGAGCATCGTACTTTTCCCAGAACCATTGTTTCCTCTTATAATAATGCAATCTCCTTGACTAATTGTAAGCGAAACGTCTGTTAAAATTTCTCGCCCCTCATATTTCTTAGAAGCTTCGTTTAATGTTAACAATACCTTCATTGTCACTTTCTCACCGCCTCACTCTTTCACTTCAAAATCTACTCGACCATCGTAGCAGCTTAATCTCACTGACGATCCCGTTTTCTTTCTAACACGATCCATGAATAGTAGAGTACCCAGAATAGCGCTGGAAATATAGCTACTGCAATATAACGATGGTGATATGGGAGCGTAAAAATGTTAACTATTGAGATCGGCACGATCACAGCAAACAAAAACAAGTACTTTTTCCAATGTTTATTCATGATAGTTGCTGCCTCCTTTCTTCGTTTAGGACCTGTTGATGAACAAGAACTTGAACAGAATATGTGCTGCGTTTAACCGGGTTTGTCAGCGCAACGTCCTTATTTTAACATATTTAAGATTAAAGGGATTTCTAATGATTAAATAATTCAGTTGAAACTAGATTCGATACACACCGATGACTAATGAAACCAATCGGGGGTTAGGCAGTTCAATTGAAGTCTAGCGAGTACAAATTAGTCTAAATAGTGTCTTCTGGGATCGTTAGCGCTGGGCCACCACTTCAATGGATTACTTGCGTCCACACAAAAAAACGAAGTGCCGGTAAGTCAGCACTTCGTTCTGTAAATTTGTTTCAGTAGAAAAAACATTCCTATTGAGGTTCATTGGATCAATACTCTATTCCAGATTTGTTCTGGAATAGCTTAATTACACCTGCTGTATCCGCAGTTACTGCATGTTTTGCAACCTTCAACATTAATCAGTGACGCCGAGCCGCATGAGGGACATAAGTCGATAGATTGGATAAAAGTCTTTTGCCCATCGCCTCCCGCGTCATTCGGATTCGGGGTCGGTGCCTGCGTGTTCAGCAGAGCTCCCTTTGTATTGTTGGTGCTGTTCTGACTGTTAGCACTGTTCGACTTCTTCACTCCAATGCCCTCATTCTTCTTTTCACTCTGTGCTTCAAGCGTATCAACCTCATTCACGTGCTCATTCATCTGAACATGGCTTTCCAGCGCTTTCGCGACGGCATCCGCAATGGATTCCACACGGTTAGCTCCAAAACCAATAGCCCCTGAACCTCCGATGCCTTTCAGATGTTTGATAAGCAACTCCACCTTATGGCCATGATCGCCATATCGCAGGAATAGAGAGCATACCCGTCCCAGTGCCTCAGCCATCGCAAATACATCCGAACCTGCCTTGCCCACATTGAGGAATATTTCGCCGGGTGTTCCATCCAGATCATTAATCGTAATATAAGCCATGCCGAACGGCGTATTGATTTTATACGTTGCCCCGCGCAATACTTGCGGGCGGCGTTTATACTGTTTATCCACCACATCCGTTATCTGTTTCCCCAAGGCTGGCAAGCTGGTCTCCCGCTCTGCATACGCCGAAATTGCTACCGAAACGGACTCAGCCAACGGGCTGTTAAATTCCTCTTTATCCCCACCAATCTGACTTGTTGTATCATCAGGCAGCACCGCTTGTTTTTGCTCAAAGGCTTCCGCATTCTGCTCCTCATTAGCCGAGGTGTCTTTTTTCTTCGAAGTAGAAAGTACTTGAACATCTCTGCTGCCGTCCCGATAAATCGTTACTCCTTTACAACCGAGATCAAAAGCTAACTCATACAGTTCTGCCGTGTCCTGTACGGTAAAATCAGAAGGACAATTTGCCGTTTTCGAGATCGAACTGTCCACCCACTTCTGAATGGCAGCTTGCACGCGAATATGATTTTCGGCCGAAAGATCCATCGCCGTCACATAATAATCCGGTAAGGATTCACCAGGATGTTGCTCCAGCCACTCTTCCGCAATCGGCACAAATTGTTCATCATACCCAAGACGACTCTGGCGAAAATACTTAAAAGCAAAATAGGGCTCAATGCCAGTCGATGTGCCCACCATCGTTCCGGTACTTCCCGTAGGCGCCTGAGTAATCAGCGTCACGTTACGAATTCCTTTTTCACGGATCGCCTCTCCAACCTCCGGGTACGTTGCCGTCATCTGTCTCATAAATCCACTCTGTAAGTAGGGTTCTACCTCAAACGCCGGGAACGCACCTTTCTCCGCGGCAATCTCCGCTGAAGCCAGATAGGCTTCCTTTGCCACAAATCCATACAGTTTATCGAGAAAATCGAGCGATTCCAGACTGCCATATCGGATACGTAACTTGATCATCAGTTCAGCAAGTCCCATTGTGCCCAGCCCCACCCGGCGTTCACGCTGCTGGTTTAATCGATTTTCTTCAAAATGATACGGCGTCGCATCAATCACATTGTCCAGAAATCTTGCTGAAATTCGCGTCGTTTTCGCCAGCTCTTCCCATGCCACATCGTCGTTTGTTTCATCATAAAATTTGGATAGATTGATCGCCGACAAGTTACATACTCCCCAGCCTGGAAGGCCCTGTTCCCCGCAAGGATTTGTACAGATAATCGGATTAAAATACCAGCTGTTCGACATCTGGTTGTAGTACTCCATAAAAACCACACCAGGTTCGGCTGATTTCCAAGCAGATTCAATAATCGTATGCCATATATCACGTGCTTTGACGGTACGATATGGAATAACGTTATGGCCTGCCCCTTTCCATTTGGTCAGATCACCATCCCACTGCGTATCATAGTCCGGGTCACTGGTATCGGGAAAAACAAGCTCCCAATCACCGTCCTGCTTAACAGCCTCCATGAATGCATTGCTCACGCAAACGGACAGATTGGCATTAGTCACCTGCCCCATCGTTTGTTTAACCGTAATAAAATCCAGCACATCCGGATGCCAATCATTCATCATTAGCATCAGCGCGCCACGTCGGCTGCCGCCTTGTTCGATAAGCCCCGTCGTATAACTGAACAAACCGCCCCAGGATACCGACCCGCTGGACGAGCCGTTCACACCTTTCACCACCGCACGCCGCGGACGAAGGGAAGACAGATTGATGCCCACGCCACCGCCGCGAGCCATAATTTCGGTCATTTCGGTCAACGTCTTCATGATGCCGGCCCGGCTGTCTTGCGGAGAAGGAATGACATAACAGTTAAACAGCGTCAACTCATCACTGGCCCCAGCACCAGCAGCAATGCGGCCACCGGGAACCAGTTTCCAGTCATCCAGCACCGAGCGAAACTTCATCTCCCAAACAGCCTGTTGTTCAGGTGTCGATTCAACAGATGCCATCGCTTGGGCAAGACGATCCCACATCTCTTCCGGCGTTTTCTCTATCGTCAGTGTCAATTTCTCTACATTGGTCTCTATGATGATATCGCTACGTGTCCGTACTTTAACCTGTTGTCCCTGTCGTTCAACAATCTCGCCGACTTCCTTCACCGGAAACTTGGGATCATCCTTTGTTAATACAAGTACGACATCGCCGACTTTTGCATGATTTGAATCGGCGTCTTTCCATGCGTACCGATCCAGAAATATTTTCTCGCTGAGCCCTTCCAGCTTGTGCTTGTTCTCATGATGCTTCACTTGTTGGTTCGTTCCTGTATTGTTGGATGCCATCTCTGCAATCAACCTCCCCGAATAAACCATTCATTTCAAATCATATGCTGTCCCTGAAAATAATCCATGCCCATATACTACATGTAGTGATTTATAACTATTATATTACACTATATATTGATTTTCTATGTGATTTATTTCATAGATGTTCTGAAACAGGTTATGAACTTGCCTTCCTTCGTCCATACTATTACCTACGAATAACACGTCGTCTATATTTTTGAATGATTTATTTTACACAAGAACGGAGAGGAAGCATCATGAACCGGAAACATCCGCATCATCAGAATCAACCTGTAGCTGAGTTACCTGTTCCTCTTGAGTTTGATCGAAGCTGGCTGGATCAGCTTGAATCTCGTTTAGACAAAGGCGGGCCTTGGGGGGATTACCGACTCTTTCAGCTCGGTATTCAGGCAGAAGAAACGAATCTCATCCCGAACTTTGACGAAATTCAATGTCTGAAACATTTGCAGGATCTGACTCCACTTCCTCACCAGATGGATACGGCACGCAAAGTATTATTTGAAATGTCAGGCCGAGCCATTCTCGCCGACGAAGTAGGTCTGGGCAAAACGATTGAAGCCGGTCTGATTTTGAAAGAATATATGGTTCGTGGTCTTGTATCGAAAGTGTTAATTCTTGTACCCGCCTCGCTTGTATTGCAATGGGTACGTGAACTGAATTCCAAATTTGGCATCCCTGCAGTTGCGCAGAAAAAGGCTTATTCCTGGCAAAATGACGTCGTTGTGGCTTCCATGGACACTGCCAAGCGAGACCCGCACAAAGATATGCTGCTGAGTATGGACTATGACATGATCATCATTGATGAAGCACATAAACTTAAAAACAAAAAAACAACCAATTATCAATTCATGCTGCAATTACGCAAAAAATACTGCCTGTTACTCACTGCTACGCCTGTACAGAACGACATGAGCGAGCTTTTCAATCTAATCAACCTGCTGAAGCCCGGTCAGCTTGGTCGTCAGGGCGATTTTGCCGCCAACTTTGTCGTCGATAAACGTGTGCCCAAAAATCAGGAGCAGCTCAAAGATGAGCTATCCAAAGTCATGATCCGCAACAGACGTGGCGAAGGCCCCGTGCAATTTACGAAACGCAACGTCTCTAACGTGGATCTGCAACTTTCACCTGAAGAGCAAGCGCTCTATGACGGTGTAACCTCGTTTGTCAAAGATCAATACCAGGAAGCGGGCGGTAACCTTAGCAGCATGCTTTCGCTCGTCACGTTGCAACGGGAAGTCTGTAGCAGCCGGGACGCTGTGTTTGTAACGCTCGTGAATCTGTCCAAAAAGTTGCCGCTGGATTCTCCACTGCGGGATAAAATTTGGGAACTGGTTGCTCATATCAAGGCGATTAAAGAAAATACAAAAGCCGAAAAAACGATGGAACTGATTCGAGATATGAATGAGAAAGTCATTATTTTCACGGAATACCGGGCGACGCAGGAATACCTGCTGAACTATTTTCGTAACAACGGACTGACGGCTGTTCCCTATCGGGGCGGAATGAACCGCGGCAAAAAAGATTGGATGATGGATCTTTTCCGCGGCCGTGTACAGGCGATGATCGCAACGGAAGCCGGTGGTGAGGGCATCAACCTGCAATTCTGTCACCACATGATTAACTTTGATCTACCCTGGAACCCGATGCGGGTTGAACAGCGGATTGGCCGGGTTCATCGGCTCGGTCAGCAAAATGACGTTAACATTTTCAACCTTTCTACCAAAGGTACGATTGAGGAACATATTCTGAATCTGTTGCATGAGAAGATTAATATGTTTGAGATGGTTATCGGTGGACTTGATGTCATTCTCGAACGGCTGGAGAAAAAAGAATCCATCGAAAAAAGTCTCTACAAAATTATGCTGGAATCGCAAAACGAAGAGGATATTCGCCGCAAAATGGACACCCTCGGACAGTCGCTGAACACGATTCAGCGCGAAGTTGCTGACGAGGTGCCTTTAATCACCAAACTTGGTCTTCACAAAGGGGGACGCTGATATCCATGACGATGTCACCGCATGAGATCCAGGCTTACGTTTTGACCTATCTGGAAGCTCTGGATTGTCAGATCATGGAACGGTCACCTGCTCATGTGACGGTTAAACTATCACCTGAAGCAGACAAGGCATTAACGAACCGTCCGTATTACTGGGGATTTGTAGAGCGTGTAGGGGCCCAGCCTGAGACCATGTCATTTACATTTGTTTTTGACCCGGAAGCTTATCAGCAAATCATTGAAGCGGCGGAAGCCAAGGCCAAAGCGTCTCAGCCTGCTCAAGCATCTCCTGAAACGAACCCTGCCGCGCCGAAAGAAACGATACTCGGACGTTATTTTGGTATCACACCTTCCATGCCGCAGCTCGGCCCCGGACGTATTCTGCGAGAAGATGTTGTATATGGCAGCCGCAGATTACAGCAGATTTTTGCCGCAGCCCGCGAAGGTGGCGCCTTCGTGAACCTGTTTGAACAAGCCGCCAAACGCCAGATCAGGGCTACATCCCCGGCTGTGTATGAACCTTGGCTAGGGGTTTGTTTTAAAGTCGAGTTTGCTTGTGACCTGAAACGAGAGGAATTACATTTCCTCGGCATTTCACTACGATCAGGTGAAATCATCGAAAAGTTTGGTAGCAAGCTGAGCCGGCGTGATCTCAGTCCAAGACTGGCTGAAAATATGCATGCCCAGGCACCAAAAATTTCACTTGTTGATGCAGGGGCTGCTCTCGAGTCACATCTCACCAATCACTTAAGCAGGCTGGATTATAGCTGGGCGGAAAAAGCGAAAGAACGACTACAACTCGAACTCGATGTGGTGGATGCCTACTATGAAGCCGTACTGCGAGAAGATATGCCTGAGGTCACTGAAGTCGAAACGGCTCAAACTAAACCTGTAGCAAACCTGTCAAAAACGAGCATTTCTGCTTCTGCTCATCCTGTTATTAATCGGGTTCGCGGCATATTAGAACCGCTCCCGGCTGACGTGGAACTGGCTGCCGAATCTACCATACAACAGACGCAAGATGATGTAGACCCCGAGCAAGAAAAAGCAAAACAGGCAGTCATAGATCGTGAAGCGATGAAACTGCAGTATGAGAACAGGCGAACCGAGATGATCTGGCAATATGAGCCGAAGGTGAAGGTCACTGCCATAAGCAGCGGCATGTTTCACTTAAGATAAGACGAGTACACTACTTTTCCTGCAAATGCTGGCAAAAGTAGTGTTTATTCATAACCGTTGAACCGACAGGTTGCAGCACCCTTTGCATCCCCTATCCTCTACAATGAAGTCAGGAAGAAGGTGTTTATGATGAAAAAACGGCTCCGGCCAAACCGCCGAAATATCAGGCATTGCCTATCGATCTTCATAAGCATGATCATCTGCTTTACTCTTCTCTCCATCTGGCCGACGACTCATGCAGCCGCACCAACGAACAGGCTGGCGCCCGCATCAGTAGAGCAATTTGCACAACAGCAAGTGAACGCACTCGGTACCTCCAATTCAGATTGGCTGGTAGCTAAGCTTGAATATTATCCATTAGGGCCAGGTAACCACGGCTGGTTTGTGCATGCCAGCATTCAGGACAAGCCCATTGGATACATGATTATATCCATAAATCCCCAAGGACAGCTCCTTCTCAGCGAATATGGTCAGGGAGAACAATCCCTGTATCATAACGAGCTGCTAGGACAGGCTCTGGAACGACAAGGTTTGGATATAAAAACATTACAAACTGCTGGCGGGAAGCTCACACGTGGATATGCTCCTCCTTTATTGGCTTATTGGAAAGTGGAACGTGTGAATCATCCCGCTTTGTACATTGATGCATCCAATGGAGACTTGTTGCCAGCCGATCGGTTAGAGTATGTAGAGACTGGCTCTGAAATGAAATCTTTCGACTTGAAGGAACTGCAACAACAGATAGCCATACCTGATACTGCAATGTTGCAAACGAGCCCAGTTATTATACAGCCTGCTTTTGACCCTTCATTTCAACTGACCTGGTTGACATCTGAACCGCTGCAGCCCTCTCAAATCAAGCAACAGCTCCAGCAGAATTATAGAGAAGCCCTTGTCTTCTCAGCAGAAGAATGGAATCTGTTCTACGGTGGTCCGTTGCCAGTAAGTGCATACCAGTTATGGAGTATTGCAGGTTCAGAGTCTGATCTTTATGTTGGTCTTGGTGGCTTTAACTCCACTCAACGCTTCATCCCCTTGAATAAGCTCTTGAATGATGGACATTTTTACAAGATTAATCCTTAGCACACGACTAACCTCACTTAAAACCCAAAATGGTTCATAAAAAGACGCATCCTTATAAAGGATTGCGTCTTCTTGAATTGGCATTTGTGTTCGTATTTTTTTACGACTCGGTTAACTCTTCTCTGATCTTTTTTTCTTCTTGTCTACCCATAAGGATACTGCAAATGGAATCATGCCAAACCATTTCATGGACCAGGGCTCTTTCCTTCTCTTTTGTGTTCTCCGTTCCTTTCGCTCATCCTTCGGTGTGTCGATATAACGGACCACACGCTGTGTAATGTATTTAACCAGTTCATCACTTTTAGCCATCATAGAGCCTCCTCTTCTTCCGCACATTCGTGATCTAACGTTATCCCTATTGTGCGCAAGACGTGATTGAACTAAACATTTTTTTATGCAAGTAGCGTATGAAATGATCTAAAATGCACAGTCTAATGCCAAAGGTATCCATCCTGCCTCTCTTTGTGCTTCAATACCAATATCTTGAAGGAGTGTGTAATTCGATGTTTAAGTTGCTGCTGACGATTTCTACAGCTATTCTGATCAGTGTTTTTTCCCTTTCCGGTCTCTCTTCCGCTTCCGCGCTGATTCGCCCTGATCCATCTGCCAACCAGCCATCCATCTTGCCAATCACGGACGGAGATTCCTATCGCTCAAGCCACCATGCTTTTGCGGCACCCGTTATCCTGCTGGATGTTGGCCACGGAGGGATTGACGGAGGAACAACTGAAGCAGGTGTTCTGGAAAAAGACATCAATTTAGCGATCAGTCAAAAGATCTACTTACTGCTTCGCGGCAAAGGTTACACAGTCATGATTAACCGTCTTGGTGATTACGCACTTAGTGATGAAAACCGTTGGTTAAACAGCCGCTCACGTCACATCAGGGATCTCGCACAGCGTAAAAGCCTCAGTGAGGAAGTCAGCACCGATATCGTTGTTAGCATTCATGCGAACTGGAGCCCACGTTCAGCTACTCACGGCCCTGTAGTGCTTCATCAGAAAGAGGGGCGCAGCTATCTGCTGGCTCAATCGATCCAGGATGCCATGAATCGCTTATGTGGTACACATCGGGAAGTCGTCTGGGGCAAGCCATTTTACATGCTAAATTATGTGAAGCATCCGGCTGTAATTGTGGAAACAGGTTTTTTAAGCAATTCAGCTGACCGGGCAAGAATCAGTGATCCCGCAGAACAAAAGCGAATTGCCCAGTCGATTGCGGAAGGGATTATTTATTATCTGTCGGTAGTGTAGGTGCTGCCTGCCAATGCCATACATCCCGCACCATATCACCGATGCCTACAAATTGAACTTGATTCTGCAACCTAGAGACTGACTCCCTTATCACTGCAGAAGTATTCATGCCTGTATGACCGACATGACCAATGACAACGCAGCTTTTCTTCTCAACTGCACGCTGAGCAGCCAGATCAAGCTGCTTGCGGATGTGCGCCTTTGAATTCTGGTCATCCAAAAAAATGTCATTGCCCACAGGCGGCATGTTTTTGGCTATCGCGAGATCACCAACCACAGAACGAAAATTCGTACGGCTGTCCACAAAGAAGAGACCACGTTCCAGGCATACATCCAGTATAATGGACATAATGCGTTTATCCGAAGTAATTTTAGAACCCATATGATTGTTCATGCCGATGGCATAAGGCACATTATCAATGGCCTTTTCAACCCGTTCGCGAACCTGCTCATCCGTCAGATTGGATGTAATGGCCCCTGGTCCAAGCCACTCGGGCTTGCCCTTCTTGGGTTCCATCGGCATGTGAACAATCACATCCATCCCTTTTTCGTGGGCAGCGATCGCATCTTTCTTTGTCGTTTGTAAAAAGGGCATCACAGCCACCGTCAGCTTCACAGGCATATCGAGAATCTCTGCCGTGCCCCTCATATCGTTGCCCACATCATCAATAATGATAGCCATTCGATTCGGCTGAGAAGATGATGATAAAGCCGGCTCCGGTAACGTCGCAGGCATGGCAGAAACTCCAGTTCCTCCTGATCCAATGACAGTTATTATGACACACAGGAAAATCCAAAATGAAAACTTCAATTTAACCGAGTAGCCATGTTTCTCTTGATTACGTATCATGCTCTGCAGCCTCCTTTAAACGTGGTGTTCTCATTGTTTGATTTCAGCCACAGTTCTATGTAAGCTCCCTTTCCCAATTCATTCTAGGACTTTCTGAACATAAAAAAAGCCTGCATCAGAGCAAGCTTATCATGTGGACTTATGCACAAATTTTCTGCAAGGAATCCCTAAATGATTTTTGATTGAGTTAAAAATAGAGGAACGGCTCTTTTGCATCGATAAAATGAACCGGAATATCCCCTACAAGCGGCTGTAACCATTCCGCCATATGTTTCATTCCCCATTCTTCGCTTCGCTCATGACCGATGACTAACATAGCCTTGTTTAATCCAAGCATCGATGCATCATTGACATACGCACACAACGTCCACTCCGTAATCTCGCCGCAGATCATGACGTCAAGTTGCTGCTCTTTCATCAGTTCCATCGGCATCGATTCCTTGCCTAATCCGAGGCTTCCACCTCCAACAAGAATTCCAATGCGGGAACATGTCATATCTGTGCTACCCACTACCTGTAGCACATCCATCTTTAGCTTTAGCTTTAACTCCTCCGCCAAATCAACAAGCCGCACGGGTTCAACCTCATAAATCCACGGAAAAGCATAATCAACCTGCCTTGACTCCCAGCCTAGTTCTCGAATCAGACCGGTGTAGATTCGATCTGGCTTCGCCATGTGCATATAATCATGATATCTCCAGATCGCCATACCGTAATCCTCAATAAGCTTGCGTTTGGCTTCATATACCGGATCTTGCTGTATCCAGTCGAGCTGATCTGCCCCGGTATAAAAGGTGGGCTCATGTGTAATAATCAGATTAGCTCCGATTGCATGAGCCTGCCGAATAACCTCAACCGTTGCCATATACGTCGTCACAATGCCTGTCACTACAGTGTCTCCTTCTCCTGTGACAAGAACATCGCCCGTTGGTGATAGACGCTGATCTCCACAGGAATCCTGCATAACCGTCTCCATCACTTGCTGTACATTCACGTGGATTCCCCCTAGTTTTTTTAAGTGGTTATTAACCTTTAACTGCACCCACAATGATACCTTTGGTTAGGTACTTCTGAAGGAAAGGAAATACGACCAGAATAGGTAATATGCCGATAATCGCCATCGCCATGCGGACTGCCGTACTTGGCAACTCAGCAGCATTGGCCCCAAGCATACTGCTGGCCTGACCTGACTTGAGAAACTGAATGTTATTCATCAGACGAATCAACATGTTTTGTATTCCATAGTATTGGGGCTTCGTAATAAAATAAAGGGCGTTAATCCAGTCATTCCAATACGCCAGTCCCATAAACAGTCCGACTGTTGCCAGTACGGGTACGGACAGAGGCAGCATCATGCGGTAGAAAATACGGAGCTCTGAAGCTCCATCAATCTGAGCTGATTCGATCAGTTCAACAGGTACATTATTTTTATAAAAATTTCGAATAAGCAGTACATAAAATCCATTCGTTAATAGATTCGGGATAATAAGGGCGGCCAGTGTATCCTTGATCTGAAAGTACTTCGTCCACAGAATGTAGGAAGGTACAATTCCCCCGCTGAACAACATCGTGAAAAACACGATGAACGCCAGCATATTGCGATATTTGAAATCCTGTCGAGACATCGGGTAAGCCAGCATGCTTGTAATTAACAATCCAAGTGCCGTTCCCAATGCAGTAACAAGAAAAGATACACCATACGCCCGCACAAAAGTAGAAGCAGAAGACCACATGTATACATAAGCATCCATGCTCATTTTTTCAGGAAAGAAACTGTAACCGTTACGAATTAACGAAGACTCCTCCGTAAAGGATGCCATAATGATCAGCATAAATGGCAGAAATGCCAGTAACGTAAATATAACCATAGCGACGATGGAAAACACATGAAAAGCGCGTTCACCTTTAGTTTGTATCACCTGTGTCTCCCCCTAAAATAATGCATTTTCAGGATTCACTTTTTTGACAATCGCATTCGCAGCCATGACCAAAATGAATCCCACAACCGATTGATACAACCCCGCAGCGGCTGACATTCCAATATCATTGACCTGCATGAGTGCCCGGTACACATACGTATCGATGGTCTGCGTTGTGCTATAAAGCGCCCCAGCATTCATCGGCACTTGATAGAACAAGCCGAAATCGGAGTTGAATATACGACCGATAGACATCAGGGTCAGTATAATGATAGTTGGCTTCAATAAAGGTAGCGTAATCATACAAATCTGCTTGAGTTTGCCTGCCCCGTCGATCTTGGCAGCTTCATAGATGCTTTTGTCAATCCCGGAGATAAAAGCGATATACACGATGGAACCGTAACCGGCTGTTTTCCACAATTGTATAAACACGAGCAGATAAGGCCAATACTTCGCCTCGGAATACCAGTTAATCTCTGGAATACCAAGGGGTTTCAGAATTGAATTGTTAATAAAACCGCTGTCTGCATTCAGGAAGGCAAACACGATATAGGACAGAACCACCATCGAAATCAGGTTAGGTAAAACAAGCCCCGACTGGAACAGCTTAGACCATGCGCTTTTTATCAATTCGGACATTAGAATTGCTATTAAGATCGACAGCATCGTCCCCAGTACAATAAACGCCAAATTGTATAACAAGGTGTTGCGAGTCATAATCCAGGCATCACTTGTCTGAAACAAAAATTTGAAATTATCAAAGCCTACCCAGTCACTTCCTAATATGCCTTTGGCATAGTTCACATCCTTGAACGCGATAAAGATACCGGCCATTGGCAAATAATTATTGATTAGAAAATATAACAGACCAGGAGCAGCGAGCAGCAGTAGCGGCAATGTTTTTCTGAGCCCTCCGGATTTGGTTTTCACAGTCATCGCTCCATTCTCATCCTTAATGTAAAGCGGCTGCATTGCTTCTTAGCCATACAGCGCCCCACATTAAACGTTCATCCACGTTTTATTTCTTCTGCTGCACGATCCACTCATCCAGCTGTTTCTGTTTGCTCGCAATAATATCCGCAGCTCCCGCATCATTTAATGCTTTTACGAATTGAGGAATCGTCGCATCAGGATCAAGAACACCCGTTACAAGAGCAGGTAAAAATTGATTGACCACATTGCTAACTGCACTCATTTGCGTCTTCACTTCACTAGGATCAAAGATAAATCCGAAGTACGGTGAGCGCTCTGTCTCCTTGTTCTCCTTCAGTTTCAACTCCACATCCGACCAGTTCACGCCCTCCAGCTGGTATTGCAAAGATTCGGAGCCTACAATCCCCGTGCTCAGCATGGCTGTATACGGGACGGTGGATGCATCCATGCCATCCGGGAACTTCACATGATGCTCATCTACTTTGACATAATCCTCGCCTTCAATACCGTAAAGAATCGTATTAATCAACTGCTGATCGGTATACAACATGTTCAGAAACTTAACGGAGCCTTCGGGAACTTTGGTTGTACTTGACACCATCCAGCTCACCAGATTAACTGCACCGGTATCGAAGTAGTACGGCACCAGACGTTTCATTTCGAGGTTTTTGCCCGTTTGTGCACTCAGCGCTTTGGCTGCTTCCATCCCGCTGTATCCACCCAGAAAGGAAAAACCGCGCCCTGAAGCGATCGTATCGGAGAAAGAAATGGATGTCGTCGCAGCATCTTTCTCCAGAAACCCTTTTTCAAACCAATCTCTCATCATCTTGGCGCCCTGTTTGAATGCATCTGTATCATAGAAATTTTGAACTTTCCCGTCGTTTCCTACAACTACACCAATACCGGTAGTATCTGACAGGAAATCGATCTTGTGCATCCCTTTCAGCGCCAGAACGAGATTGGTATCACTTGGATTCACATTGACTGGACCAAAGGGAATCACGTCTGGATGTTTTTGTTTGACTGCCTCAAATACAGCTGGCAGATCATCCAGTGACGTCATTTGATCCGCTGTAAGACCGGATTCCTTCAGCATGTCGGCGTTGTACACGATGTTGGTTGGCAGTGACATGCCTTTATTTACCGGAACACCGTAGATATGTCCGTCCATCGTGGTTGCATCAAGCAGATTCGGACCAAAGTCCTTTTCCAAAATCTGTGTCAACTCTTTACCATATTGCGGCAGTAGCTCCTCCAGTGGGTATAACTGGTTTTTGGATGCATAGTTCGTGAATTGTCCTAACGTTGTGAACACATCCATTTGCTCACCGCTTTGCAATGCAAGATTTACTTTTTGTGCATAATCAGCCGGACCATATAGTCTGAAATCCACTTCAACCCCGATTTTCGGAACGGTTATGGCATTGATTGCGGCTGTAACCTTACTGATATCATCGGGAATACGGTTGAATGAAGGCATGGCGAACACCACTTTGTCCACCTTCTGTGAAGCGTTCCCCTCTTGCGCAGTGGAAGAGGAAGATTCCGTCCCGCATCCCGCCAGAAGAGAACCGCAAAGCACCAGTGACAGCAGGGAACCCCATAATCTCTTTGTTTTCATCTTGCTTCATGACCTCCTTATGTCGTGCTTCTATTCGTTCTCATTTTATAAAATTGAAGCGATTACAGCTTTAACAAAAACGGTCTGTTTTTTCGTAAAAACGGTTTGAATTTTGCATCAGTTCAGTCAAAACAAAAACCCTGCTTCAAAATAAAGCAGAGTCGTACATTATGGGCAAATGTCCCTGAATTCCAAACGTTAAACTTCATTCTTCCCCCGGTCATAACTATGTCTGGATCTGTAGGCGTTGGGCGTTTCTCCTGTAAGCTTTTTGAAAACGGTAGAAAAGTATGAAATCGTTTCGTATCCGGTTTCCATCGCAATCTGTCCGATACTCAAGCGGCTTTCAATTAACATAAGTTTTGCTGCTTTGATTCGATAGTCATTCAGGTATTCCTTCATCGTTAGTCCCGTTTCTTGTTTAAAAACCTTGGCAAGATAGTCCGGCGTTAGAAATACACTAGCAGCCACCTCCTCACGATTTAGATCCTTGGTGTAGTTGTCGTGTATATAACGCATCGCTTTATCGACAATGCCTTCCGAACGCTGACTTTCCTTAATCGTTTCGACTGTACGTTCTGTGACAAGGTGAGCCCATTTCATAAAATCAAAAATGCTGTGCTCCGATTTAACATACAACTGTTGCGCAAGCTGATCCGTAAAAAGCTGATGTGCCTGTACGTTTTTCTTAGCCAAAATCGCATAAACCACTTGAAGGAAATCCTCACGTATCACTTGCAACGTTTCAGCATGCAGCTGATTTTTGGCAACGAGTTGTTCCAAATCTTTTTTCAACCGGTTCACAATCTGGGCTTTCTCCCGCTCGATAAACAAGCTGGTATACATCTGAGTATCCAGATCATATCGTTCCGGTTGTTCTCGTTGAAATACGGTAAGCTGTCCATGAACCTTGCCTCGAAACATCACATTTGAATGATCCATGCGCTCCAGTTCTGCCTTCACCCCGGACAACTCGTTTATAGGTTTCGCCTCGCTAATATAACAGGTTCCCATACATTTCAAGTATTCATTCATCAATTGAATCAGCATTGTAGCACGTTCTTCCAGCTGGATCTGACTAGTATGATCTTCGTCCAATATAACTGCAACATACAACATACTATTCTTCTGATAAGAAACAATCCGGTCATACTGAAGTCGCAGCAACATGATTTCCGAACTGAGATTGGCAAATGCATATCGGAATGTACTTTCATTCCATCTTTCATCGATTTCGGATAAAAACACACTTGCAAGCACCAGCACATAAGATTTTTCTGTCTTGATCGTCAGCTCGCGTTTAAGAATCTCTCCCTGAATCAGATCGAGCCGGGGCGAGATGGTAGCCATCAAAATATCGGTCCAGAAGCTGGCCTCGACCAGTCCTTTATTTTTCAGCCACGCCATACCAAATTTGTGATACTCTCCCATCTGCCTTCTCCACTTCAATCCTCCAACAGCCTTCATGACAGCCGCTTCGAGCTTTTCCTGATTCAAGGGCTTGAGTAAGTAAGAGTCCGCATGAAATGAAATCGCAGTGGAAGCAAAGTCAAAACTCTCATGACATGTAAAAAATATAAAAGCACAGTCATATCCTTGTTCTCTGATCCACTGAATCATCTCAATTCCGGAGCCCCTGGGCATCTCAATGTCACAAATGACCAAATCGGGAATACCTGCGGCAAACAACGTCTGTGCATCCTGAACACAGTGAGCCTGTGACACTTCGTTAAAACCATATGCTGTCCAAGGGATAAGTTCTGTCAACACCTGAACCGTAGGGATATCGTCGTCAATCAACATGCATTTCATCAAGCTCCCCCCACTCCCATGCTAGACTCAGAAATGGACACCGGAATCGTTTCGTTTGAAACAGGTATCCGTATTTCGATCTTGGCTCCTGAAGATGCCACGCCGCTCGACAGCACCAGCAAATTATCCTGTTTGTATAATAACTGCAACGTTTTGTGCATGGTTGCGATGCCTACGTGCTCACCTTCATCCCCTGCCCTTACGGATGTTTGGAATTGTTGAAGCCACGCTTGCGGGAATCCTTCACCGTTGTCCTCGATCACGATCTGAACATAAGCGCCATCATCTGCTGTCCTCTCCATGTGCACTCGGATAAAAATAGATAACATCTCTCCATACGTAAGGGCATGTTTGAAGCAATTTTCCACAAATGTCTGAATCAGCAGTTGCGGAATACGAATATCACCCGCTGCCGGTTCCAGGTCCGTCATATAAAAGATCTGATCCGGGTAGCGAATTTCCTGCATGCGAATGTAATTCTCAACATGACCCATCTCTTCATCAATGCTGACAAGCATCTGTTCCGCCTTGAACATATAACGGAGATGCTGGGATAACATCTGGATCATACGCCGAATTTCTTCATTCCGATTTTGATAGGTGAGACTGGAGATGGTAGATATGGCATTCAGATAAAAATGAGGTCTAATTTGCATCTGTAACACTTTTAATTCTGCACGGCTCTTCTCAATTTTCTCTTCATAGGATTGAATCTTCAGATGTGTAATCTCATGAACCATCGATTGGAATGCATGGAACAGTTTCATAAATTCAAGCGAATACTCTCTGGAAGGGGGCGGGAAGAACGTCTGCCCTTTTTCAACCTCTTTGGCTGCCCTAACCAATTCCAGAATCGGACGAAGCATCTCTTTGGTGATAAATCTCATGAGAAGCGGCACGACAACCATGGAGACGACACCAAGCACGATGATCAGCCATTGAATTAATTTCAGTCCGGAAAATACACTTTGTTTCGTAACGATATTAGTCATTTGACCGAATTCGGCAATCGGTTTGCTCACGAAAAGGTAACGACTACCCAATTCCTGCTCGGTCGTTGCCAAGTCCTTCGTGATTGTTATGACATTACCGCTGACCGTTGTCAGAATACGACCATCTTGACCACTTAGTACAAATTGGCTGGCTGAATCTGCTTCCCGACTTGTCCGTGAAAGTAAATTATCAGCCTGAACAAACGTCCCGAAGGTCACTTCCCCGTACGTGATGCATTTGAACAAATAAAACATATCGTTCACTTGTACAATGCTCCAGTGACCTTCCTTATTATCCTGTACCTGAATGTCCCGCCAGTTCTGGTGCTTCAAAAAGTCTGATAAAGCCAGTTTATTCGAGGAATTGATCCGATTGCCAAACAGGGTCAGCAGTCTTTCATCACGTGTAATCTGAACAAACATGCCATCGCTCGCATAATTATTCGTCATCTTAGACTTGAGCGCGTTGATCAGCCTCACTTCTTTAAAGTAGTCCCCTTCGTGACCAGAACGTATATATTGCTCCCCATAGTCCCTGGCGAAATCGGCTTGATTTTCGAATACCTCCATCAGATCCTTGGCGTAGATATCCAGATTATTATGAATAGATTCAGTATAGATCGCCAGTGTGTGTTCCGAATTGCTAACGATGTGATTCTGAACCACTTGAAGCGAATAAATATTGCTCAAAAGAAGAGCCGCGAAGAGAATAACCAAAATAACCGTGATCTGGGTGTATAGTCTGAATACGATGCTTCTGTTACGGAGTAAGTGTTTTCTCTTCATGCGTTCCCTCTTCTCTTGTCTTCCGTGCTAACCGGATAATCAACCAGCCCCTGAACAGTCGCTGTTGACACACGACCCCCCCAGAGGCTTGGTACAATCTATGATAAGGTGCTTATTCGTTAGACTGTCTGCCCTGTCCTGCCCATTCCAGTGCGAGAGCGATATATTCATTCCAAAAATCCCAGTTATGCCCCCCCGGACTCTCCGTGTAGGTCACAGGAACATGCTCACGTTGCAGGAAATCCCGAAAACGTTGATTCACATCCAATAAAAAGTCCTCGGTGCCGCAGGCCATATAGATGTCAGGGATCGACGCGCTCTTTTCCTTCAATTGCATCACCAAAGCCTCCGGATCTTTATTACTACCTTCCAGCTGGCTCAGATCCCCGAAAACCCGGCTGAAGTATTTATAATCCGCTACTCCGTCAGAGTAACCCGGCTGCGCATTCGCTATTTTGTAAGGCAGAATCGCCGAGGACAGCGCAATGATGCCACCGAAATGCTCCGCATATTCCAGACCATTCCGGATCGCACCATACCCCCCCATAGACAAACCACCGATATATGTGTCCTCACGGCGCACAGAGAGAGGAAATAATCCGCGTGTGAATTCTACCAATTCCTTGCCTACATATTGTCCGTACAGATCACCCTTATCTTCATCATCCAGATAAAAATGATTTTCACCTGCAGGCATAAACACAGCGAACCGATGTCGGTCAGCAAGCTCGCGAATACGCGAGAAGGTGATCCAGTCCCACTGGCTACCAGAGTATCCGTTCAGCAGGTATATAGACTTCAGTGGTTCCTGTTCGTTCACTACTTCGGAGTGACCCGGAATGACGGGCAAGTCTACAGGCAACAGAGCATTGAACGATACCTCTCTGCGCATGCTTTTTGAGAAAAAGTTTACCTGTACTGTAGCCATGTTAGCAACCTCCTGATTATGGATTAAATCCGATATGCTACGAGGCACCCGGACGGGTCCGAGTAATGTATGACGGATTGATACGTTTGGAGGTCAACCGTCAGACTGCACTGCTGATTATCCAGCTTCCAGTTCAGACAGAGCTGATTATCCGGCGAATCCAGAACGTTGAATTCGCCTTGAAAAGCCTGATGGCTGTTGCGGAAGCGGATCAACTCCATAAGACGCTGCACCACTTTTTTGTCCAACTGCTGCTCGATATCCTCCATTGTGTAATTCTGACGATTGATTTCTCGACCTTCCCCCGTTTCGGCTACCCGCTCCAGATCATTCTCCCCAGCGAACAGTCCGACATAATAGACCTGGGGAATGCCCGGTACAAAAAACTGAATGGCTCGCGCTGCCAGATAAGCATCATCATCCTCGTTCAAAGCACTGTAATATGTGCACCGGATCTGATGCACATTGAAACCATCCTCTGACTTATGTTTATCTGACAGAATCAGGCTAAGGTTGGCTCCCCGCTCCAGACAGATGTCCACCAGTTGCTGCGCCTCATCTGTGCGTATCAGTCCATCAAGATCGGGTTTGACCGGAATACCGTCATGACAGTCCAGCATGGTGAACTGATTGGCAGGTCTGTTCGCCAGATAACGACGCAATTCTCCGCTTGAGCGGTTGATTAACGTCTCCAGCACCCGGTATGGTAATATGAAATCGTAAATCCAGCAACCAAAATCGGCCAGTTTGTACTGTACACTGTAATGGGCATGAACCTCAGGCAACAACTCGATCTCCAATTCGTCCGCTAGTGACTTCACCCAGTCAAGGAAAATGTAAATATCCGGTTCAACAAAGAAACAACTGGTCCCCAGCTTTTTTATAACATAGCCAACAGCATCCAGTCTCACAATTTTGACATTGTTTTTCTTGAAGTTCTCAAAAAATGAACGTAGCAGTTGCTGTGTAATCGCCGCACGTATATCCAGATCAATCTGTTCTGAGGGATCTGTTTTGCCAAACGTTGTCCATACCTTCTCCTCTTCGCCGCTCTCATGTATTCTAAACGTAGAGTAGGGCACTTCGCGACGCAAAAACATATGGTCAATGTCCTTCTGTACTGGCACTCCGTCAGCCCACACCTTATCCAGGGTTAAGAAAAGATCGGCATACTCGGAAGATCGCCCTTTCCGGAGGAAATCCTGAAAATAGGGCGATTGCTGTGAAATATGGTTAACCATCAGGTCAACTAGTATATCCGTATGTTCGCCTATGCATCGAATGTCTTCCCACGTGCCGAAGACAGGATCAATCTCCAGATAAGTTAATGGAGCGAATCCACGATCTCCTGATGAAGGAAAAGGCGGCAGAATGTGCACACCCCCTGTAAAAAGACCAGCCAGTTCGTTCAGGAGCAAATGATTCAGTGTACTCAGATTGCCACCGAGCGAATCCGGATAGGTAATTAATTGAACCTGATTTTTAAGCAAAACGCTCACCCTCTTCCAACCCATACTGTTCTCTGATCGCCCCCAGAGCTGGCAGTTCTACAATCGCACCGTGATATTTCAATTTGTACGCGCTTACGGCAAAACCTGATTTTATTGCTTCCCGAAGCGTGTATCCTTTCACCAGACCTGTATAGAACCCCGACCAGAACGCGTCACCTGCCCCTGTCGTATCTACAACCTTTGTTGCACAGGTCGCAAATCTCACTGTTTCTTGGCCATTCGAAACCAGCGCTCCCTCTTCACCTAACGTCAGAATGACCAGTCGTGCCCCTAACGCTAAAAAGTGCTGGAGGTGTTCTTCAGCAGATGCTTCGCCAAAAAGACGATCTGCATCATCCTTGGAAGGTTTAATGAAATCCACCTGCGGAATGATCGATTGTACATAGGCCGCACCATCTTCTCCCGGCTGCCAGATCATCTTATGGAAATTGGGATCAAAACCGATCAATACACCATGCTTCCTTGCTTCAACAATAACCTTTTCAAGGGTTTCTCTCGCAGGTTGGCGAGACAACGGCCAGCAAGAGAAATGAACGATTTTGGAATTGTGAAGCCATTCCGCGAGCGTTGCATCAAATGATAGCTGAAAATCAGCCGCCCGATAGAAAATCGGGACGGGTGTACCCTTGCTTTTGTTAACAACAACCATGCTTGTCGCTTCATTAACGCGCCGAACCCCGCGAGTATCCATGCCTGCTTCATCCAGACGATTCAGCAGAAAAGTGCCGAATCCGTCCTCCCCTACAGCTGAGACGATACGCGAACGGATGCCCATTCGATTGACATTAATGGCAATGTTGGAGGGCGCTCCTCCAAAAAAACGTGTATACCCGTCAGAAAGATAATCACCATATTCATTCGATATCATATCTACTAACAGTTCCCCTATGGCCAAAAGATCATTGGAGCGATTCTCCAGTTTCATGCATTCATCCAGCCCAATCATCCTGATTCCTCCCCGAACCAATCACCGTATTCATTAAAAAGGTTGTTACCTGACTGACATGACTCCTTTATTGTAGGGCTCCGTGCTGTACAATGCTTTCAGTAAGACGATCACTTTTTTCAAAAATCAGAGGTTCCCCTCTCCGGTTCATGTTTTAATGCTTGAACCAAACGCTCAATATACTCAGCTCGAATCAGCTGACTGCTCTCCGCTTCGGGAGCAACATGCTCTGAAGCATGATAACAACCCGGATACAGATGAAATTCAACCTTAACTCCTGCTCTGGCCAGACGAGCCACATACTCTATGATCTCATCCCGGAAAAGATCCAGCTCACCCACGCAAATATATGCGGGCGGCAGACCTGCAAGATCGGTAGCAAGGCTGGGAGAAGCATATACAGGAACATCACCGTTGAATTGGTGTCCGAGATACATCTTCCAAGCCGCTACATTATGCGCCCGATTCCATATCGAAGGATGCGTCATCTCATAGCTGGACGATGTGCCATTCCGATGATCCAGCATCGGATAAAGCGGTAGCTGAAAGCAAAGTTCGGGCCCCTTCCGATCTCTTGTCAACAGGGTAAGTGCTGCTGCCAATCCCCCGCCTGCACTGGCTCCCCCAACGGCGATACGCTTCATATCTATTCCTCGTGCAAAGGTTTCTTCTGACATCCATTGAAGTGTGCTATAACAGTCCTCAAGCCCTGCAGGATAAGGATGTTCCGGTGCCAATCGATAATTCGGAGAGACAACGATGCAATCCGCTCGAATCGCAAAATCCGTACAAAGCTGATCATCCCCCTCGGGGCTTCCGAGAATCATTCCACCCCCATGAATCCACAATAGCGCCGGTCTTTCGGTTGTATCCCGATGTGCCGGGGTATAGATGCGAAGCTGCAATTGATTTCCATCCGTTCCTTGAATATACTCATTTGCGATTTCAACTGCATTTGAAGTCAGATCAACTTGTGATGTATTCATATCTGCATTTGTACGTGCTTTCATCAGGTCTTCTGGCAACTGTATAACTTCAAGTCCCAACAAACCCGCTCGTAGCTCCGGTGCAACCCTGCTCATAAAATCCATCCTGTATCCCCCTGTCTTAATCCAATGTTTAATTGTTGAAACTACAGCAATGAACGATATAAGTTAAATAATAGATATTTACACGAACATTATTACGAAGTTTATAATGGGTGAAAGATATGCTTACACCCTGTATGTCAACCGGTTGACATACATAACAAACAGAAAGTGTGCTTTCTCGAAAGCACCCCTTCTATGTCGTTTCCCGCTCAATCAGCTGGACTGGAAACAGGTTTGTACTCGGAATTTCTTCTCCTTGAATCTGTTTTACAACCAAGCCGATGATTCGTTCAGCCATCTCCTCTATCGGCTGCCGTATACTACTCAGACGTGGACTGAGCAGAGAAGCAATCTTTACGTCATCATAACCGATAATTCGCATGTCCTCAGGGATCCGTTTTCCCGCCTGACGGGAAGCCTGCACAGCTTCGGCAGCAATGACATCACTGCTCGCAAATATACCATCAACCGCGGGATACTGCGCCAGAAAACGCATAATCTCTTCTTGGATCTCCTGTTCATCCCGGGCTGAAGCGTCCAGTTGCAGGTGAATCGGGTCAAGTCCAGCATTCCGCATCACTTCTTCATATCCTTGTGCCCTGCCGTTTGCAAGCAAAGCGACATGGTGTGGCCCTCCAATCCCTCGATAGAGAAAGGCTGGCTGTTTGCAATTCTTATCAAGGAGTAGCTGTGTAGCCAGCCTGCCCCCCATCTCGTTATCCGAAGAAACGACCGGAATGTTGTCGGCCACTTCACGATCCAATGAAACAATCGGAAGATTCAGATTCAGGTAATGCTCTACTTCAAGGAGAGAGCTTCCTGTAATGATCGCGTCCACCTTGTTTTTTTTCAACATATCAATGTATTTGCTTTCTTTGCCAACATCTCGATTAGAATTGCATAATAAAAGCTTATATCCGGATTTGTCCGCATAATATTCCAGATAATAAGTCATCTCACTGAAAAAAGGATGGGATACATCTGGAATGATCAGACCAATCATATTGGATTTTTTACGAAACAAAGCTCTGGCCATCTCGTTGGGTTGGTAATCGAGCTCTTTCATTACCCGATAGACCTTTTCGCGCGTTTCTTCGCTAATGTATCCTCTATTATTTAATACACGGGACACGGTTGTAACCGATACTCCTGCTTTTTTGGCAACATCATCAATCTTGGGCATAACCGTTAACCACCTTGCTCTTTTTAATCCATTATAAGCTTAATCGTTTTCCATTTCACTCCAGTTCACATGTTGAACTCCAATGCTACTTCAATGCCCCCTCTGTTATTCCCTTGATAATCTGTTTTTGCAGAAGCAAATACATGATCAATACCGGAACTATCGTCATAATCAACCCGGCCATAAGCGGTGCATAATCCACTGAATAGGACGAGAAGAAATTGTACGTAGATAGTGGTAATGTTTTGTGCTCCGGCGATAACAGCACCAGGCTTGGCAGCAAATAGTCATTCCAGATCCATAAGACATCCAGCACGATCAACGTCACAAATACCGGCCTTAACAGGGGAAGCACAATCTGGAAGAACGTCCGCATACGCGAGCTACCCTCAATAAAAGCCGATTCTTCGAGTTCATACGGGATACCCTTGATAAATCCGTGGAACGTAAATACGCCAAAAGGAACACCAAAACCCAGGTACATAAACAGCAAGGTTAGTTTCGAGTCGAGCAGACTCATATTCCCGTACAGCATCACTAGCGGGATCATTAATACCTGAAACGGTAGAGCTAGTGAAGCCAGCATCGCATAGAAAAGAATGCCGTTCACGCGCCATTTGAAACGAACAAACAGATAACCCGTCATGGATGAGAAAAAAAGAATCAGCAATACGGAGCCCACGGTAATCAGCAACGAGTTCAGAAATCCGTCCAGAAAATTCATATTGTCAAATGCACTGACGTAGTTATCCAGTTGAATTCCTGTTGGCAGCGATAACGGATTTTCCACGAACTGCTGGGTCGATTTGAATGAGTTCATAATAATCATCAAAAACGGCGTGAGAAAAAGAAAGAGCAGCACGTATAGCAGTATTTTTTTCAACGAAGGAAGAAATTGGCGGATCGACATCAGGACTCGACCTCCAATCTCTTGAGCAGATACGATTGTGTCAACGCAATAATGGCGACTACGGCGAAGAGCACCACAGCCTCCGCTTGACCGACCCCGTACTGGTTAGACAAAAATGCCTTTTGCACGATATGATAGGTTGCCAGCTCCGTAGAATTAAACGGCCCGCCTTTGGTCAACGCAAGGTTGATATCGTAGGTCAGAAACGAGCGAGAAATCGAAATAAATACACAGATCACAATAGCTGGAATGGTTAGCGGCAGCATGATACGGCGAATCGTCGCCATGCGGCTTGCCCCATCGATGCTGGCAGCTTCGAGTACATCGTTAGGAACCCCGGCAAAGCCGGCAATATAGATGATCATGAGATAACCAATCAACTGCCATGACGTTGTGATAACGAGCGCCCAGAAAGCTGTGTCTGTACTGGTTAACCAAGATGTTTCAAACCAGGACCAGCCATACTTCTGCCCTAAATAAGGAAGTACTTGTGAGAACAAAGTCTGCCAAAGATATCCGAGAATAATGCCCCCAATCAGATTGGGAGTGAAAAAACCAGTACGAAGCCATTGCTCGCCTCTTCCGCCACCCGTCAGCGTCAGGGCGATAAAAAAAGCAGCAGCGTTTGCGATAATGACGGTGAAAAATACATATTTAAGGGTAAACCATAATTGAGTCCAGAACACTTTATCCTGCCAAACCGCAATATAATTGGATAGACCGATAAACGTGTTATCCCCAGTGCGCACATCCCAATTGGTGAATGTAAGATACAAACCAACAACGAACGGGATCACAACCACTGCGAGAAAAGCGATGACGGAAGGGCCTCCAAAGAGTAGGAAGGTTCCTGCATTTCTCATCCGTATTTTTCTATCCATGTTGACCTCCTGTGGTTCCCTTGGTAACGGTTTGATAAATGATCTAAAGAACAACTCGATGAATGGAGGATGCGCGCCCTGTATCGAGGCACATCCTCTTTCAGATATTTAAAGATTCTATTTTCCTGCCTGACTTGCCCAGTATGCTTGCACTTCATCTATAAGCCCTTTTCGATCAATTACATCGGCCAAATATTTTTGCATCGACGCACCCGTTTTCGCCCAGTAATCCTGCGGTAAATAGTTAATTACACTGATATTCAGCACTTTACCTTGATCTACGTAACTATTCACTGCTTCAGATAAAATGTTACTGCTTTTCACTTTGACGTCTTTGTATGGCAGTGCCAGCCCCATTTGCGCTACAATCGCATCCTGTCCCTCATCACTGGTTACCATCCACTGAATAAAAGCCTTGGCTGCAGCCTGCTGCGCTTCCGTGGAACCTGAATTATCAATAGCAAAGAGTTTTGGTTCGCTGTAAGCCACTTGTGTATTTCCGTAATCTTCAGGATTGTTGCTGATCGGAACAGGGATCATGCCAAACTCTTTGTCGCGGCCTTCCAAGTTACCAATAACAGCCCATGTCCAGTCACCCATAAAATAAAAGGCTGCATCTCCTTTGGCAAAATCTGTACTATCCTTGGTGTAATCTGCCACCAGTGGGTCTTTGGCACGTGCATTGTATTTTTTTAGCAGGTCGAAGGTATCCATTAATCCATTGAAAGCCGCATTATCGGCAAGAGAAACGGTTCCTTTTTCCAAATCTTCAACGAATTTGCGGTTATCTTCCACGTTCTTGGATTGAAGGGAATATGTCAGTCCCAGATAATGTGCTCCGAGAGACCAGTCAGCACCATGGAGCATGACAGGCGCCTTTCCTGCAGCCTCTATTTTCTTAAAAACAGCCTCTAGATCATCGCGGGTTTTGATGCTGTTCGGATCAAAGGAGCCTCCCGTCGCCTCTTCGACTACCCGTTTATTGTATAAGAGCCCATACCCTTGTGCTGTCCAAGGAATACCCAAAAACTGACCATCCAGCAGGGCTCCATCTACCGCACCAGGCTTCGTTAACCCTTCATACGTCGACTTTTCCGAATCCAGATTGAGGAATTTGTCTTTATACTGCAGGATTGTACCTGCATCCAGATTGGCAATTGTAGCCGGGTTTCCTGAAGCAAGCAGTGATTGGAACTTCTCTAGCTGCGCTCCACCAATCGGGGTTGGAATGAGCTCGATGGTTACCTCAGGATGCAGCTCATGATATGTTTTAAACAATTTCTCAAAAACACCGTTGACTTCAGCGGATGTGTTAAAAAAGGTCAATTTCACCTCTTTTGAAGCCTCTCCAGCCGGTTTGTCAGAACCCTGTGCTGAAGAATTTGTTGTTTTATCCGAGGAACAGGCAGTGATGACCAACATCAGTATCAATACGCCAACAAACGGTACCCATGTCTTTTTCATTTCTTAACTTCCCCCCTGGTGTTTGTTATGAATGCGTTTACATTTTGAATACAGCTTTATCATAAACGGTGAGAATCCAATATGTCAACCGGTTGACATAAGTTTTAAAGAGAGTTGTTCTGCTTTGACAATAGAATTCTTGTCATAAAAATATAAAAAATTACAAACAACTGCAATATATCGGGTATTTTTCAAAGGAATAATATAGTAGAATTTACAAAACAAAACTTTTTTTCGTCAAAAGATCTATTAAGAATGTTCCTGAGAGGATGTGATGCCTCCCTTTTTCGAAGTTCAGCCGAGGAATTTATTTTTCTTGTCCAAGCTTTCGCAAGTCACTTATATTGAGGAGAGTGAACACATTGAAGATGAGGTTTAAATTTAAAAAATCAGTCAATCTTTTGTTAGCATGCTTAACTGCTCTACCGCTCATGTTAACTCCAACCAACGTATCTGCAGCAAGTGATGCCAACATCAACTTATCCTCAGAAAAACAAGTAATTCGTGGCTTTGGTGGCATCAACCACCCGGTTTGGGTTGGTGATTTAACTGCAGCACAACGTGAAACCGCTTTCGGGAATGATCAGAATCAGCTAGGATTCTCTGTACTCCGAATCTGGGTGGACCCAAACCCCAATAATTGGGCTCTTGAAATTCCTACAGCCAAACGTGCGATTGAAAAAGGAGCTATCGTTTTTGCATCACCTTGGAACCCACCAAGCAGTATGGTTGAGACGTTTAATCGAAACGGTGATACCAATGCAAAGCGTTTACGGTATGATAAATACGCTGCTTACGCGCAACATCTGAACGATTTTGTAACATTTATGAAAAACAACGGCGTAAACCTGTATGCCATTTCCGTGCAAAACGAACCGGATTATGCCCATGACTGGACTTGGTGGACACCACAGGAAATCCTCCGTTTCATGAAAGAAAATGCAGGCAGCATTCAAGGCACCAAAGTCATGGCTCCAGAATCCTTCCAATACCTGAAAAACATATCTGATCCTATTCTGAATGATCCGCAAGCTCTTGCTAACATGGACATTCTGGGAGCACATTTGTATGGAACGCAGTTCAGCAATTTTGCCTATCCTCTGTTCAAACAAAAGGGAGCCGGCAAAGAGCTCTGGATGACCGAAGTGTATTATCCGAACAGTGATAATAATTCCGCTGACCGGTGGCCAGAAGCGCTCGACATCTCCTACCACATGCACAATGCAATGGTTGAAGGCGACTTCCAAGCCTATGTATGGTGGTATATCCGCAGATCCTATGGACCAATGAAGGAAGATGGTACGATCAGTAAGCGTGGATACAATATGGCTCATTTCTCCAAATTCGTTCGCCCAGGCTATGTCAGAGTAGATGCTTCGAAAAACCCGGATACAAACACTTTCGTTTCTGCTTACAAAGGAGATAACAAGGTCGTTATCGTAGCCATTAACCGCAGTACTTCGGCAAAAAGTCAACGCTTTGTGTTGCAAAATGGCAATGCATCCACTGTATCTTCGTATGTAACAGACAGCAGTCGTAATCTGGCAAGTCTTGCACCAATTAACGTTTCCAATGGCGCGTTCACTGCTCAACTCCCAGCACAGAGTGTAACAACTTTTGTTGCTAATATTACTGGGGGCAACGGTGGCGGTAATGTAGGCACAGGCACCACATATGAGGCCGAAACAGGAACAACACTTACTGATGCAGTCATAGAAACACTTTATCCGGGTTTTACCGGTTCTGGATATGTTAACTTCAACGCTTATACAGGCTCAGCAATTCAATGGAATGATATCAATAACACAATAACAGGCACCAAAAATGTAAAGTTTCGTTATGCTTTGGAAAGTGGTACGCGGACCTTAGATATTTATGTTAATGGAACAAAAGTAATCAGTAATGAGCCATTTACTGGAACAGGAAGCTGGTCAACCTGGGGTGAAAAAACAATTCAAGTGCCCATGAATTCAGGTACGAATACACTCCGAATCGTAACAACAGGCACAGAGGGACCCAACATTGATAACATTACGGTAACTGCAGCTTCATAAGTTATCTGATTTTAACCCATTTTTTCTTTTTTAGCTGGGCAAAAAGTAGCCAAGCTCCCAGGTTGTAGCAAACCTAAGTTGCTCGACTCTTTTAAGAGCAGTACTGTAATTTAAGACTATTGATTTTCCTTTATAGCATTAAATAGAAAAAGACCCCTTAAGCAATAGCCTAAGGAGTCTTTTTCTATTTAATGCGGTCGAGAGGACTCGAACCTCCACGGGGGGTTAGCCCACACGGACCTGAACCGTGCGCGTCTGCCAATTCCGCCACGACCGCATATAATGGTCTTTCCAATTATTATCGGCGACAAGAAATAATATACCACGCGTAGTTTAACATGTCAACACACACATCTATTCATCACCAAACAAGTGCGAATCAGATATGTGTCCGATTCGCACCCATTAGTCCTGCTTCAAACAAACTTATATACCAGTCAGCAGTGACTTACTAGAAGATTCGGTTAATAAAAAGTTTACTATAGCTTGGACGGCCAGTTACCGTACCATGCATAACCGCCTCTTCTTTCCTTCTCAATATCACTTAACTTATATTTCACTACTCCGTCACGTCCAACAAAAATAGGTTTGTCCGTGCCGAGTTCGTAAAAACGCGCCCAGATCGGTGATGCACTGGAATCGGCAATAATTCGGCTATCCCCATTTGCTCTCTCATACCGATATCCTGTAATTTTGACTTTGTTAAACCAGGCTTCGGCACCTTTGATGGATGCAGTGATTCTTGAATTAGCCGGTCTGGTCTTTAGAAACTTCACAATGTTTACGCTCTCACCCGCCGTTAATGAAGGTACTTCATAGATTCTTGCTCCCGCTGGTCTAAGTGAACTGGAATCATGTTGTTGTCCCCAAGCCGTTAACTTCCCACCGGATACCACCTGGGTATTCAGGATGGCATCGACTCCTTTGGAAACCGCATTTTTACAGCGATTCGCCAGAGAACTGTCGATAAAGGAGAAGTTCCCCTTGCGTCCTGCGACTTCATCAAGCATGTACATTACATTAATCATCGCATCATCATTATAGGTAATATGTTTATGATAACCGGAACTTTGATAGACTTGAGGCCAGCCGCCATTGGAGTACTGCATATTAAGCAAAAAGTTGATTCCTTTGATCGCTGCAGCAGAGTATCGCGGATCATTTGTTTTTTTGAATTCACTTGCTAGTCTTCTGATTTCTGAGTATGTAGCTTTGTTATCGATCGTTGATTTGGCCCATTCACCTGACGTCTGACTGTAATCTTTTCTCCAGCCTCCATCCGGGCGCTGATTTTTTAAGATATCGGACATACTCGCCGTTGTGCCAGATGCATCAGCTGCCGATACCGTTGGTACAGGAAGTGCCGCCATTCCTGCTACGGAGAATACCATAGAACACGCCAGTACAAATGTTACTAATTTTTTGGCTTTCACTAAACAACACGCTCCTCCCTACTATATAGTCATATCTTTTATCTTGTTTTATGTTCACTATGAGCGATTCAATTGTAGCTCTTCCACCTCCCATAAATCATTAATTTACATATAGAACAATAAAAATGATTTAAAACCAAAATATGGTCACAAAATCAATTTATGCGAAAAAATAAATTTTGTCAATATTTGCAACAGGACTATATAGATTATTCATTAAATAAACTCTTTTTTTATTTTTGTTTTAATTTATTTGCTAATGTATAAATATCCTCGAAGTTATTGGTTTTAAGAATCATTTTCTCTGTGTCAAAGATCAGTAATGTTGGACTTTTATCAATATCGAACATTTTTACATAATTATACTTTTGCGACGTATCCCCCATACTTATAAAATTCAGCTTGCTGAAACGAAGGGAAGACATCACTTCATCTGTATTTACAATTCCTAATAACTGTTTGTTCAACGTAGTCAAGTCTGAATCCACGTTCCAAAATACATAGCCACTATATGTTCCCTGTTGCTGCAAACGTAATTCGTTCATTGCTGCTTCTTTGTTATCAGTTGAACAGCTCGCTGTCATTACAGCCGTAAAGACGACCAAGATAATAATTAGCGCTTTTCTCATCGTGAATAACCTCCTCGAAATAGCCAAGTCATATTTAATACATTAACTCACAAGCTTTAGAGGCTGCTCTCCAGCAGCCTCTTGAACTTCTCATTCTAAACACTTATTCATTTTTATTCTTGCAATATATGTTTTATTCACTGACTACAGAAGCCGTAAATGAGGGAATCGAGAACGAATCCGTAAATACGACATCTTGGGCAGGAATATCACCGAAATAGTACAGTGCACCGATCTTCACCGTGGCACTACTGGAAACTGAAGTTGTCTTTCCTGCTCCAGTGATATTCGTTGTGCCTTCCAAATAATAAGCATCCAACTCTGAACCATTTTTGTTTAGGAAGTCCGTGTATTGTCTATTTAATCTCCAGGAGGCGTTGGAACCATTAGATATTGAATTGTTAGAACCTAACGGGAACGTTACTCCTATCCCAGCGCCTTTATAAGATAATTTAATCGTTACATTTTTAGGATTATTCGGATTCTCAACAATTGGATTTGTGATCCCGATTGGACCAGATGTAAATGAGTAGTTAGCTGAAGTTGATATGTTAGCTTCGGCTAAGCCTAAAAGATGTGCGCTTTCCTTATCAGCCAAACCAAGTAAATATTTGTTACGCAGAAGTTGTTGATCACGTCTGGGTAATGACTTCAGCAATTGTTCCATCCATTTAGATTGTTCTTTTCGTTCATAGCATTGTTCAGGAATTGGTGATACGTCTAATATGTTATCCATGTCGTTCTCGTTGTTAAAAATATGTATCCATCGCCTTTTCTTTTTTTGTTTTTCTACATAATTGAGAGTTACATTGTGGACGGTTCGCACCATATAACAATATTGTTGATCCGCGGCAAGCATAAGCAAGGTTTGCTTTTTATCGAAAAGTCTGACGAAAGATTCTTGAACTAAGTCCTCTGCAGTAGATGCATCGTGAGTCATGTAATATGCTTTTTGCTTCATACTGAGATAGTTTTCCCTATACAATTTCTCAATAATATTAGTAGCGCTTTCAATTTCAGGTTTTGCATTTGCAAACGAGGCAGACATGGATATTCCTCCTTCTCATCTGACTTTTATTTGTTGCAAATCTAGTTATAATAAAATCATAATAATAGAATAAATTACTTATATTGCAATATAAATTCAGACCAAAATCCATTTCCTGATCTTTTCAAAAAAAGGACGAAAAAATAGTTACTTTTTTGTAAACAATATTCCCGTTAAAGTCGACTTATTTCTCTATAAAATCGAGAATTCCGCTAACATTGAGGCTAAATGAAGTGTTTTAAATGGGTTTGACAATTACGCATTTATGCAATATAGTTTCAAATAGTTACAAAAACTTAATTATTCATTTGCCGAGTTTCAGGATTGAAAACGGGGGAACCATTTTGGGTGAATTATTCTTATACATAGGAAATATAGGGAACCTTCTACCGAACCCTTAGCTAACTCCGTAGGCATCGAAGGGAGAACATTGATTTTGAAAAAACTGATCATTTCTATTTTTGGAGCTGCTGTACTATTTACATCCGGGGCAACAAGCACAGAGGCAAGCACAATTAATACGGTGGTTAACAATATGACAGGTATCCCGTACAAATGGGGCGGCACAACCATGGCTGGCTTCGATTGTTCCGGGTTTATGAGATATCTTTTTAACAAATACAGCATTGAATTGCCACGCACATCGCAACAACAAGCCAAAGCCGGAACACCTGTCTCCAAAGCAAATATTCGAACAGGAGATTTGGTATTTTTCAACACAACAGGTAGAGGCATCTCACATACAGGAGTATACATCGGCGGAGGTCAATTCGCACATGCTTCCAGCAGCAAAGGTGTCAGCGTCACCAAGTTGTCCAATCCGTATTTCAGTGATCGTTATGTAACCGCAAGACGGGTGACAGGCCAATTTATGTATAATAAAATGTTGGGTAAAATCTAAGCAGACTTCTAGCAAGTCCATTTCACACCGACATAAGCAGCAACAATAAAAAGGAGGTTCCGGTTTAACCCGAGACCTCCTTTTTGATGTTAAAATCAGAATCTAATGCAACGCCTTTTGCACACGCATTGCCCCTTGTGACAAGGCATGTCCGCCCCCTACAGCTCCTGCGACAGCTACCGTCTCCATGATCTCCTGATCGGTCGCTCCCTTTGACCTTGCTTCCTCTACATGATAGAACGTGCAGACTTCGTTATTGGCGAACAAACCGATACCTAGCGCAATTAACTGCTTCGTTTTGGCATCAAGCACACCCGGCTGGAAGCATTCGCCCGTAAATTCATGGTACGATTTCACCACTTCCGGGAGAACATCACTTAACGCGCCAATCTGATCCTTATAAGCATGAACTTTATCATTCATTAATGTCATGGCTTGCAGCACACCCTTTCGGCTGTAAATACAGCGAATTGTTCCACTGTACCTATCTTCTCTCGCGTGTGTCGCAAATATGCCTGATCTTGATGGTAATTCCAAACATTTTGTTATCGAAAAATTCTCTTTGCATGATTTTATTGTTTTTATCAAATTCAGATCCGTCATGCGAAGTACCCCACCATTAAATGCTAAGATCACTTTGACGAGGCTCACTGAACAACTGATAGCGGTACCGACGGTCCAGCTTCACGACACGGCGATTCTGTCTGCGAATTAGCACTTGTTCATCATCCCAGGCTACCACGATGCCAGTTACATCGTTAGACTCGAGCTCATCCCGCACCACTCTTACCTTTTCCCCTGACAATCGCAGGGCATCCAACTCTGTATCACTAATCATATTTAGACTCCTATATTCAAATTTCTTTACAAAAAGAGACCTAAATGAAAGGTCATTTAGGTCTCACGTGACTGTATTGGACTGTCATGTCATTCGAAAAATATCCCGACTGAGAGTTACCGCTGAGCGTGCTCTTTGCTGTCGTTCTTCTCGAACCAAAAATCAAGCACTTTGGCGGACATCACACGTTCTTCAAGGTACTCCACTTGGTGCGGTGTAAATTGTTCTTTCCAAGAGAAGGACAACTCTTCACACAAGCCTACAATCGTCAGTAATTCTGACCAGGCAACATAGCGTTTGTACCAGAAAAATTGAGGATGTTCAATCATATAGGGATAAAGGTCATCGAATTCCGTATGTTTACAATCCAGGGCACGTTCAAAATGAACTTTCGATTCCGCCAGCTTATTCATAAAAAATTGATCTGTTGCCGGTTGGTTCCCCATGGTGTTGCCTCCTCTCCCTAACATAACCCCATTATAAAGGAAATCTAAGGCCATGCAAAGTGATAGTTCAAAAATTAGGCCCAATTTCCTTCAAAAAGTCACATTTCATTATCGTCGAATTGCACGGTGCCATTATTTAGTGAACGAATGCGCACAAGAGCTTCTACTGGAATTCCTTGCTCACGGATGGTGCGGGCACCAGCCTGGAAGCTCTTCTCAACCACAACACCAAATCCCACAAGCTCTGCGCCGGAACGCTCAATAATTTTAATTACGCCGCGGGCGGCATCTCCGTTTGCAATAATGTCATCAATGAACAAAATGCGGTCATTCTCATGAATGTATTCGCGAGATACCATAATATCCGTTACGATCCCTTTCGTAAAGGATGGTACACGTTCGCAGTAGGCATCAGGATCGGCCAGAAGCGTTTTTTTGCGGCGGGCAAATACCAAAGGCACCCCCAGTTCATGCGCTGCGGCAAAAGCAACCGGAATCCCTGATGATTCAACAGTAATCACCCGAGTTACTCCACTCTCGCGAAAACGAGCAGCAAACTCCCGTCCCATCTCCATCGTTAATGCAGGATCAATCTGATGATTCAGAAGACCATCCAGTTTCAATACCTGATCCGAGATGACGACACCTTCTTGTAAAATTCGTTGTTTTAATACGTCCATGATTTGACCTCCCAAGCCTATCCTATGAGGTATAAAGTATCATATATACAGCTGCAAGTTCAAGCAAAATCCCCCTAAGTCCGGATAACCTGACCATTCAGCGTCGTTAGCTCACCCTGCAGTCATGACTTTTATGGGTCAAGCATAACCTGTACTATGGTACCCGCATGTCCAACCAATTCCGGGACCTGAAAGGGGAAACACATGAAACAGGTATTCCGGGTGCTGCAGATTGCATTCACATACATCGGAACCGTCGTAGGGGCCGGCTTCGCCACAGGACAGGAAATATTGCAGTTTTTTACCCAGTATGGCAAGTGGGCCACAATCACCATCGTTTTATCCACCATGCTATTTGTCTGGCTCGGAACCAAAATGATGCTTATTGCTCATGATACCCGTTCGCGTTCCTATGAGGATCTGAACAAACATCTGTTTGGCCACAGGGCTGGCAGATGGATTACATGGATAACACTTATTGTCCTGATCGGTGTAAACAGTGTCATGCTCGCCGGGGCAGGTTCTGTGTTTATGGAACATCTGGGTTTACATTACCAAACAGGTTTGATCATTACTTTGATTGGTACATACCTTCTTCTCGGACGCGGAATGCAGGCTATTTTGCAAATGAACAGTATTGTAGTACCCATGATGTTACTGCTGTCCCTGCTTATGATTTTCAGTACGCTGCATCATCCGGGTGTCTTTCGTTTTGTTACACTGACAACAGACAGCAATCCCTTTCAGATATGGATTTCCCCGTTGCTTTACACCGCATTTAATCTTGCGCTCGCTCAAGCGGTACTTGTCCCTGTAGGCAATCAAATTCGTCATCGCAATACATTAAAATGGGGCGGAATTCTAGGCGGGATTGGCGTAGGTTTTATGCTGATGGCAGCCCATTTTGCAATGTCGGCCCAGATGCCAGGCATCATACAGTTTGAAATCCCGATGGGCAGTATCGCTTTTCAACTAGGATGGATTGTACAGTCTGTATATGTCACACTCATTTTCATGGAAATATTCACAACGTTTGTTGCCGACATCTACGGCATGACTTTGCAGCTTCGACAACATGTCGATGTTCATCCCCGGTTAATTACACTGATCATCATGATGCTGTGTTACTCGTTCAGCCAATTTGGCTTCAGCTCCCTTCTTTCCGTTCTTTATCCCATTTTCGGATGTATGGCACTCTTTTGGGCGGGTAAACTGATTAGGGATCGCTGGGGCACATTTCGTGGCCGGAATAATGTTAATTGAGTTCGTAGATACGAGGTTGAAGTCGTTTTAGATAGATAAAGTTGTGGTACAATTTAAAGTAAATCTAAATTTAAGGATGGGTTCTGATGAAAAAAGCAGACAATGTAGCCTCCTAAATTCGTTTCATATAAAATTTAGGAGGCACATCTAATGAATTTTAATAAAATTGATTTTAACAGTTGGCAGAGAACAGACATATTTCATCACTATATGAATCAAAATACTTCATTCAGCCTAACCAATGAAATGGATATAACTGCTTTATATCAGTTCATCAAACAAAAAGAATATCGATTCTATCCTGCGTTTATCTTTATGATCACGCGTGTGATCAATTCACATCCCTCTTTTAGAACGGGTTACAATAAAGATGGAGATTTGGGTTATTGGGATACGGTGGAACCACTTTATACCATATTTGATCAACCATCTGAGTCGTTCTCTGCCATTTGGACTCATGTTCCAGTTGATTTCAACACGTTTCAAGACACCTACATTTCGGATGTAGAAAAATATAAACGTTCAGGCAAGTTGTTTCCCAAGACCCCCGTACCTGAAAATGTGTTTTCTCTTTCAATGATTCCTTGGACATCTTTTACTGGATTCAACTTAAATATCAACAATAATAGTCGTTACCTTCTTCCCATCATTACGGCAGGGGGATTCATCCATAAAGAGAATTCAATATTTTTGCCATTATCGTTACAGGTTCATCATTCGGTTTGTGATGGTTACCATGCCGGATTGTTCATGAATGCTGTTCAGGAATTAGCAGGCACTCCAGAGGATTGGCTGTTGTAAAAATCCGTTATATACACAAAAGCCGCTGTAGTCATACAGCGGCTTGTTTCATATATATGCTTTCCCAGTGTTACGTCTGGAATTGCAAGTACATTTTTTTCAAATCATTCACCGATCTTCCCAGTGAGTAAAATGTTTTGGCTTTTTCACAAGCGGAACGAGCCAGTTCATAGCGATATGCCGGGTCCAGCATGACCTTTTCCAAGGCATCAGCGAGCGCAGATGGATCTTCAGGCGGTACAAGCAGTCCGTTCACTCCATCTTCAATCTGTTCGGGAATCCCCCCCACATCGGTGCCTACAAGCGCCAGACAGCTAAGCGCCGCTTCAGCGAATACCGAACCGAAGGCTTCTGCACGCGATGGCAGTACAAACACATCAAAAAACGGCATAAACTCTTCAGGATGCAGCGTATATCCATAAAAAATCGTTTCATTATAAATTCCCAGACGCTGTGCCAGCTCTTCCAGATCGGGACGAATCGGTCCGTCTCCAATAATGTGAAGTACATAATCATGTCCCCTATCCTTTAACTCCGCACAAGCTTTAAACAAAATATCTAGCCCTTTGGCGGGAACAAGGCGGCAAACCGTTACCAGTTGCGGGACCGCATTATCATGGGGAATCGGCTTGAACCGCTTCTCATCAAAACCATTCGGAATAATGCCGATGCGGTCTGGATTTTTCACATACGGGCTCAAATATCGACGGAATGAATCGGATACCGTTAGCAAACGCTCTGCACGATACTCAAGCTCTCCATAGATGGCCTGCAGGAATTGGTGTTCCAACCCATCCGGCTCTATACGGCCATTCAGAATAAGCTCTCTCTCGTAACTGGAGTGAATGGTTTGAATGAGAGGAACCTCAGGAAACACCGACTTCATGGCAAGCCCTGCAATAGGATGATGCGCATGAATCAGATCATAGGGCTTCTGAATGCGGAGCTTGGTCCACCATAGATAATCACGATACGTCTGAATATATTTTTGTACAACAGGACTATCCTGATAGACGGTCCAGTCAAACGTATCAAACTGTACTTCCTCTCTCCCTTTGTTACGAATACGTTTGGGCAAGGAGAACAGGTCCATCTCCCATCTTGGGCTTGCAAACCTCTCCTGCATGTATGGAATCATAGAGGATACACCTCCGGGCTGCTCCGGAGGAAAAAATAGAGCCTGTAGCAATTTCAACGTTATCCCCCTCTCCAGCTTCATTTCTCTTTTTCCACATTCATTTATGATATATTAGAACATATGTTCAGTAAAGCGGCTATTGAGCCCCCAACTCCGTTCTTCACACGAGAAATGTATTTTCATGCACTTTATTGCATATCATCACTTTCTATTATGACATAGAAAAACTTGAACTTCTACCATTTTGATAACTAAATTATGGAGTCGTATATACAACATATTCAGTCAACACAACATGCAGAAGCTTATGTTTTACATTCATCTCTTTATCTCTTCATCAAAGGAATAAGCTATTTACAGAAAACTTGACGGACAAGCTTGACAGCTTCCAGCTCCTTCCACGTGATATCCTTAACAATGCCGCCACGAATTCTCTACATCTCAACCGGTTTTTCATAAATGCTGAATCCGTCGTGAGCCCCTGCATAGTGAAATCCATTTCTTGCATAAAAGGTGTTTAAAGTGACATTGTCAGCCCCGCAATCCAATCGTACGAGAGACTTATTTTCGAATTGTATGCCACGGATTGACCATTCCAATATGGATTTCCCCAGACCTGTTCGAGCATATTTTCTTCGTATAGCGAGCCGATGCAGATAGAGTGCCTCATCTTCTGCATGGGCCTGATCCCCCCAGAGCTTAAGATCCCATGGACTTGGCTTCTGCATGAGAATGACCATTCCAGCGATCTGTGCTTCTTTTTTGAAAACAAAGACGTCCCCTCGCCGAATGGCCGAAGGTGTATTATGAGAATCCTCCCCTTGCAGCAATGCATGCCATTGGGAAGATCCTTTACTTTTCAACCAGGATGCCGTCTCTGTAAGCAATGAAAGCACCTCTTCCGTGTCCTCTGGCTGTGCTTGAACAGCTTGAAAGCCATCATTAATGAACTGACTGCGAATGGTGAATGTGTGTGTCATCATGCCCCTCCATTGTTCATACTTATATGCTCCGGTTTCGACTGCTCGCTTCCCTTGGTTTGGACTATGTCCAAAGCCAAAAGTGGCTCCCATTCGATACTATCGCAACTGCACATAACTAGTCGTAATATACCGAGAAAAGTTTTTTTCGTCAAAAATTAATTAAAAATGCTCAAAAAAAAGGATAAAAGGCTTTCGCCTCTTACCCCTCCATTCTGGCTTCATCAATAATCTGATTACGGTAGAGCATCGTGAGATGTAGTGAGTCGAATTCGATCTCTTTGTTCAGCTCCCTCATTAGCACTTCTACCAACGTTTTACGCTGCACACTCGTGCCTGGTACATCATAATCCATATAACCTGTCAGATCGGAATGTGCCGTATCGATGGTCGCTGTTCCCACTGGCAGACCTCCGCGCTCCTGAACGAAAAGATCATAGATTCTGAACTCCCGATCCCTGTTCCTGAGCATTACATAACATGCTTCTTCCGCCTCTTCCGGCTCAATCATATCTCCGGTCGAATCAAAGGAGTTATCTTCATCTTCCTCCAGCTCCTCGGAAAAATCACGATGTACCCATTCAAGCGTCTGCAATTCGTTCCCCTGATGCCATATCCGAATGGTAATCGTATCGATAATCTCCTCATCCAATTCCCGTACAAGCAATTCTGCCGCAGCTTCCTGTACCGTTTCATCAGGTTCTTCGTACCAGTGAATCTCCCCCTGTGCATCGGCTCCATACTGTTTCAACGTAGCCTCTGCTACCTCTTCCCCTTCAACATCATTGAATACATAGCTAGATAAGTTACGACCAGCACTGATCATCTCCATTTCCAGCAGATGTTCGTGGTCTTCATATGTAAACGACTCGTCCCGAGATGCGGGAATGATATTCACCTCGCCCGGCAAATCATCGCCATAACGACTCTCTTCATCATTCAGTCCGTCTTCCACAGCCGCTGTTCCGCCAGAAGGCCATAACGCCTCCTCACTTCGTTCCGCTGGTTGCAGTACAGAATGCAACGTGCCACAGCTCACCAAAACTTCATAGTAGGATGCCGCCACCGCATCTGCAAGCACACGAACATAAGCATGTACCTTATCAATAATGAGCTGCTCTACTGCCTCTTCTATAGACTCCTGTTCCAGTTGAAGGCTGCCTGACAGTCGCTCTCCTTCTCTGTAGATCAGTAAAAGCGAGCCTGTATATCTGCCAGCCACCATAATATCCTGCACTTCACCACTTGCTGTTCGCAGATCCATCGTTAAATCAATCTGTACCATTGCCAGTCCTCCTCATTCCTAACGTATTCTCTTAGGATGCCCCTAGAGACAGTAGTTTATGAGGCACTGTACATTTTCGAACGACGATTGGAGCCATTTTCACAGGTCAAGTAAACAGGCAACGAAAGATTTATACCGACAAAATATACTTGTGAATCGCGTGTGCAACCCCTTCATCATTGTTGGACAAGGTCACTTCATCGGATGCAGCTTTCACCTCTTCAGGAGAGTTATCCATCGCAATCCCTTTGCCAGCGAACGTGAGCATTGTAATATCATTAAAATAGTTGCCAATCGCCATGATCTCGGATGGCACAATGCCTTTGGAATCAGCCAGCCTTTTAAGCGCCGCTCCTTTGGAAGCTTCGGGATGCATCAGATCAATGAAAAAGTCACCGCTGCGTGTCATGTAATATGGCAGATTCCAAGACGTCCACTCGCGCTGGACCGCATCCATCTGCTCGATAGGGCCAAAAGCTGTAAACTTCGCCAGAGGTTCAGTCATATCCGCCCACCGAGGAAGCTTAAGCGGCTCAGCCAGGAAATTATAATACATCTGCCTTACCTGCAATTCCAAACCTTCGGGTTGATCTACATATAGTCCAAAGGCGGTATTGATGTCGAAATGTACACCATTTTCACGGCAATATGTCATAATAGGCTCCAACCCCTGGGTATCCAGAGCAAACTGATGAATGACTTCACGCGTTTCCACTTGCGCAGTAACGGCACCGTTATGCGTGATAACATAACCATCCAGCCCCATCTGTTTCATAAAAGGAATCGTGTTGGCCGGGCCCCGGCCTGAACAAAGCACAATCTCTGCCCCTTGACGCGAGGCCTGAATGAGTGTTTCTTGTGTCCATTCAGTCAATTCATGATCATCATTCAATAAAGTTCCGTCAACATCCAGTGCAATCAACTTGTACGTCATATGCTCCTCATCCCATCTGTGTTTAGTTGGCTGCATTATTATTTCGTAAACAGATCAGCTCTTCGGCGGTTAACTCGCGGTAACTCCCGATCGCCAGATCGGAAGCCAGCTTCAGTTCGCCCATGGCTACACGTTTCAGGTAGATGACACGTTTATCCACAGCCTGGAACATGCGTTTGACCTGATGAAACTTGCCTTCATGGATAATTAGCGAAATAAGCGATACGATGCCTTCCTCTGTTTCTTCATATCCCAGTACAGTCAGCTCAGCCGGCATGGTCTCATACCCGTCATCGAGTTGAACGCCAGCTGCGAAACGCTGCACATCCTCTTCATCCACTTTCCCAAGCACCCGTGCTTCGTATGTTTTGGGTACATGTTTTCGAGGGGATAACAGATCATGGGCAAGAGGGCCATCATTTGTCAAAATAAGAAGTCCCTCCGTATCTTTGTCCAGCCTTCCTACCGGGAACGGTTGAAAGACACGATCTTCCTTGCGCAGCAAATCGAGCACCGTTTTATCCCGAGCATCTTCCGTCGCAGATACAACACCCGGCGGTTTATGAAGCATTAAATAGATCATTTCACGGTAGACAACCCGCTCACCATCTGCTTCAATGATGTTGATTGCCGGATCGACCTGAACACCACTGTCCTTTACTGTTTTACCATCCACATGAATACGTCCCTGTTTCACCATTTTTTTAAGCTCGCTGCGTGTACCTACACCCATATGGCTTAAAATTTTATCCAATCGCTGCGTTTGTTTGCCTTTCCCACTCATACCGATGTCCACCTCCAACCTGCAGGGTATTCATTCTTCAGCACACCATCTAACCATTTGCCCCAACCGGCCGCATATCCATCCACGCACACGAGCACATAACCCTTAGCCGCTGTTCCTTCCAGAAGGTTAAGACGTCTTTGCTCTACATTCAGCGTTTCCCCTTTCAGGTACCTTACTGCTTCTCCATCTTCAGAAGACAGATGAACACTTCGATGTGCCTCCGATGCACGCAAAGCGCACGCTAGGGGATGGGACGGCACGAATCTCCCATTTTTAACCGTGCCCATAAACCATCCGGGGCGAATCACTTTCAACCCTTCCAACCGGGCAGCACCTACCGCCGACTGATATACACGATCCCCGTAACATACTGTTTCACCTTCAAGCGACAGTTCCAAATTTTCATGTACAAACTGAGTGTAGACCGCTACTGGATCAACGGAGCTGGAATCAGCACCTCGTCCTTGCCCTCGCTCAGATTTGCGACCACCAGCCTCTTTCTCTTTCTTGCCGGGTTTCGCAGTGTGTTTACCACCTCGTGTGCTTTTGTCGTTGCTTTCTCTGGATTCAACCCGTAACAAACGTTCCTTTTTACGATCGGCTTTGGTCATAGGAAGCGAAGCCGATCGTAAAAAGGAACGATCCTCACTCGGTTCATGCAACAATCCGGACTCAGTAACACGTTGTCCAGCACCACGTTTTTCTTCATGTAATTCTTGATCTAACTCTAGATTAGATTCATCAGAGTGTTTTAACACAGCAACATAATGTCCCTCTCCTTCTAACAAGTGAGGCCACAATCGGGCTGTACCGCGTGTTTGGTCCAGCACTTCTTCGGTCTTAGTTGCCTGCTCTGGCAACATCTCACGCACCCAATCCGGACGTCCAGGGGCAAATCCAGCGGTATCAGCAATATGAACTACTGAAAAATCACAATTCATGTTCAAAAACTCTGCGATCATCGCTTCGTTTTCCTCTGGAGCAAAGGTACAGGTCGAATATACAATGGTACCTCCCGGAGCCAGTAACCGAGCCGCCGTTTCGAGAATATCGCGCTGCATCAGCACGCACTTCTCCACAGAATGATGTTCCCAGGATTTCACCATGTCTTCATCCTTACGGAACATGCCTTCGCCTGAGCACGGTGCATCGATCAACACTTTATCAAAATAATGGGGAAACGCATCTGCAATGCGCTCAGGTGACTCATTTAGCACAACGGCATTTCTTACGCCGTACAGCTCCACGTTTTTGGCAAGTGCTTTGGTGCGCTCTGCATGAATGTCATTCGTGACAAGCACCCCCTTACCTTGCAGCTTGGCAGCAATCTGGGTTGATTTCCCCCCAGGAGCAGCACACAAATCGAGCACGCGATCTCCAGGTTGTACGTTCAGTTGCTCCACGGGAGCCATTGCACTCGGTTCCTGAATATAATAGAGACCCGCGTGATAATAAGGATGTAAGCCTGGCTTCACCCCATGAGGCACGTAAAAACCCGTTTTGCACCATGGAATAGGTCTTAAGTCAAAGGGGGCAATCTCTTTAAATTGTTCCATCGATATTTTAAGCGTATTTACGCGAAGTCCGGCATGCGGAGATTGTTCATACGATTTCATAAAAGATTCAAATTCATCGCCAAGCAAACGTTGCATTCGCTCGGCAAAGTCCAAAGGTAGCTGTACGGCCATAGTTCCACTCATCCTATCCTGTTAAAATGACATATTGCTCTATGTTATCATATCCTGATTTTGCTTGCCTATCCTATCATGTGTATTCCACTACAACGTGTAATGTAGTATAATGCTAATAGATTGTTTTATCAGCAAAAATTCGGTTGTTTATGCATATTATCCCAGCCTATATTTTTGTTGCAATTTTATCTCGATATGAATAATGGGGGATGAACAATGAATTCCAAGAAGAAAAAGAAAAGCGCCACAATCCTGATCTTCCTCGGCATACTAGTCGTCATGATTGCTGCGCTAGTTCTCGTGAACCAACAATCCAAGAAACAGATGGATGCTGTAGAAAATGCTTATGGCATTGCAGCCTCCAAGCTTAATCCGGCTACACGGGAGTTGCTCAATGATCCCAACTATCAACAGATCATTCTGCCGGCTGATCTGAAGGCCAGAATGGATAACAAGGATAGCTTCTTTGTTTATTTCTTTGCTTCCGACTGCTCACACTGCCGTGCAACGACACCACAATTGATGCCGCTGGTAGACAGTGAAGGAATTAAGCTTCCACAGTTTAACCTGCGTGAGTTCGAATCTGGCTGGACAGATTACAACATTGAATTCACACCTACACTTGTCTATTACCAAGATGGCGTTGAGAAAGACCGCATGGTTGGCGGTTTGAAAGAAAATGGAAGCGACAACGGTTACACACTGGACGACTACAAGCAATTTTTTGATAAGTATAAAGGCAACGCAACTCCAAGTAAAAGCTAACTTCAATGAACTCTAAGGAAAACTAAATTTAATAAGCACGAAGTAAAACTAACTTCAATAACCCAAAAACACCCCGATCATTCCTGTACCGGAATCGTCGGGGTGTCTTGTTATACAAGACATAGGATGTATGGTCCTAATTATTTGCATGATGATTAGCGTTCTCGTCGTGCTCATGTAACTCCGTCTGCTGTAGTGCCTTCATTTTCTCTTCGTAAATTCGTCCTCGTGTTGGACTTCGCCGTTGCGGAACATTAGGTTTCAACTCCAGCGACCTGTTCTGCATCTGCTCAATAAGTTCCTGATCCTCAATAAGGATAGACAAATCACGATACTCAAGTGTTTCAGGATCATGATCTTGTAACTCGTTTACAATGCTGCGAACGTCCGCTTTCAATTCTCCCAGATGGATACCGAGAATAATGTCAGGATACGATTCCAGCAATTCGAGTGAACTTTGTAGCATCATTCGTCCGCCGCGAAGATTACGGTTTCTGTAATGATACAGCCCCACCGCGATTTGCAGCAAACCTTTGTACAGCGGATCACGGTTCCGTTCCAGCCACAGTTCCTCAAGCACTTCATGACATTCGAAATAATCCTGATCCCGATTAAAATAAATCAGATAATCAATGTAGAGCGGTTCATAGCTGCTCATCTGGGTTTTCGCCCTTTCTGGCGTTGTTCAAAAGTTCCTTCACATCGTCCAGAAGTACTTTGAGTCCCTCCATATCATTCCGTTCCCAACAATCATTAAATCGCCTTTGGGCTTCAATCGCCTCATGAACAAGATGATAGAAGTACAGCTGTTGAATGATGCTGAGCGTTCTTGACACGATATTGGAGTCATCCTCGAACGCCTTTTGTGCCTCTAGAATCTGCAGACGGATCGCTGACATCTCATTATCGAGAACGAAGGCTGCTTCTGCTGTTTTCTTGAGTCTAGCTCGCATATCTTCCGGCAGACTTTCCCGGTATTTATAGCTCAGAGAATGTTCTATTGTTGCCCAGAAATTCATGGCAAGCGTCCGAATCTGAATTTCAGCGAGAACTTTTTTCTGCCCCAAGGCTGTTTGAACAGGATACTCAATAATCATATGAAAACTGCGATAACCGCTTTCTTTGAAGTTGGTTATATAGTCTTTTTCAATCAATACCGTTAAGTCTTTCCGTGCTCTGATGTATTCGGCCACCCGCCGAATATCGTCTACGAACTGACACATAATCCGAATACCTGCAATATCCTCTATGCCAGTCTCCACATCGTCCAGTGCCACATTCAGACGTCTTGATTTTTCCAGAATGCTGGAGATTTTTTTAACACGGCCCGTAACGAATTCAATCGGGGCATATTCTTCCCGTTTCTTCAATTCGGCCCGCATCGTTTTGAATTTGACCTTCAATTCCTCTACCGCTTGTTCATAAGGAAGTAAAAATGTACCCCAGTCTCTACCGTCCATGGTTAAAGCCTCCTGTCTCTATAGCATCCCCTGTTCTTATCCATTATACATGATGTTTGCCGGGGGGAAGAGTCCCGATCCAATATACACTCTCCCACGCTTCTATTATTCGTATTCTGGGGGTATATCGCTTCTTAACGGTGGTCTGCACCAACCGCCTCTGAAATATGATGATATCCGTCCTTACGAAGTAATTCGCGCAATCCAGCGTGGATTTGGCGGTTTACTTCAGGCCCTTCATAGATTAATGCAGTATAAATTTCCACCAGACTTGCCCCGGCTTTAATTTTCTCATACGCATCCTCACTGGTAAAAATGCCACCCGAACCGATGATGGGAAGCTTGCCTGCCGTCTGTCTGTATACCTGACGAATGATTTCTGTTGAACGTTCACGCAGCGGCTTACCACTAAGCCCTCCCGTTTCCTTCGCATGCTGATGTGAGAGTCCTTCACGGCTAATCGTTGTATTCGTCGCAATAATACCCGACACCCCACTCGCCGCAATTGTACTGACCATATACTCTAGTTCCTGTTCATTCACGTCAGGCGCTATTTTGACAAGCACGGATTTGGCTGCTCCACCAACCTTAACCTGTTGGCGGTTCATCTCTTCCATGACCGCAGCGAGCAATTCTTTCAATTCATTCCCATGTTGCAGATTACGCAAATCCGGTGTATTTGGTGAACTGATATTAACCACAAACAAATCTGCATAAGTATATAACGCCTGTATACATTTCGCATAATCCAGATGAGCTTCCTCGTTTGGAGTTGCTTTATTTTTACCGATATTGACCGCTACAGGGATACGGCGTTCTTGAAGACGCGCAAGCTCGCCTGCCATCGCTTCTGCACCCAGATTGTTAAAGCCCATCCGGTTCACCAGCGCTTCATCCGGGGGTAAACGGAATAGACGGGGCTGATCATTGCCGGACTGTGCAAGCGGCGTCACTGTTCCCACTTCCATAAATCCGAATCCAATGGAAGAGAAGCCGGTTACAGCCTGTCCATTTTTATCCAGACCTGCGGCTAAACCAACCGGTGTAGGAAAATGACAACCGAACATATCCACTGCCAGATCCGGGGTTTCACGCACGCCGTACATGACACGGAGTCCGGACGGAACCGGACGAACACTGCCTACACCACTTAGGCCACCAATAATCAGATGATGGGCCTGTTCAGGGTCCATTTTGAACAATAAAGGTTTAGCAAGACTTTTGTATAACAAATCACTCACTCCGTTCTGATTCGGTACGCCAAATGGCCAATCTCCGTCTCTTATATGTAAAAAACTCTACACACAAGTCTAGCCGTTTCTTCCTCAAAAAGAAAGTCATTTACGCATAGACAAACAAATTTCAAATCAGATGATCCATGCAGAAGAAATCAACCCACCTACTGGAAATAGCGAGCCAAATTCTTTACAATGAGAGCATGGTTACTCTAGACCAGTTGGATACCTAATAAGGAGGAAAAAGCCATGGCTCAGAAACGTAAACCACCTGCATTGCAGCAAAAAAAAGAAGAGGTTAATCGCAAAGCCATCATATGGACAGCAGCCAGTGTTGGCGGTTTGATCGTTATCATTGGTGCTCTGATTATTATTGCCAATATGTAGTTGATTCAGCATGCTCTAACCGGACTTACATATAGAGATCTCTGAGATCAACGGCAACTTTACGATTGTATCAGAGAACTGCAGGATCAATTTAGCCAGTGATATGTTTTATTTGGATTGTTCTGCTGGGGAACAAGGTTGTACGTATAACGTTGTTCGGCTTTTGGCACAGACGTAAGCTCTGGCAGGATATCCTGACCAATACGTACCGGAGTTCCTTGCGGAGCAAGAGCGAACAACTCCTCTACATCTGCTTTACTCATTCTCACACATCCAAGGGACTCGTCAAGGCCGATACTTTCAGGCTCATTAGTCCCATGGATGGCATAATTCGTATTCGAGAGCTGCATGCCTCGACTTCCAAACTCTCCATTGGAGCGACCATTCGGATTAACAACCTTATCCGTAATGACATACGACCCCTCAGGCGTCCGTTCTCCACCCAGACCCACTTCATACATCCGCACGATCTTATCCCCGCTGATGAGTGCCAGCCTGTGGTTACTCTTGTCAATAACAATCTCAAGCGGCTTCTCAAAAAAAGATTGTCCCCCTAACGTATCAGCAAACGTAGCCTTTGCCTTCTTGGACGACTCAGAAGCCTGCGGTTTACCATCACCGTTAGAACTCCCCTCTTGAGCCTTGGCTTGATGAATGGCTAACAGCTGCGGAAACATCTCACTCATTTCAGCTGAAGTTTCTCCCAATATATTGTTAGGAAACGGCTGAGCCATTGCTGTAACGTTCTTTGGCCATGCTTTGTGTTGTTTATGATATGCAACGATTGCACTTGACAAGACCGCGGCTGTCTCCTGTTTGGCTGTCCATGCGAGAGCCATCCGTTTGATTTTGGAGGATACTTCAGGAGGTTTACAGTTACATTGTTTTGCATCATAACTCTGGGCCGTGAGTTTGCCTTTATGATTGGTCTGTATAATGTATTTGACGGGCATATCCCGCTTCCAGACAGACCACTTCTCCGATCTCTGCATGCCAAGAACAGCCGTCGTTTTAACCCCGGCACCTGATTCAGACCAGACAGCAGCAAGGGGTTCTCCTCCATCATTTCCGTTACCAAATCCGGCCGCAGTGAACACATTGCTCTGCGCTATGGCCGCTGACCTCGCCCCTTGCTGATCTTTGGCAGGCTCTGCAGAAGGTATATCTTCCTCTGATTCTAAGGCTGCAGACAGGGCATCCGCCGCCCCTTCATGGGCACCAGGAGCATCGGCAGGCGGTAGACCCGCTAACAGTAGCAGCATTAACAGTGTCAGCCACATTTTGCGTCTGCGCTTCTTTTTCTCCTTGAGCTCAGACATCTCTACCAGCTTTTCCTGGTAGTCCATCCATATGTCAGCAGGGGCTTTACTCCGTTCAAAAGCTTCATACACTTCGCCCGCTTGTTGAAAACAATAATTGGCCTTCCCTTCTTGCCCTTCGCCAAGGTACTCTTTGCCTAGCAAATACCAAGCCATTTTATTATCTGGATGTTTCTTGACATATGACCTTAGATCCGTGTTTTGCATCTAATCCTCCACTATTCCGCGGTTAGCTTATAGAGTTATATATCGGTATCCAGCCTCCAAATATGCATAGGACTTCAGTACTTGGTACTAGCCATTTTAATTTAACACATACAAAAAAGCACACCTTCTGTCTCTAAGACAAAAAATGTGCTTTGATGTACATGAAATAAAAAACTTAACCTTCTTTATTAAAAGGCTCGTCCGCTACTTTAATGGAATCTGTAGGGCAGCCATCGCATGCATCCTGCATATCGTCGAACAAATCTTCAGGGATCGCCTTAACTCCTTGGTTGGCATCACCATCAAAAATAACTTCAGCCAAACCTTCATCATCATAATCATAGATATCTGGAGCCGTTGCTCCACAAGCGCCACATGCGATACATGTGTCTTTTTCAACCCAAGTATATTTACTCATTATACAATCTCTCCTCCTAAGATTCACCACGAACCGTGTTTTTATCTAAAAACATATTAAACCAAAGTTTGAATAATTACAAATCAATTTGCAACAACCACAACTTTATATTATCCCTGTTTAGTCAAAACTTTGCAAGTTATCTTTTTGCAGTGACGTTCCCCTTACTTTATGGTTACGAAGCAATACGGAAGGGTCATCCCCCAGCATACCTGCAGTCACCACCGCATTCTCACCAAATTTGTCCCGAAGCTGATCCATAATCCGAATTAAACTTTCCTTTTTTGGCTTTTCTTCATATTCGAACAAATCCATCTGCACAGCCGACTCTTCTCGCGGAATCAATGTCTGCAACGTGATACCAAGCATTCGTACAGGCTTCCCATTTCCCCAGTGTTTTGCAAAAAGCTGGCAGGCCTCACGATAGATGACCGCCGCATCCTCTGTAGGTATATCCATCATACGTGATCTGGTGATCGTTTTCATGTCAGGAGTACGTATTGTAATCTGAATACCTTGACTCAGCATTTCGTGTTTGCGTAATCTTCGAGCTACCTGATCGCTGATGTTGAGAAACACCCGGTGGATATCCCCTATCTCAGAAACATCGGCTGGCAGTGTCGTTGTATGCCCAATCGATTTATTCGCTTCCCGCTCAGCAACGACAGGAGAGTGGTGAATGCCATTAGCCGAATTTTTGAGCCATGTACCATTCACACCAAACAGGTCTATCAGCATTTTTTCGTCCGATTTAGCCAGCTGACCGATCGTATCGATGCCCAGCTTTTTCAGTTTCTCGGCCGTCTTTTTCCCAATACCAAACATCTCGTTACACGGTCTATGCCATAAAATGCGCGGCACGTCCCTCATCCGCAAAATCGATATGCCGTTCGGTTTTTTCAGATCCGAAGCCATTTTGGCAAGCAGCTTGTTCGGCGCAATCCCAATGGAACAGGGCAGGCCGAGTTCCTCCATGATTCTCTGCTGAATCTGTTCAGCGATTTCAATAGGTGTACCGAATTGTTTGGAACCCGTAATATCGAGATAACACTCATCAATTGAGGTCGCTTCCAGTAAAGGTGTATAACTATACGCAATCTGCATAAACGCCCTGGAGTATTGACGATACAGATGGAAATCTGGACGAATGACAATCAGATCAGGACATTTTTTCATCGCCTGATGCACAACCATGCCGGTTGAAATTCCTCTACTTCGAGCTGTATAAGAACAAGTGACAATAACACCCTTACGCAACTCACTGCTGCCAGCAACAGCAGTCGCTTTTCCTCTATATAACCCCGGCTCCTCTGCTTCATGTACTGAGCAATAGAAAGCATTCATATCGACATGCAGAATCACTCTGCCAGCCGCTGGATAATACTCGCTTACATTCATTGGAGGATTGTTGTCTGAAGACTTCACGCCCCCCATCCTTTCTCTCCTCCCAGCCGGGAGTTCGCTTTATTTTCGTTGTTAAAATTATAACATAGGTAGCCTTTCGATATCCCGGACCCTTTTTCACATTAAATCGCAATTGTTTACGTTAACCTGCGAATTCTATGTAGCATTTGGCTATAATGATGCTATAATAATTAATTATACAAATTCACGAGTTTGGGACAAATCCATCAAACTAGTTTAACACAGTGTAGCGTTGCTACATCGAAGGAATTATCCAATAACGTTCTTGCCTGTTTTTCAACCACACCATCAAAACTTATAAAAAAGCGCTTTACCTTAAAGGAGGATCTTCATGTCAAAGGCCATTTCCATCTTCGATACGACTTTACGCGACGGCACACAAGGAGAGGGTGTCAGCTTATCGGCAGATGACAAACTCAAGATTGCCAAAAAGCTGGATGACCTGGGTGCTCACTATATTGAAGGCGGAATTCCCGGTAGCAATACCAAAGACATTGAGTTTTTCAAAAGAGTCAAGGAATTGAAGCTGAACGCTAAGGTTGTTGCATTCGGAAGCACTCGCCGCAAAGGCAGCATCGCCAGCGAAGACGCCAATTTGAAACGTATGATTGAATCCGGGGCACAGGCAGCAACGCTGGTCGGAAAATCATGGGACTTCCATGTACATACCGCCTTGCAGACCACGCTTGAAGAAAATCTGTCCATGATCTATGATTCCATCGCATATTTGAAACAAAATGGCCTGGAAGTAATCTTTGATGCCGAGCATTTCTTTGATGGATTCAAACACAACCCAGAGTATGCACAAGCTGTCATGACCAAAGCCCACGAAGCTGGGGCGGACTGGCTCGTCATGTGTGATACCAACGGAGGAACGATGCCGCACGAAGTTCACGAGATCGTATCCACCCTGCACCGGACGTTGCCTCAAGCACATCTTGGCATTCACACCCATAATGACTGTGAGCTAGCGGTTGCAAACACGCTTAGTGCTGTACAAGCCGGGGCTCGTCAGGTGCAAGGTACAATGAACGGTTATGGGGAGCGCTGCGGTAACGCTAACCTCGCTTCCATTATCCCGAACTTGCAGCTGAAACTGGGTTACGAATGTGTCTCTGAGGATTCCATGAAACAACTCACGAATGTTGCCCGTTATATCAGCGAGATTGCGAATGTGAATATGCCTATTAACCAACCTTATGTGGGTAATGCTGCATTCGCTCATAAAGGCGGAATCCATGTATCCGCCATCTTGCGGGATTCCCGGACTTATGAGCATATCGTTCCTGAACTGGTCGGCAACAAGCAACGTGTGCTGGTCTCCGAACTGGCTGGACAGAGCAACATCGTGTCCAAAGCACAGGAAATGGGGTTGGAGTTTGATCCAAGCAGTGCGAACTCCCGTCAAATCATTGAAAAAATCAAAGACTTGGAGCATCAAGGTTATCAATTCGAAGGCGCGGATGCATCACTGGAATTGTTGATTCGTGAAGCGAACGGAGATATGAAAGAACTGTTCACCTTTGAATCGTTCAAAATGCTAGTGGAGAAAACGGCTGGTAAATCCGTTGTATCTGAAGCTTTTGTCAAACTGAATGTTGCCGGAACAAGTGTCTATACCGCAGCAGAAGGAAACGGCCCAGTGAATGCACTGGATAATGCACTTCGGAAAGCACTTGTGCAGTACTTCCCTTCTCTTGCTCATATGCACCTGTCGGACTACAAAGTTCGTGTACTGGATGAAAAGGATGCGACCGCTGCAAAGGTTCGTGTATTGATCGAATCCAAAAATACAGAGAACACGTGGAACACGGTCGGTGTGTCCGAGAACGTCATCGAAGCCAGCTGGGAAGCCCTTGTACACAGCTTCCGGTATGCTCTACTCCAGGAAAACATCTTGGATGAACCGGAATCCCTTTCGATTCCAACGCCAGGTCTAATCAATCACTAAAAATCTAAATCAACCACTAAAACACAATCCGACTTCATATTTCCCGGAAAATAAACAAAGCTTCTGCAACCATTAACGATGGTGGCAGAAGCTTTTTCAATGCAATACGATAAACAAAAAATCTTTTCTTTAGGGCGTGTCTTGAAACCTACTGAAGTGCATCTTTCACCCCCGCCCCCTGCTACGTCACTTCCCCTTGACGTGCCCCGGCACGCCTGCGGGAAACTTCCTGGCTTGGAACGAAAATTCGGCAAAATCTGCTTTCTTCAGCGTTTTCAGATACGCCCTAGTTTGAAATCAGCTTTTTAATTTTTTTCTCCAGTTCTTTTTCCGGCAAAATACCAAGAACAATCTCTTGGATTACTCCCCGGGAGTCAATAAGAACATTCGTTGGAAATGCAACGCCGTTATACTGGGCATAGACGGTTCCTTTTTCGTCCAAAGGAATCGGGAATTTTAACTTGTACTCGTCCACAAATGCTTTGGCATCCTTCAATTTATCGTATGAAGTAACATTCACACCGTAAAGATCCAGCTTATCTTGGTATTTTTCAGCCAGATGGTTCAGTTCAGGTGCTTCTTGTTTACAAGGGTCACACCATGACGCCCAGAAACTGACAAAGGTTGCTTTCTCTTTCGCCCCGCCTACGCTATACGTCTTGCCATCAAGTCCAGTCAGCGAAAACGGCGGTGCCAGCAACCCTGCCTTCGGCCCCGTCTCCGTTGGCATAGGCTGTTCCTGTTTAAAAACAGCGGCAATACCACTATCCGTATTCTGAGCAAGGGCTATACCAACAAGCAGGACAGCTCCAAGCAGTATGTATATGTTACGTTTCATCACTCGTCACCCTCTTGTTCATTCAATGTGTATCCAATGGAATTACATCAATCCTTTCTCATATTGTACCCTTTTCCCTTAAAATTTTACAATCCGCACTGAACAAAATAAAATAAAAAAGGACTCCTGCATCAAGCAGGAGCCAAAAGAGAGAGGGGTGAATACAAATGGCAGCACTTCACGGGCAGCAAAATACCTTAACCCTTCCTCGCTCGGTGGAACGTGAAATGTCCAGGCACATGCATCTTTCACTGCCGCAAGAAGCCTGCGGGGTTGTGCTGGGTGAATCCGCAGCGGGCGGCATACGAATCAGTCGGTTTCAGCCCATTCGTAACGTAGCGCCTGACCCGCTGCATCACTTCTCGCTGGATCAATCGGAATGGATTCAATGTCTTTTCTCCGACGTTACGATCGTTGGCGTATTCCACACCCACCCGTGTTCATTGCCCATTCCTTCGCAAGAGGACCTTCAAGCCCTCCCGAACTTTGCGGGATTGATACACACCTATCTGATTGGTGCACCCGATCTTTCGGTTTCAGCTCCAGAAGACTTCGAATCACCCATGCTCCTGAACGCTTATCAGATTATATCGAATGAGGAACAAGAACCTAGTGGGGCATCGTTTCCGCTACATCCCTACAGCTTAATACCATTAACGTTACGCATGACTTAATTGGGTGTACAGGTCACCCAAGGTCTCTATATTTTTGCGTTGCATATCCTCAAGATAACAAGACCATAATTGCGCCGTCATTTTAGCATCTTCAAGCGCATGGTGCCGCCCATAGATCGGAATGCCCCTGGCTTCAAGCAATTCATCGAGCCCGTATCCTGTCCTCGTCGGTTCAAGCCAGCGAGCAAGCATCATCGTATCAATTAAACGATGGGTCAGCCTAACTTTGGAGGTTCGCCACAACGCTGCATTGAGAAAAGCCCGGTCATGCGCGCTCGCATGAGCCACCAGTACATTCCCACCCACAAAGGACATGAAATCATGCAATCCTTGAAGCAGTGTAGGTGCCTTTTCGGTCATCTGTTGCGTAATCCCGGTGAGTTCAGTAATATGCTTCGGCACCGCTGTTTTTGACTGAACCAGTGTATAGAACTGTTCCTCTTCCAGTACAACACCACCTCGAAGACGCACTGCACCAAAGGATAAAATCTCATCTCCATGTTGAGGGGAAAAACCCGTCGTTTCCAGATCAAACACAACAGCATCCAATTCCCCCAGAGGTGTATGCAACACTTCTGGTCTGCGTTGCTCCCTCATTATGGAACGGATAAACGCCATATGTTGCGCCGTAGGGGCTCCCATAATGGAAGCGATCGCGGAAGGAACCCCTCCCTGACGCAGCGAATTCCAAAACCCTGTACTGCCCCTTGCCGGCTCTCTCATGGACGTCTCCTTTCTGCAAAACGCAACTGTCTTTGCAAAGCACGATGCACTCGCTTAACCAGTCCCAGTGTCTCCCTCAGTTCATAATGAACTTGCTTCTGCTTCATCTGTTTCTCATCCAAAAAACCACTGCTCTGCTGCAAATCCTCACGTATAACAACTGGTGTATTTCGACGCAGCTTCAAAGCAGACCTAAACGCACGCTGGCATGTGTCCGTTAACTGAAAAGGAATGGCCTCAAGCGAATTCAATCTCTCCATTCGTTTTAACGTGGATGATTCCTGAATTCCATGCTGCAAAGCCAGAAATCTGGCACTGTTAACCAGCGGAATATATACGCCATATTTGACATCAAAGCCGCCTGCATGTTCACCAAATCGCTCTGTAACGACGCGACCCAGTATATTTAATGTCGCCTTATGTTTCACCGTATTACGCAGCACCGCATCAGAGAGCTCTGGAACTCGGCGAAACTGTTCATAAAAGCTCGCGAGCCAAGCGTCTGCCAGACTAGCTTCCCCTGCAATAAAACGCATATCGGAAGCGATGATCAGGTTACGCACCGGCTCCCAGTTTAAGTCGGAACTCCATTCGAACAATTGCTTATTCCAATCCGCCAGTGTTTTTCGCCAGAGCGATTCCGAGCACATCACCTTACCCTCGCATTTGGCATAACCCAGACCTTCCAATAGATCCGCAATACGTTTTCCCAGTTCCTTGAAATATTCTTCTTTTGTTGCATGCGGAGCATCGCTGATAATCATGCCATTATCCTGATCACTCCATAATGTCGCTTCTTCCCTGCCGGAGCTTCCAAATACGATAAAGGCATAGGGGACGGGAGGTTGGCCGAAGCCCTCCTCTACCATCCCCTGAATGCATAACTCTACTGCTTTCCGTGCAATGCGGTCATGCAGTTCATTTACCGTCTCGTACCATTCAACCAGCGACAAGGAAGCGGACATTGATTTCTGGAGTTCTCTCTGTAAAATAACACGTGCCTGGCGCAGTTCATATGCAGAAGTTGCACCATCGATCCCTTGATAAGACCAGGAAGGGTTTGTTATTGAGATAGGTTCCATCATTCCGGCCTCCTTGAAGCAATTTCAATCTGGATTTACCTCAGGAGCTGAACGTACCACCTGATTTGGATTCTGCATGTTTCATTTGTTCAGGATATCCATACGTCCCGTGTTCACTAAGATCAAGCCCCATTGTCTCTTCTTCTTCCGTAACACGGATACCCATTACAGCTTTCATACCGCCGAGAATGATGAAGGACATAACAAGTACAAAGGCAAATGCACCGGCAAGACCTAGCAACTGCACACCCAGTTGGTGGAATCCACCTCCATAGAACAGACCCGCTTGGCCAACGCCTACCTTTTCAGCAAGTTCTGGTGTTGCGAACAAACCCGTGGAGATAGCTCCCCACATACCAGCAATACCGTGTACTGAGAACGCATAGATTGGATCATCAATACCTTTGCGATCAAAATATTGAGCCGTGAAGAATGTAATGATACCTGCGATTGCACCAATGACCAGAGCTGCCCAAGGTTCAACGAAAGCACAAGCTCCAGTAATTGCTACGAGTGCTGCTAGTACACCGTTCAACATACTAGGGATATCTGATTTACCAAGAACTGCCCATGAGATCAACAGTGCGGCAACTCCACCAGCAGCAGCAGCTACGTTTGTAGTCAATGCCACATACCCGAAGAATCCTTCACCCATTGCAGACAACGTACTACCTGGGTTGAAACCGAACCAACCGATCCAGAGGATAATGACCCCGAGTACGGAATATACTTGGTTGTGACCTGGAATGATGTTAGGTTTACCGTCTTTGTTGTATTTACCGATACGAGGTTTCAGCAAGATGGTAGCCACCAATGCTGCTGTTGCACCCGTCAGGTGAACTACTGTTGAACCCGCGAAGTCTTGCATGCCCAGCTCTGCGAGCCAGCCTCCGCCCCATACCCAGTGAGCAACAACTGGATACATAATAATGGTATACAGTGTACCAAACACGATATATACACTCATCTTTGCACGTTCTGCCATACCACCGCAGGCAATAGCCAGAGATACAGCAGCAAATGCAAGGTGGAATACAAATTTAATCGTTAGTGGAACATCGGAGAAAGCAAGTGATTCAAAGGAAGCTGCCATGTTGTCTCCACTCATGAAGAAACCGGTTGTTCCAAAGAATCCGTTACCGTTACCAAACCCGAGACCAAAACCAAGTCCCCAGAATGCAATAACTGAAATGCCCAATGTCAGGATTGTCTTACCCGCAATGTGTCCTGCATTTTTCATTCGTGTCGAACCCGCTTCAAGGAGTGCAAATCCCCCTTGCATAAAGAACACCAGCACTACAGCCAGAAACGTAAAGGCCGAGTTCAGACCACTTTGAAGTTCAATATTACTTGGGCCCTCCGCTGCTGCTGCAAATGCACTCATTGGAAAAGCCAGTAAAGTAAGCATTGCTAACATTGAAACCAACCATTTCTTTCTCATGTACCCCACTCCCTCTTATGTTATGTTTATTAACATATCGTGAAACTCTTAATGTCATTATAAGCAGAAGTAAGGAAAGTTGACAAGAGTATTTTCATCATTTTCAAAAATATTTTATGGGAATAAAGTCTTACGTCTTTTTCTTGCACTTAAGTACATATTCATACGCTTTGAGTACATAGATATAGAAATGAAGCAAGCTATCAATCAAAGCATAACGTTTGACTGTATGGTTCATGATCATGTATCATACTTATTAGTAAGAAAAATTAGGCGCGTTCTATCTGAAGCGCTTGAGGAAACCACATTTCCCTACATTTGAACTTGCAAGCGAGGTGAATATCATTGGGGATATGAAACTTTTTCGGATTGGCGAACTCGCCAAAACGGCTGGTGTAAGCGAACGGACAATTGACTATTACACAAAGCTCGGGTTGATCTCTCCCGAAGAACGCACCCAAAAAAATTATCGTCTTTATAGTCATGAAACCTTAACCAGACTTGAACGTATTGTACAGATGAAACAAGAGAAGTATAGTCTCGAAGAGATTAAACAATCTCTTGAAAAGTGGCGTCTGGTCAGTACAGAAGAACAAGTAGCCAGCAAACTGACAACACTTGAACTTCATGTGCAGCAACTTGAGCGAGAGGTCAATGAACTCAAACCATTGCTTGGAGAGATGAAACCTGTACAAGCACGCAAGATGATGGCAGGACTCCTCACCAAAAGCGCCGGTACAATGGAGGCATTAAAAATCTTGCTTGAAAACACCATGATGTAGCTTATTATGAAAGCGGAGGAATGGATATGAGTTTTAATAACGGTATGTTCGTATTGATTATCATCGCCTTTTTGCTCTCGTTATGGGCGCAATTTCGCGTTAAAGGCACCTTTAGACGTTGGTCAGAAGTACCCAACCAGAACGGAATGACCGGTTACGACGCAGCCCGTCATATGCTCGACGCCAACGGCCTGCACGATGTACCGATTGAACCGGTTCGCGGCTCACTCTCTGACCACTACGATCCGATCAATCGGGTTGTACGTTTGTCAGAACCTGTGTACTACGAAAAGTCCATCTCGGCACTATCCGTTGCCTGTCACGAAGTAGGTCATGCCATTCAACACAAGGAAAGTTACCCTATGCTCGCATTGCGTCACCGGATTTTTCCGATTGTAAACTTCGCTTCCGGACTCGCACCGTTCCTGTTGATTGCAGGTTTTATCTTTAACGCGATGAATCTGGTCGGAATCGGTATTATCTTCTTCTCTGTTACTGTTGCATTTCAGTTGATCACATTGCCGGTCGAATTCAATGCCAGCAATCGAGCACGTGAAATTATGGTATCTGAAGGTTATATCCGTAACGAAGAAGAAAAAGGCGTAGCCAAAGTGTTAAACGCCGCAGCTTTGACTTATGTTGCCGCTGCATTGATCTCTCTGCTTGAACTGATTCGTTACATCGGGATCTTTAACAGCCGGGACTAATTGTTTCAGCTCCTACATGAAAAGTTGAATAAACAAAAACAATACCCCACCGTTATTCGGATGGGGTATTGTTTTGTTGTTGTAAACCAAAATAATGAAGCAAGAACGAGCGAAACGACTGAGCAACGAGCGGCAGCTTATCATCTGCACGGTGAATCAATCCAATCGTTCTGGTTACTTTCGGCTGGGAGATCGCTACATGCGCAGGCTGCAGGGGGTTGGTCTGGAATAATGCCATTTCCGGCAACAGACTGACTCCCATACCCGCCGCTACCAAACCACGGATCGTATCCGTTTCCTCACCTTCAAAGGCAATTTTCGGCGTGAATCCGGCTTCCAGACAGGCGTGCCATACGATTGGCCGCAAAGAGTATCCTTTGCTAAACAAGACAAACTTTTCATCTTTCAGTTGTTCCAGTGCAATAGTCTCTTCTCCCGCAAGCGGATGATTTGGCGGTAAAATGGCATGTAATTCCTCAGTCAGCACAATATCACCAGCAACCTGATCATGCTTTTCTGGAAATGGTGAAATAAAAGCAAGATCGACTTCCGCCGACAACACATCCCGAATCAATGTCGGGTACATCCCCTGCTTGAATCTGAATTTCACATTCGGATACTTCTGACGAAAAGCCGCCACTACAGAAGGAATGAGATGAATCCCCAGACTATGGGGGAAGCCGATCCGAATCTCCCCATGCTCTGGGTCAAGAAACTCATGCACTTCACCAACAGCTTTGTCGAGATCCTTCAAGATACCTTCGACCCGTTTGCAAAAAAGCTGTCCTACCGCGGTCAACTGCAGATTCCGCCCTTTTTGCATAAAAAGATCTACACCAAGCTCCTCTTCAAGCTGATGAATCTGCCTGCTGACCGCAGACTGTGCCACGTGCAACTCTTCCGCCGCTTGTGTAACATGTTCCTTTTGAGCCACTTTTAGAAAATAATGCAACTGTCTTAATTCCACTTGCCTGATCGCTCCAATCTGTTATACCCTACTATATCGTTCACCGTACAGTCCATCTTGAGAACGTTCTAACTATTTCCTGAAAATCCGAGGTTTCCATAAACGAATAATCAAACCATAAATAAAGAATCCTCCGAGCAAACCACCTAAATGCGCCATCCAGTTCACGTTTGAAACTGCAAAGGAGAAAATAATCCCGAACAGTAACAACGTATACAAAGTCTTGCGGGATGTCTCATCCATTATGGTTCGCTGGAACAGTGCCACGTAGAGAAATGCCCCATAAACAGCATAAATTGCACCAGACGCCCCTACCGAAATCGTAATATCGCCAACTGAATTGTACCAGGCAACAGCAAGAATATTACCTACTATTCCTCCTCCAAGATACAAGACACCGTATCTCAACGATCCAAGCAAACGTTCCATCGGCGGAGCAAATACGATTAATGCAAAACTGTTAAACAAAAGGTGCCCGAACCCTGCATGCAAAAACATGGAAGTCACATAACGCCACCAATCCTGGGCAAACAATTCATAATTCGTCAGTGCCCCAAATTTAAGCAGCACCATACTGTTCGTTGACCCTCCATTAAGCGTTAACACAATAAACATAGCGACATTCGCAATTAAAAGAATTGACGTCAAAGGGAAGTATTTCAAATAATCTTTCCAATTTTCATAACGGATAAATATCATAGATTTTCACTTTCACTCCACCCTGTTAATATCAGACCTTCTCTTGAATCCATCACAATGATACATGCCCAGATTGGACAATGTCTTTCATAAAAGATTATAATGGATTTTGGCACGGATCACCAATTTATAAGGAGGAACATTATTTATGACACAAGAACGTAAAGGCGCAGCCACATTTAAAGGCAACCCTATCACATTGATCGGACCTGAATTGAAAGTGGGCGATCAAGCACCTGACTTCACTGTGAGCAAAAACTTGATTGAAGATGCATCTCTGAAAGACTTCGCAGGCAAGATTAAATTAATCAGCGTTGTTCCTTCTCTGGACACTGGCGTATGTGATGCGCAGACTCGCCGCTTCAATGTTGAGGCAGCTGAACTGGGTGAGAACGTTGTAGTTCTGACCGTCAGCGTAGACCTCCCATTCGCTCAGGAACGTTGGTGCGGTGCGGCTGGTGTAGACCGCGTGGTTACCCTTTCTGACTACAAAACACGCTCTTTCGGCGAAAACTATGGTGTTCTGATCAAAGAATTCCAACTTGATATGCGCTCTATCTTTGTTCTGGATGCCGAAGACAAAATTACATATGTGGAGTACCTGCCTGAAATGACAGACTCCCCTAACTTCGAGCAAGCCATTGCTGCAGTTAAAGCTTTGCTGTAAAACAAGTTTCATAATTGCAGAATAAAAGCGAGGAAGGTCATCCTTCTCTCGCTTTTTATTATTTCATCATTTATTTCACTCATTCACCTTATACTTGCTAAGTTTTTTATCAAGTACGGAGAACAAGTGCATAATCGTACGATAGTTGGAACCGAGATCTCCCAGTGAACCGCGGGAAGCAGAATACATATCCACTGCGCTTCGCACAGGGCTTACCGAAATAATGGAAACTGTAATATCCATCGTACGCCCAAACGTTGTGCGTTTCTCCAGTATAATCTCGCCTACCGAGTGCACTTCATGAAGTACTTTATACCCCGGAATTTTTTTAAGTGTAGAAGACACCTCTTCCCAGGCTTTTTCTTTGGATAAATTGTAATAGCGCGTTTTTAATTTGGGATCCTTGGCTCGATCGCTGGTCCCCTCCATACTTCGGATGATACCGACGAGCGTTCTCTTTAAGGTCAAGACCCTTCCTCCTTTGAGTGTAACCGTTCCATTATGTATTCTAGTGTAACATTGTTCAAGTAGTAACAAAAGGGTAAGCCTCATATTTAACAAAAATACTAGGATCAACAATAACCCGAATTAAAGCATTCATCAGTTCCACCCAAAAATCAACATAAAAACACCCTGGCTTCCTCTATGAAAAGGAAAAGTCAGGGTGCTGTACATAGTAAAATTAGAAACCCGCCTATGCCGTCCGGCTACATTGTCTTATGAACCTGCTTGGCAGGTGGGTGACTGCAAAAATGCATTTGAAGTCCCCATGTCGTATAGACAGGGCTTTTCAGCAACATTTTGTATTAATCTCCCGAAGACATCATCATTGGTTCAAAACAACGAATAACCGAAACGTACATCGCAGGATGTACACTTATTATATCCCTAACTGTGTAAAAAGTAAATGCCAGACAGACATGTTTTATTTTTGCTGTGTAAAGTCTTTATTGTCAGCAGATTCAGAACTCTGTGCTTCGTCCTGTTCTCCCGATTTTTCAGCCAAAGCTGCAGCCTCTTCTTCCTCTTTCTGCAATTGAATCTTTTGCATCTGCTCCTGCATTTTGTTGTAGGTTGCATAGAAGTTAAAGAACGCAAACCAGGCCACGATGCTCATAATGAAAAAGATAAACAGCACCGGATAACGCAATCCGATATAGAACAGCAACCCACTCCCCAATAATGTGGAGAACACACGGAAAGGTCGAATCAGCGTTAAGAGAACTGCATTTTTGATAATGAGACCAATCGACATATGGTAATGTACAACCATTGAGAAGAAGTTAAACAGAGACACAAACAATAGTAGCAACAGCACAAGCATAATAATGCCAACCAGTTGCATGTTACGGAACTGCGTCATATAAACGGTATAGTCCAGATACATGATCGCAAACAGCAATGTGTAGAAAATACCCCCGATTAAGCTTTGTTTGTAGTTTTCCTTGTAACCTGTAAAAAATGTACGGAAGATCGGCACATCCGTATCTCCCATATTCCATTTACGAACAACCGTGAACAAAGCTGAGGTCGCCGGAAACAGTGTAAGCGGTGCCACAATGGCAATAGCCCAGTTCATTTGTAATGATTCGTTCGCGAGATTTTGCTGCATGACGAGCAGTTTCATGATCATGAAAAACAAGAACGGTGATGAACAGATCGCCCACAAGAGATTGCTTGCAGCCAGTCTTGTAATCCATTCTGTCAGTCGGTAAAGCCCGCCCATAGCTCCTTTAAATTCCAAACATTTCTCCTCCTCCACACCTTGCGTCTAACCTAAATTCTAATATTAATATACCTTATTATATATAGGAAAAGCCAGCACTTCCCGAAAGAAGATCACCTCAGGCAAGCCTGATCGTTCTAATAAATGGAAAGTTAATTAACTTTTACAAAGTAAAAAAAGATGGAGCAGCTTCCTGCTCCATCCTCATTAAATGTTACATTTATTCGAAAGAGTTGTCTCTAGCCGGACGGCGTCCTTCATTGTTACTTGGACGCGGTTTGCGATCACGGTTGTAGCCGCCTTCTCTGCTTCCGCTTCCACCACTGCTGTTGCGATCACGATTATAACCGCCACGCCCACCACCACTGCTGTTGCGATCACGGTTGTAACCACCGCCACCGCCACCACTGCTACGGTTACCGCTGTAACCTGATGGCTTGCGTCCGCCAGAACGAACATCTGGTCTACGACGTTTAGCACGAATTGGATCTTCAGGAGTCAGATCAACCTGAGCATCTTTTTTGTCGCCTGTCAGAAGTTTCAAAGCTGCGGACAACAATTGTACGGAATCATATTGCTCCAGCATTTGAATGGCAATACCCTTGTATTCGTTCAATTCACCGGATTGTACAATCTCCAGGAGACGTTCAGCCGTTACACGTTGTTTTCCTTCAACCGCTTCTGCCATCGTAGGCAACGGTTTACGCGGAATACGGTGACGTGTCACACGCTCGATGAAGTGCAAGTGATCAATCTCACGCGGAGTTACAAAGGACCATGCCGCACCCTCTTTACCCGCACGACCTGTACGGCCAATACGGTGAACATAACTTTCTGGATCTTGCGGAAGGTCGAAGTTCACAACGTGTGTTACGCCAGATACATCGAGACCACGCGCTGCTACGTCTGTTGCAACGAGTACATCGATGCTGCCATCACGGAACTTACGCATTACCGTATCACGTTGGTTTTGAGACAAGTCACCATGCAAACCGTCCGCGGAATATCCACGTTTTTGCAAAGCTTCAGCCAATTCGTCAACACGACGCTTTGTACGTCCGAACACGATTGCCAGTTCTGGGGATTCCATGTCCAGCAAACGGCTAAGCGCTTCGAATTTTTGACGCTCAGGCACTTCAATATAAGCTTGATCAATCAACGGAGCGCTGACTTGTTTAGGAATAACAGAAACGTGTTCTGGATTAGTCAAGAATTGTTGAGCCAATTTTTGAATGTTAGGAGGCATTGTTGCAGAGAACAGCATCGTTTGACGGTCGTCTGGAACTTGTTTCAGGATAGATTGAATATCCTCCATGAAACCCATGTCGAGCATTTCATCTGCTTCGTCCAATACAACAGTTTGTACATCATCAAGTTTGATTGTTTTGCGGTTGATGTGGTCAAGGAGACGTCCTGGTGTACCGATGATAATCTGTGGTTTTCTTTTCAATGCACGAATCTGGCGTACGATATCTTGTCCGCCGTAGATTGGCAGGGAGCGTAGACCTTTGAAGCGAGTAAGTTTTTCGATCTCTTCAGCGACTTGGATCGCAAGTTCACGTGTAGGTGCCATAATGAGGGCGCGGATTTTATCATCCGTTTTGGAGATTTTGCTAATCAACGGAATACCGAATGCTGCGGTTTTACCCGTACCTGTTTGAGCTTGACCGATCAAATCTCTGCCTTCAAGCGCAAAAGGAATTGATTTGGATTGAATCGGTGTTGCTTCTTCAAACCCGAGCTCAGTGATGGCTTGCAGCACCAGTGGTTCAAGATTGAAATCTGTGAAATTTAAATTTGTCAAAATTATTCATACTCCTTTTATATGGTGGACATGGTGGACAATCCACTTTGTTGTCTGTATTCTTAAGTAGCGTTAATATTTATAGGGTATCCCAACGGGACGAATTATTTTCATGAACGAACATAATTCCATGAATGGGTCCCCAAGATAAGACTAAAACTACAATCATGTGTTTGAAACATTTCAAATTTTAGCTTTCGATTTGGGAAAAGTTTCCTACTCAAGAATATCCACAAATCATTATATCATAAAACTATTCAAGATTACCAGCAATCTGGTTTTAAATAAAAATGAGGTGATTAAATTGCCCAAAATAATTTGGCACTCTTTGGTGATCATTTTGGGTGCTGCAGCAATTGCTTGCGGCTTCAACTGGTTTTTGGTTCCCCATCAGCTTCTGAGCGGTGGAGTATCCGGTATTTCAATGCTTTTAGGTTATTTTACCAATTTGAATCTTAGTATAATGTATTTTGTTCTTAACATCCCTCTGCTCGTTGCAGGTTGGTTTATTCTTGGACGACGTTTCATTATATTGAGCATTGTATCGGTAGCGGCCACTTCCTGGTTTATTGGACTGCTGCCTGTTTCTGCTGTAGCGACCGATCCACTTCTCAGCTGTGTATTTGGCGGTGTGCTGGTAGGAATCGGTACAGGGGTCTCCTTTAGAGTCGGTGGCTCTACTGGAGGTCTGGATATTGTCGGTTCCATTTTCACTAGAAATCGTGATTTCCCGATTGGTACTGTTATGGCGGGTATGAACGGAGCGATCATTTTGCTTGCGGGTTACCTGAACAACAACTGGAATATCGCTCTTGCCTCCATGGTTTCGATTTATGTTACAGGTAAAGTGCTGGATCTAATCCATATAAGTCACGTCAAGGTTACGCTCTATATCATCACCAATGAAACCGAAGCGATGCTGAAAAAACTATTGACCCGTCCACGTGGTGTTACAAAAATTAAAACGCAAGGGGCATATACTGACATTGAAAAGGATATGTTAATGACTGTGACTACCCGTTACGAACTGGTTGAGATCAAACGCATTATCAAAGAAACCGATCCAAAAGCATTTGTTAACATCGTGGAAACCGTAGGCGTGATGGGTTCATTCCGCCGCAGTTAGTTATCTGCCCGTTAACAAGTTGCAAGTTTGTGGTATAATAATGGTGCACCGCTCTTAAATATGTTGTAAGCAGGTTCCGACCTTTACTTTTCACAAAGCCATATGCTTTCCCGATTCGCGCCGAATGACTTACCATTTTGGATTTCGAGTAGGAAAGGGTGATTATTGTGGATATGGAAACGGTAAAACTGTTTGAAATTGTCAACAAATGGTGCCCGGAAATGCTCCCTTTCTTAAAACCGAATGAACTCGACTCACTGATTGTTCTCCGGGATGGGCTGGGCATCCTGGAACAGGGAGATGCAATGGAAATCATTCAGTACAGTATTTGTGAGCATCAGAATGATGTGTATATTCAATAATTTTTTCAGATCGTTTACGCCGCTTCTTGACGAGGTATTCCTCAGTCAGGGAGCGGTTTTCATTTTCCCCACATGTTTCATAAAAGGATTAATATGGTTAAAAGCACGGAGGCTTTGCTGTATAATTCAAGTATGGAATGTACATAAAGGGAGTGGAAAAGGATGAACATACTATGGGCCTTGTTCGCAATGGCCTTGGGAAGTTTCGGAGGAACGTCGTCGGTAGCTCCGGATCTGGGTCATAGCAACAATAGTCAACTATCCTCGTTAAGCAACAGTTTTAACTCTGCCATTATCCAATCACAAAAAGAACAAGTCGTCGTTGATGCCGACAATCCCCCTGCCAAAGTCGACCCGCAACCTGATGCTCCTGTTGTTAAAGGAATATATGTCACCGCGTACAGCGCTGGTGGTGCAAGAATGGCACAATTGCTCGAACTGACCGATCAGACAGAGCTTAATGCTATGGTCATTGATATCAAGGATGATCTCGGATATATCACGTATCCCACGAAAAACAAAGCAGTGAACAACATGGGTGAAGCAAAGGCTTTTATTCAAGATATCAATGCCTTGATGAAACGATTAGAGAAACATAAGGTGTATCCTATCGCACGGGTCGTTGTTTTCAAAGACACCATTCTAGCGAAGAAGAATCCCGAACTATCCTTTCGGAATAAGGACGGCTCGGTGTGGGCCAACGGTAAAGGAGACAGTTTCGTGAACCCTTACAGCAAAGAGGTATGGGAATATAATATTGAAATCGCCAAAGAAGCGGCAAAGCTCGGTTTCAAAGAAATTCAGTTTGACTACGTTCGCTTTCCCGAGGGATTTGAAACACGTGCAGATAAATTGAAGTACACACAAACCAAACAATCACGCGTTGACGTTGTCGCTGAATTTGTGCAATATGCACGTAAAGAGCTCGCTCCTCTTGGTGTTCGAGTTTCGGTAGATATTTTTGGATATGCAGCCTCTGTACCGGCAGCCGAAGGCATTGGTCAGGATTTTGTAAAAATATCAGAAAATGTGGATGTCATCTCGCCTATGGTCTATCCAAGTCATTATTCTACCGGCTGGTATGGCGTGAAAGACCCTGACAAAGACCCCTACACGACAATTAAAGGTTCCATGAAGGATACGCATAAGAAGCTGGACCCTACCAAAGAACTTAAACCAATCATTCGTCCATGGATTCAAGACTTTACGGCAAGCTGGCTGGGTAGGGGACATTATATCAAATACGGCAAGAAACAGGTCGAAGATCAGATTAAAGCGATGAAAGAAATGAATGTGGATGAATATCTGTTATGGAATGCATCTAACCGTTACACGCCTGGCGTGCAATACAAATAATATCGTGCACTTATAAAATCTTCTTCGTTTGAGTTCATCTAACCGCAGATCAGATCACAAACTCCATAATTCCAAGCCTCATCCCGTTTATAACGGGAGCGAGGTTTTTTTATATTTTAATATCCTGGTCTTGATAAGGCACTATGTTCATGCTCAAGACTCTTTCTCCTGTTGCACTATTCAAATTCGTAAAAATCCTCTACAATTAATAGCTGTCTGATGTGACATCAGCATGATAACTATATAGATCGTGAGGCCTCTTCAGTGAATATGAACACATCGAGTTTTCCACAAAAAATCAAACAGTTCCTGATCATATTTTTGCCCATCTTTACCACTCAGATCGCGCTTTCGGCCATGTCGTTTTTTGATACCAACATGTCCGGTAAGTTTTCACCAGCTGACCTCGCAGGTGTCGCTATAGGTACAAGCTTATGGATGCCCGTCCAAACCGGACTTAGCGGGATATTGATGGGAATAACCCCTGTTGTTTCTCACCTGCTCGGCTCTAGGCAGCATGATCAGATAGGACGGAGCGTCATTCAGGCTCTTTACTTGGGCATTGCTGTAGGCCTTATCGTGTTAGGGGCAGGCGTGTTGCTTCTAAGTTCCATATTAAACGCGATGCCTTTGGAGCCGCATGTTGCAAATGTAGCATTTTATTTTCTGTGTGCGCTTGCTTTTGGCATTATGCCCCTGTTCGGATATACGGTGTTACGCAGTTTTATGGATGCGCTTGGACAGACACGTATTACCATGCTCATCACACTCGTTTCGCTGCCCGTTAATATTTTGCTGAACTATCTGCTCATTTTTGGGCGATGGGGTTTTCCTCAATTAGGCGGTGTTGGTGCTGGTGTGGCCACAGCATGTACATATTGGCTTATTTTTCTGATCAGCCTGTTTTTCGCGCATCGTATGGAGCCATTCGCCCAGTATTCTATTTTCCGTCAATGGTCACCGATCTCGCTTAGCAAATGGAAGGAACTCCTCGTCATTGGGGTCCCGATCGGGTTTGCAACTTTTTTTGAAACGTCTATCTTCGCTGCAGTTACCTTGCTGATGAGCCGATTCGATACGGTTACTATAGCCGCCCATCAGGCAGCACTGAACTTTGCTTCCACGCTCTATATGTTACCTGTGAGCATCTGTATGGCACTCACTATTCTGGTTGGCTTTGAGAATGGTGCAGGCCGGCTGAAAGACGCCAAACAGTACAGTCTGCTCGGGATCGGGGGAGCTATTGGCCTTTCCTTGATTACAGCGATTATTTTGCTGGTGTTCGGAGAGCCGATTGCGAGAATTTACTCGAATGAACAGGAAGTAATTACATTAACGCAGCATTTTCTGATCTATGCGATTTTCTTCCAAATTTCAGATGCCATTGCTACCCCTACACAAGGGGCATTGCGAGGATACAAGGATGTCAATCCTGCGTTGATCATTACCTTTGTCGCGTATTGGATTATCGGTCTGCCCGTTGGTTATTTCACAGCAACTTATACTTCACTTGGCGCATTTGGATATTGGATTGGTCTCATTGCCGGGCTCGCAGTGGGAGCCACTGCGCTGTTGTGGAGACTGTTCCGGGTCCAAAAGCAAGCTTCCCTTCGCCCATAAGCAAACAGTGTTCCTCCTCGCATAATTTCTTTATGTAGAAGAAGGAGAGCATATCAAATAAAAAAGAGCACAGCTCCGAATCATACGGAGTGTGCTCTTTTTTGTTGAAAGGAATTATTGAGACAAGCGTTGTGCAAGCTCATACGTTTCCATATCAAATGCTTTTTTAGTGTTTACCACTTTATCAATATCGGTCAGAACCAGCTCACCTTTGACAAGTCCGCAGCCTTTATCCGTCTCGCCCGCAATCAAGCTACGAACGGCGAAATCACCAAGACGGCTAGCGAGGTTGCGGTCAAACGGCGTTGGCGTACCACCGCGCTGGATGTGTCCAAGAACGGTAACACGCGGCTCATACGTCGGGCAGCGTTCCATTAGTTCCTTAGCTACGTCTTCGCCTTTACCTACACCCTCAGCCACAATAATGATACTGTGACGCTTGCCATGTGCAAAGTTAGCTTTCATACGCTCCGCTACTTCGTCCATATCAAAAGGTACTTCCGGTACCAGGATCGTCTCCGCTCCGGAAGCAAGACCTGCATGAAGCGCAATATCACCGCAGTGACGGCCCATAACCTCAACGATTGAAGAACGTTCATGGGAAGACATCGTGTCACGCAATTTGTTTACCGCATCCACTACGACGCTTACGGATGTATCAAATCCGATCGTGTAATCTGTAAATGAGATGTCATTATCAATCGTCCCTGGCAAGCCCATCGTGTTAATACCTAGCTTGCTCAGTTTGTTCGCGCCATGATATGAACCGTCCCCGCCGATTACAATGAGACCATCAATACCGCGTGCACGCAAAATATCTGCTCCTTTTTGCTGGCCTTCAGCGGTATAAAACTCTTTACAACGCGCTGATTGCAGAACCGTTCCCCCACGCTGGATAATATCCCCCACGCTACGCAAATCCATCGGGAAAATGTCATTGTTCAAAAGCCCTTGGTATCCGCGCTGAATACCGAACACTTCCAATCCGTGAAATAGTCCGCTGCGAACAACCGCACGAACAGCCGCGTTCATCCCCTGTGAATCGCCACCGCTCGTTAGCACTGCGATTTTCTTTACTGCTGTCATGATGTTTCTTCCTCCTCTAGTTTCACTTCAGGCTCCGCAACAATACACCTGACTTACATATGCTTTCGTATCCACCGACTGAAAATGAAGAAAAACACACGTGTAATTGGACTGTTCTTCATCAAGCGTTTGGACACGACGCGAACTTCATGCTGTTCGCTGACTTTGGGATCAGACAGGTAAATGGCTATCAGTCCTTCAATAATCATCCGGTGAAAAGAAGTTCCCGGAATCTTCTGCACATCGCTGCGAGCCATCTCCACAATAAAAGCAATTCGATCCAGCATCATCTCTACATTCTCATAATAATTGCAGAAGTTGAGATCCCCTCCAGCACGATCCTCATCCTGATCGATTAAATAATCGAGCATGATGTGTAATGCACATACGTGCGGGAAATAGGCAGTGTGGATCGATACCGCCTGCTCTTCGGTCAGCTGATCGTCACTTGCAGCGAGAAACAGCATAAATACACCCAGAGTAGAGCCCGTAGCAGCGGCAAATTCGTTCCAGCGAAACTGAGGTGTGCGGTGGCGATGCTCCGACCACCATTCGAGCAAAGCCGTTTCTCTCAGTTCCGGTTTGATGTGCTTATATACCTGCAGGTCCGTGTATAGGCCTGCCAGATCCTGTATTTGGGGCTTGGCTGACGCATATCCCGGTAGCTGACGAGTGAGCTCCTGGCATGTCGTCACCAGATTCCGTAGGTATCCACCGTCATCCTGATCCTCACGGAGCGCATAATAATTGACAGGTGTTGCCTCGGGATCTACCGCATCAAGCATAGATTGATGGAGCAAACGAAAATCATCCGGGTCCATCGAGGTGCTGCGGTCACACAGATTGTCCAAATAATCACTTATGGTTTGATACGAAACGATTAGCGGAATGAGAATATGTCTATTGGACATATCCGCTAAAGCATAGACCGTTCCACCTTCACAGTGAAATTGCTTATCCCTTAGACTGGCAAGTGCTTGTGTACGTAATTCCTCATTGGGAATTGTCTCTGCCTGAGCACGCCATCCATTCAATGCCTTACGCGTTTCCGGAATGGTGTATTTGTACACCCCTCTCATCAATGCCAGCGGTCCTCGCGGGTACTGATGACGTTTTCGATTTGATTGGCTCAAAATAAATGTGCCTCCACTTTGGTTGAATACGTATTAGAGCGATTTTAACCATTCCTATTATAATATGATCCCCTTAATTGTACAAATGATCTACCGCATAAACCGCGTAAAAAATCGCATCCCCTTCCAAAGCTTTATGATATACTATCCATATTTCTATCCATCAAAGGAGTCGTTGACATGTCGTCAGGTGAACCACTTTCGTGGAGACGGTTATTTTCTTTTTTTGTGCCTCTTGGCATCTCCGCCTCTTTAGTCACGATATCACACGTCATCATTAACAGCACGCTTGCACGCTCTGCTCATCCAGAGACCGTTATTGCAAGTTATGCCATTGCGGGAAGTTTGCTGACCCTTACGGAGCGTCCCTCCACTTTGCTGCGCCAAACCTGTTCCGCGCTGGTGCGTGACCGCCTCTCTTTTCAGGCTCTTACGTTTGTGACCAAAATATTTCTGGCCTGTGTGCTACTAATCGGATTTCTTATTGTGTACTCACCCATTGGTACCGGTGTATTCAAGTATCTGTTTGGCGTCAGCCCCGATCTGCTAGGCAAAGTGATCGATGTGTACGAGATCCTGATGTATGTCAGTATCTTTTCTGTCATCCGTAATATCTATCAAGGCATCATCATCACAAACAATCGAACCAAATGGCTCACGATCGGCATGGTATTCAGGTTAGCAGGTATGTATGGGTTATCCCTGTACTTCATCTATACAGACTCCATCAACAGTGGTCGTGTAGGCGCTATCATCTTTGCTGCGGGAATGATGATTGAAGCCCTGGTTAGCTTCTTGGAAGGCAGAAACATTATGCGAAAAATGCCTGCCAAGCTTGAGGATCATCCCGTTGAGAGCAAGGGAGATGTGTATCGTTTTTACAAACCACTGCTTTTATCCAGTTTTGTAGCCCTGTTTATAGGTCCTGTCATTAACATTGTGCTCGGTAAAACAACCGGAATCGCGCTGGCTATCTCTTCGTTTGCCGTAGCAAGCAGTCTGATGCAGCTCATGTTAAGCTTTTTTACCTATATCCATCAGATCGTGCTTAACTTCTATCTGATTGATGCTAAACTCGTTAAGAAGTTCGCGCTTGTTACAGGTTTTATTCCGTTCGCGATGACTGTGTCCATTGCGTATACGCCTCTGGGACCATGGGTATTTGAAAACATTATGAGTGTTCAGGGTCAGCTGCTGGAACAAAGTCTCTGGACACTTCGCGCGTTTGTGCTCTTCCCGCTGATCTCTCCTTTTTTGGATTTCAGCAATGGTTTGATTCTACTTCGTGGACAGACCAAAACGATGTTTCGCTCACAAAGCGCCAATGCCATTTGCACGATAATAGTATTGCTTATTTTGGTCAGCTTGTTCCCCGCATGGAATGGCATGATCGGAGCAGCCGCCCAATCCCTTGGTTTGCTTGCAGAACTTGTTATTGTATGGCTTGTTATCCGGCGCACGCAAAAAGAACCAACGATGTCCATACCGCCATCTCGCGGCTCTTCATCCTTGAAAGGCTGATCCACTTCGAAACACTATTATGCGTTTTATGAAACAAATTATCGAGTTATTGAAATTAACGAATAACCTGAATCAGATTTAAGAATGGAGTCTCTCATCATGAAATTAAGTCATACGGCCCGGCCAGATCAGAACTGGCTTCGGGCTCTGATGTTCACCATCTTTGGTTCTACCGCACTGGTAGTATCGTACTTCCAGCTTTACTTCAGCCACCTTGGCTTCAGTCCTGCCGAGATCGGTTACCTGTATGGCATCGGACCGCTCATCTCTGTTTTCTCCAATATGTTCTGGAGCATGGCGAGTGACAAATACAAGACCGTACGGAAAGTTATGATCCTATTGCTTGGTGGCCAGTTAATTACTGGAATCCTGCTTGCCAATGCATCAAGTTTTGGCGAAGTGTTTGTGCTTGTAACTCTATTTTACTTTTTCTATTATCCGGTCTACCCACTGTCGGATACGATGGCTATTACAACGGCCAATAAATATGGTCGAAATTTCACGTCTATTCGAGTGTTCGGTTCCATAGGATATGCCTTTTTCGCCCTTAGCATCGGTTATGTCCTTGGCTCTTTTGGTTCCGAATGGACGATGTGGATCTGCATCAGCCTTGCAGCTGTAACATTACTGATCAGCTTTCAATTACGGGACCAGCCTTCTGGTGGCAGTAGCAGAATGGATTTATCCGGGTTGTGGGCCATCCTGAAACGACGAGATGTTCTTGCATTTTTCGGCTGTGTGTTTCTGCTGGCTATGGGCCATCGGATGAACGAAGCCTTTCTGACGATCACTCTCAAAGATTTGGGTGCCAGCGAAGGATTGATCGGCTGGTCCCTGCTCATCTCTTCCGTGAGTGAAATCCCGATATTTTTGCTACTGAGCAAATATGGTAACAAATATAAGGAACTCCCACTTCTCACCTTAGCGGCCTTGATGTATACCATTCGCTTACTATTCATGTCTGTCTCGCATACACCGGCAGCCGTTGTTCTTATTCAAACGATGCACAGCGTTACTTTCGGTATTTTTTATGTCACCGCGGTTCGTTATATAACCCGACTTGTTCCCGATGATTTTCGAGCAACGGGCATGGCTTTATTTACGATTGTGTGGTCTAGCGCTTCTGGACTTCTAAGCGGCACCTTGGGTGGCTTGTTATTAGAGCTTACAGGACGTCAGACGTTCTATCTTACTGCGATGAGTTTTGCTTTGGCCGCCTTGATTGGTTTCGGCTTTCAATTGTTACGCACAACAACACATCGTTCCACATGATCGTTGCAAAACCAAAAAAAGCACAGTCTCCAAATGGGGACTGTGCTTGTGTTTGTGATGTTCAGCTATAATCGATCATTTATAAGAAGTCCGTGTATGACGGAAAAATCTTACAATTTAGTTACGTTAGCTGCTTGAGGACCACGGTTTCCATCAGTGATTTCGAATTCTACCGCTTGACCTTCTTCCAATGTTTTAAAGCCGTCGCCTTGGATTGCGGAGAAATGTACGAATACGTCCTCGCCGCCTTCAACTGAAATAAAGCCATAGCCTTTTTCTGCGTTAAACCATTTAACTGTACCTTTCAAATGAACAACCTCCTAAAAATATCGCCATCTATGGCGAATAACCTCATTATACTGTATGGGCTTCCATTTTGCAATTTATCTTTTCCATATTTGATGAAAAAATTTGCTTTGCATCGTAGGGTACGGTATCATTTTACCAAAACCGTTAGTTTGGAGACTACCTATGATAAAAAAACACGAAATATACAAAACAGATAAGTGGAATATGATGACTGTAGAAGTACAAGGCAAATATCTCGTTCTCCGGGAAATTTCTGAAGAATGGGGCGAAGAATGCCACACATTCCTCAGCCGTCCTGCATTAATGCATTGGGCTGAGCGTCGTTTCCCGAAAGAGGATTTTGAAAATCGCGAAGAGGAATGGCGTGCGTTAATGGCTGCCTTCAAGGGAGTTTAATCGATGCAGCTTGATTCAGGCAATGTTGTTATCTTTATTATTCTTGCCTTCGCACTCGGGCTTGCGCTGATCCTGGGACGTAATTCCGTTCCGGATCGTCTAAGAAGGGGAATGGCTCTAATCGCTACGTTGCTCGTCTGCTTCGCCTTTTTTCTAATCGTATATTACCTCTATAACATGGGAGCCTGATACAAACACTCAACGTGTCTGTAAACAGATCAAGGCTCTCAAATATTTCGGCTGTGCTCAGGTCATACTATACGAAGTAATTGGGAATTCATTTTTCTGAATTATTCGTATGGTAAGGAGGAAGGCCGTTGAAATATCAGAAATCGTTATCTGTTCTTCTGGCTCTTAGTCTTATCCCTTCGTCTCCTGTTGCGCTAGCACAGGAGACGAAGGCGGCTATGCCCGTATTTTCAGCACATAATCAAAGGAGGATTCCCATGAGTAAACTATTGAAACGTTCCGAGGTGCCAGCAGAGCATACATGGAAACTTGAAGATTTATATGCCGATCAGAAGGCTTGGGATCAGGAGTATGAAGAAGTATCTTCTATGATGAAAAAAGCCTCCGAATTTCAAGGTAAATTGAATCAGCCTGACGTGCTAAAAGCCAGCTTTGAATTTGAAGACGAAATCGGACTCAAGCTTGAACGACTTTTCGTATACGCCCGCATGCATCAGGATGAAGACACAGCAAACCCTACATATCAAAGCCTGTCGCAAAAAGCTCAGAAACTCGGAGTACGGGTAGGCGAAGCTCTTTCCTTTGTCACACCTGAGATTCTTTCTTTACCGGATTCAGAGCTTGACGCCCTTATTAAGAATGAGAAGCTCTCCGCATATACCTTTACCTTGAAAGAGATGAAACGGGAAAAGGCTCATGTGTTAAGCCAGGCGGAAGAAGCACTGCTTGCTCAGGTTGGCAATCTGTCTCAAGCACCGCAGACCATTTTCAGCATGCTGAACAATGCGGATCTCAAGTTTCCACGTATTCAGGATGAGAATGGAAAAGAAGTTGAACTAACACATGGCAGCTACATTCAGTTTCTGGAGAATCCAAACCGCGAAGTTCGGGAACGTGCTTTCAAAGCAGTATATGAAACCTATGCCAAACAGAAAAATACGATTGCCGCAGCTCTGAATGCCAACGTAACCAAAAATATGTTTTATGCCAACGTGCGTAAGTATCCTTCAGTAATGGAAATGAACCTGTATGGTGACAACATCCCGACGGATGTTTATAACAATCTGGTAGATACGATCCATGAAAGTCTTCCACTCTTGCACCGTTATATGGATCTCCGCAAAAAATTGCTTGGTGTGGATCAACTGCATATGTATGATCTATTCGCTCCACTCGTGGATGAATACAAGATGGACATCACATACGACGAAGCTAAAAAGACAGTCAAGGAAGGTCTGGCGCCGCTTGGCAAGGAGTATGCAGAGGCTCTTCAGGCTGGGTATGATAATCGTTGGATTGATGTGTACGAAAATGAGAACAAACGCTCAGGAGCATACGCGTGGGGTGCTTACGGCACTCACCCATATGTACTGCTCAACCATAAGGACAATCTGAACAGCATGTTCACATTGGCACATGAGATGGGTCATGCGCTTCATTCCCATTATTCGGATACAACCCTTCCTTATCGTGATGCACAGTATACGATTTTCCTTGCAGAAGTAGCATCAACGACTAACGAGGCACTGCTGATGGATTACATGTTGAATAAATCCACAGATCCGAAGGAAAAACTGTATTTACTTACGTATTATGCAGATCAGTTCCGGACTACGGTATTCCGTCAGACCATGTTTGCTGAGTTTGAGAAAATTATTCATGAACGCGCAGAACAAGGCGAAGCTCTTACACCACAGCTACTGTCAGAAATTTATTATGATCTCAATGTACAGTACCATGGCAAAAATATGGTCGTTGACAAAGATATCGAGATGGAATGGGCACGTATTCCCCACTTCTATAACAGCTTCTATGTATATAAATACGCTACAGGTTTCTCGGCTGCAACCAGCTTCTCGAAGCAAATTCTGGAAGAAGGCCAGCCTGCAGTCGATCGTTATCTCGGGTTCCTCAAGAGTGGCGGTAGCGACTTCTCCATCAACATCTTGAAAAAAGCGGGTGTGGATATGTCAACACCGCAGCCTATTCGCGAAGCGATGAGTGTATTCAAAGAATTGATCGAGCAGATGGAACAGTTAACCAAATAAGGTTGCTATCCCCTGTAATTCATATCCCTTGCCCCGGAAGGGCAAGGGATTTTATAATCAAGCGAGATGCAGTACGCTTGAAAAAGGGTAATGCATTCTAGTTCGCAATCGGTTCACAACAAGGAGGCAACATCATGAAAATGCAATGGGCACTTATCGCAGGTCTTGTTTTTGCACTGCTGACAGGGATTTTCGCAGTCATCAATGTAGATTCTGTTCAGGTTAACCTGCTATTCAATACGGTTCGGGTTCCATTGATTTTGCTTATTTTAGGCTGTACTTTAATTGGAGGTATTATTGTAGGTTCTTACGGGATTTACCGTCAGTATCGACTGCAACGGGAGAATAAACGCCTGCATCTGCGCGTAGCTGAATTGGAAGCTTCTGCTGCCAGCGCTACTACATCCGTTTCGTACGATAACATGGATTCCACCCGCTCAGCTGAACCTGAACACGATCACCAGCTGCACAACGATTCAATCCAGACTCAGCCAAAAGGTAACAATACAGGTACGTTGTAGAAATCAGAAACAGCCTGCTGGTAGATTGGAATGGACATACATTCTCCCAGACAGGCTGTATTCTATTTGTCCTGTACCTGTAAGACAAAGGAGGAAAACAACGATGAGTTTTACTATTGATGAATCTTACGTTCTGTCATTTTTGAAAAAATTACTGGATACACCCAGCCCTAGCGGATACACCCACCACATTATCGAGATGATTCGCAAGGAAGCGGGTTCCCTGAACATTTCCTGTGAACTGAACAACAAAGGCGGGGCTATGCTCACCTTGCCCGGTGAAGAGCCTTCCAGAACCATTGCTTTAAGTGCGCATGTAGACACGCTTGGTGCCATGGTGCGGTCCATCACCTCTTATGGCACGTTAAAACTGACCTCTGTTGGCGGTTTTACGATGCATAGCATCGAGAACGAATATTGCTCCATTCACACAAGAGACGGCAAGGTCTATACGGGAACGATTCTTTCTCTGCATCCATCCGTGCACGTATACCCTGATGCCCGTACGTTTGAACGCTCGGAAAATCACATGGAAGTTCGAATTGATGAGGTCGTAACCTCCAAGGAAGATGTATTAAAGCTAGGTATTAGTGTAGGGGACTTTATCTCCTTTGATGCCCGGGCTGTCATTACACCAAGCGGTTACATCAAATCTCGCCATCTGGATGATAAAGCCAGTGTAGCTGCCCTGTTCGGCATCCTTGAATCCGCTCATCGTGAAGGCTGGAAGCCCGTACATAACGTTTCCCTGTTGATATCAAACTATGAAGAGGTTGGACACGGAGCTGCATATATCCCAGCAGATATCAGCGAAATGATCGCTGTGGATATGGGTGCCATGGGTGATGATCTTAGCTGTAAAGAAACGGATGTGTCCATATGTGCAAAAGACTCTTCCGGTCCTTATGACTACGATATGACAAGCCGCCTTATTGAGCTGGCCAAACAAAATGGTATGGACTACGCGGTAGACATTTATCCCCACTATGGCTCTGATGGCAGTGCTGCCTTGCGCGGAGGAAACAATATTCGCGCTGCCCTGATTGGCCCTGGCGTTCACGCTTCTCACTCTATGGAACGCACGCACAAAAGCGCGGTTATCAATACAGCCAAGCTACTTGCTGCATATATTACTACGAAGTAAGGATGGAATGAAGGTAACTTACTTCTTACTTCTTCATTCACATTCGCTTTGTTTATTGCTTTGATTCAGTTCAATCAGTTTATTAATGAAGTCATGCTCAATATTAAAAAGGACACATTCTCTCAACGCATCAACAGCGTGTGAAAGTTGTGTCCTTTATTATTGGAACCATATAGCCACATAGATAAGATCATGATTAGGCCTGTTCCACATACTCGCGATATCGACGTTCCTGAACTTGAAGCCGGGCTTCGTGATCCTTAATTTCCCTCTGTAAAACCTGTATTGTCTGTCGGACCATGCTTAGTCCATGTTTCACCTGTTTTTCGGCGCTGCGAATTTTATCCTGAATCATCCAATCCACAAAGAAGTTATCAAAGAAATAGTCCGCAAAGGACAGTAGACCACCCAAATTCAAATCGGCGTTTACTGCCATCTCCACATCTTCTAATTCCTTCTGAAAACGACGCAGACGTTTGCCTGCATCCATTATAGCCACTTGTGCATCATCCATACGGCTGCGCTTGATATGCGTAGAGATAGTACCTCCCCCCATCATGTCATAGATCCCCCAATTTCCTGCTGATTCTAAAGCTTTCTCTGCACGTTCAAGTGCATATACCAGATAATCTCCTTCTCTGAGAGCTTCGTTAAGCTCCTGAAGTTCGCTCGCCAGATGTTCCTGATCTTCGGCCAATTGTTGCAGTTCTTCATCCTGCTTAAGCAAGCCTTGCTCTTTTTTCCCCCATAAAACCTGATAGTCACTCTCCCAGAACTTATATTGCGATTGTCTTTGAAGTTCTTGCTCAACTTGAATCCGTTGCTCTTGTACATCCTGTAACATTCGGTATGCCGTATCATAAGCTGACTTGCTTTCCAGCAGTTCAAGCTCTTCTTTCTCCAAACGTTCCGTCTTCTTGCCGATCAGATCATAGAAAAATGAGGCCAAGCTCATGCCGTTCAGCCGATCCACGTCCTTCTGTTCCTTCTGAAGAGCTAAGGTACAACGTTCCACCTTCGCTTCCCACTGCTTCTCCTCCTCTTGAAGCTTATGAAGTCGTTTCGTCCATTTTTCATAGATTCTTCCTTTTTCCTTAAGCATGGCGAGTTGTTCATTAATTACATTATTGATCAATTTCACGCTCTCTCCCTTCTATGGAATTCATTACTAATAAAACGCAATAAACAAGGGTAACGTTTCATCTTTTATCTTGGACGTCTAATGCATAAATATTATTTAAACAAAAAATACCCTCCTTCAAAGCGGCATTACGCCGCCTTATGAAGAAAGGCATTGGTATGGTTTGCTTACAAAAACCGTTAAGATTTGTTTTGCTCAATCTGCTCCGCTAGCTCGTTAAGCACAGTCCAGCGTTCCATTAATTCATCCAAGTGACGCTCAGCCTCAGCCTGCTCTGCCATCAACTCTTGCAGACGCGCTGAATCGCTAAAGGCTTCTTCCATCTCCTTGTTAATCCGGGCAAGGTTTGCTTCAGCCTTTTCGATATTTTCGTCAATTTGATCGTATTCACGCTGTTCCTTGAAGCTGAATTTTAATTTAGGTTTTGCCTGCGTTGTAGCGGGAGTCGAAACTTCAAAGCTTTTCTCAGTGACCTGTTTCTTGGCTGCACTCGCACCGCTCTCTTGATTTCCAGAGGCATTTTTCAGCATCCATTCCGCATATTCACTATAATCCCCCACATGCACACGCACCGAGCCATTCCCCTCAAATGCCATCACTTTGTCCACTGTACGATCAAGGAAGTAGCGATCATGGGATACAACGAACACAACGCCCGGAAAATCATCCAGATAATCTTCAAGCACAGCAAGTGTCTGAATATCCAAGTCATTGGTCGGCTCATCCAGTAGCAGTACATTCGGAGCAGCCATCAAAATGCGAAGCAGATACAAACGACGTTTCTCTCCGCCAGACAACCTAGCAATCGGTGTCCATTGAGCGGTGGGGTTGAATAAAAAGCGCTCGAGCATCTGGGAAGCAGTGATCAATGAACCATCTGCTGTTTTTATATTCTCAGCCACTTCCTTGATGTATTCGATAACTCGCAGCGTTTCATCCATCTCCTGATGCTCTTGAGTGAAATAACCCAGATTCACGGTTGGCCCTAGAACAACTTCTCCAGCATCCGGTTGCAATCGGCCTGAAATCATCTGTAATAAAGTAGACTTACCACTACCATTCGGGCCTACAATACCTACGCGATCGCCAGGTACAGCAATATAGCTGAGATCGTCGATCAACTTGCGGCTATCGACAGATTTGGAGAGATGTTCAATCTCCATTATCTTTTTCCCCAGACGTGTAGAACCAACAGACACTTCTAGGGAACCCGAACGTTGAACACCCTGTTGCTCCTTGAGCTGTTCAAAACGATCAATTCTCGCTTTTTGTTTCGTTGTCCGCGCTTTAGCTCCGCGGCGAATCCACGCAAGTTCGGTTCGTAGCAGATTTTTCCGCTTTTGGTCTGAAGCCGACTCCCGTTCTTCCCGTTCAGCCTTCAGCTCCAGAAACCGCGTATAATTCGCCTCATATCGGAATAAACGCCCGTGATCAAGTTCCAGCATGACATTGGCCACACGATCCAGGAAGTAGCGATCATGCGTAATCATCAGTAATGCGCCACGGCGTTTCTGCAAATACTGCTCCAGCCACACGACGGAATCGTTATCGATATGGTTCGTGGGCTCATCGAGAATGAGCAATTCACAAGGATGGATTAACGCGGAAGCAAGCGCAACCCTTTTCCGTTGTCCACCTGACAAAGTTCCCATTACTGCATCGAACTGCTGTATACCCAGCTTGGATAAAATGCTCTTCGCTTCACTCTCCATCTGCCAAAGCTGAAGTTGCTCCATTTGTTGGTTCAGGCGCATCAGACGTTCGTTCAAGGCCGTATCGGATGGGTTTAATTCCAGCAATTCCATCGTTTCCGTGTACTCACGCACAGTTTTCATCTCGGCACTGTCGCCTTCAAATACTTGTTGCAATACGGTATTGCTCGGATTAAAATCCGGATTCTGTGCCAGAAATTGCACGCGTACATCATTGCCGATGGAGATCTGCCCCTCGTCCGCAGGCTCCATACCTGCAATAACGCGCAAAAACGTCGATTTACCGGTGCCGTTTACACCAACAACACCGATTTTATCCTGATCCGCCATACCAAAGGAAGCATCCTTAAACAGGATTTTCTCGCCATAACTTTTTGCAATCTGTTCTACCGTCATTATATTCATTGCCCGTTACCCACACTTCTCTATAATTTGAAATGCTCTATCCTCTAATACACGCTCTAGCAAACCTACTTATACTCGCAAAAAGGAACGGCATCCGTCCAAAAATAGCGCCGCCGCAAAAGCGATTCGTTTGTTCAGATCTTGTTCATTGAACTCTGGATTCAGCATGATATTCATCTTCAGCCGATCCAGAATACCGATATACGCTTCAGCAAGCAGCGCCGGCTCTGGTACACCTGCACTTTCCAGAACTTTGCATACCATGCTCATATACTCGTTCATAAAAGCTTTCATAAACTTCATCAAATCCGGGTCATTATTGGGTGCCATAAAAAATAACTTTGTATGATTGCGTCGTTCATAATAATAGGTCAGATGTGTTTTGGCGATCGCGCCAAGCTTGTCACCCGTGTTCTCGTGCGCTTGCAATGCATATTCCAAACGACTGATAAAACTGTTACAATCCCGCTTGGTTACAGCGATAAACAGTTGTTCCTTGCTTTTAAAATAAAGATAAATCGTGCCTTTGGCAATGCCAGCCTCATCGGCAATATCGGACATTTTAGTCTCATAGAACCCTTTCGATCCAAATATGCCGTAGGCCGCATCCAGAATGACCTCCGATTTGTCTCCCTGTACCGTATTCAACCTGTATCCCCTCCTTACAACGCCAAAATACTACCTAAACCTATAGCTATACATGCACCAATCACAGAACTAAGCACATTGACCAGATCATTACTCATCCAGGTCCAGCCCCGAGCCTGTAATGTTGGCTGACCACAATGTTCATGAACTTCAACTTCTCGGCCACATACTGTGCAACGATACATCTTTTGCACGGTTGCACCAAGATAGGAATCCGCGAACGCTCCTGCTAGCCCACCGATCAGTCCAACCAAGGTCCAGCCGAACCAGCCTGTTTGTTCCAATCCGCTAATCGACGCAAAAACAAATGCCCCCACACCAATGACAATACCGCCAAGTGCAGCAGCTGAACTCCCTAATAAAGAAACACCTCCCGAGGCTCCGGGGGTTAGTATCTTCCATGTGAGTACAGAGCGAGGAGGCTTGCGACTGAGGCTTCCGATTTCGGTTGCCCATGTGTCTGAGGTGACTGTTGCCATAACCCCGATAAAAGCATACAACCACGCTGGATGCGGCATGATCCAGTTTGCCAGACATAACAGCATACCTATACCGCCATTAGCCATCACTTGCCCGGCATCCCGATTACCTGTCTTGGCATAAGACTTCTCCATCTCCTGCTTGCGGTCTTTGCGAAACCTGGAAAGCAGCGTTGACGTGATGAAAAATAATAACAGTGTGCCAAACCAGAACAGATTGCCTGCCCCGTAATATATCGTACCCATCAGGATTGCGGCAAGGCATCCAGACAGGGTTAGCGATCTCTTTGCATAAGCGGCCCCCGCTACCAGAGAAGCGCACACAGCACCAATAATCCAATCCATAGGTTCTCCTGCATGTGACATCAATACCGTTCACATGACGTTTATATATTTTTGAATGTTAATTATACCACGGTTTGACACCAAAGCAGAAACTGAACATGCAGCTAGACAAATCCTAATTCATTTTTAAGTTTTACTTCAGGTTTCGGAGTTACAATAAGGCTAGCTCAACCAACAAGATCAATTGAACAACTACAATTCGGTTCATACACAACACAAAACAAGGAGCATAATAACGATGAATATGAAAAGGGTTTTTATACTAGGTACAATGATTGTAACGATGTCTTTCGCAGGCTCCGCATGGAGTAAATCAACCATCTCCCCCATTCCCGAACCCAAATGGTCTATTGTCGACCTGGATAACAGCAATGAGAATGAAGATGATGATCTGCTGGGTGCACTGAATCAGGCTTCCGAAGAGGAACTGGCGGAGAAGCTGTATCAAGGGCATTCGTTACGAACGATTGCAGAGAGTAGCGGGGGTGATTTAGCAAAGGTCGTTGCCATTCAGATCAAACAGCTCCAGACACAACTGGATGAGCGCCTTGCTAGCGGCAGTATCAGTTCTGAGCAACACGCTCTTCAGTCCATGGAAATTGCGGAGTTGATCGCAGAGAGTGCGAACAGAGCATATATCTAATTCAAATTTCGCTTCGATGTATTAAAAACTTCAAGGCAGCGCAACGCAAAAAGGAGCGCAATTACGCCCCTCCTGTCAACACGAAACTGTTTTGATTCGTGTTTGTGCTCTATAGCAATTCACCTTGCGGCTTACAGCGTTGATTCAATTACTCCGCTGCCTTGATCGTACATGCTCCTAATGATTCACCGGCCCATGCCAGCTCAAGCACATCTCCCGGCTGCGCAGCTCCCACTCCCTCAGGTGTACCTGTGAAAATGATATCCCCCGGCCCGAGGCCATAATGATGACCTACATAATCCACAATATCCTGCAAACTGAAGATCATGTTGACGATATTGCCTCGCTGAACCTGAACACCATTCTTTGTCAAGGTGAAATCTTTTTCGAGAAGCGCCGCTGCTCCAGGAAATGTCTGAAAGGGTGTGATGGGTGCAGCATTTTTAAATCCTTTGGCAGCCGTCCACGGGTGTCCTTTTTTCTTAATCACTGTCTGTACATCACGCAACGTAAAATCAATACCAAATGCATAGGCATCGACCAGCTCATCGACACCCACTCCTGGCTTGTAATTCTGACCAATGCGAATCACCAATTCAGCCTCATAATGAACTTCGCCTTTAGAAGCTGGCAATTCTAAGTACTCTCCGTTCAATGGCACAACTGCATGAGAAGGCTTCATAAAAATCATCGGTTCATCCGGAACGGCATTACCCAGTTCCTCCGCATGAAGCTTATAGTTTCGTCCTACACAATATACATTGCGAATATTCGTCAACATAGAGTTGTAACCACCTTTACTGGATTCATTACTTCGTTCATTGCTTCGTTTGTTCGTTCAACTTCAGTTTACCTTAAGGTCTGAAAAAGCGGCTACTCGTCTCCTGAAACGCGTCTTCCCAGACATCAGGACGATTCGTACATATCATTACATCTGGGTCGATCGCAGCCAGCTTTTTCATACTTGCCTTGTCATCTACTGTCCACGCCATCACTCGAATGCCTGCAGCATTCATTTCGTTCATTAACGCTTTGTCTACATTGGTGTATCCGATGGAGAGGAACGTACAATGCATTTGTTGGAGTACCGCAAGCAAATCCCCTGGTTTGGCATCAATGATAAGACCCGTTTCTAACTCAGGAGCAAGCTTTTTCACTTCAACCAATGCAGCTGGCTCAAACGATGTGATGACAACATCATGTTGCATATGTCTTTTTCTGATTTCGTGAATCACCGCTGCAGGCAGACCGGGATACATGTCTCCTTGTGTTTTCAATTCAATATTTAATCGAACTTTGCCGCAGGAACGATCCAAGAGTTCGCTCAGGGAAGGTATACGCTCGCCTGTGTAGTTCTTGCCTTTCCATGATCCTGCATCCAGTTGTTTCAAGACAGACCAATCGGTATCCTTAACTCGCCCTTTACCATTCGTCGTACGCTCCAGTGTGAAATCATGGATCACTACAGGAACGCCGTCCCGTGATAACTGCACATCCAGTTCCATCCATTGGACTTCCGGTCTTTCCATCGCCATATTAAATGCGGCCATCGTATTCTCTGGTGCAATGGAAGAAAATCCACGATGGGCTACACATAGATTGTTCATCATCATCTCTCCTCAGCAAAACGCTACTTAGTTAGGCACTACAGTTCCATCTGCGTTCACTCGAACGCCTGATGACATCTTAGACATCTGCTCCAGCAGAAGTCGGTTCGCCTCATCAAGCATTGGCACAGCCTGCCCAAGAGCCGCTTCATACGGAATCACCTTCATACTGCACACCGCTTCGCGACTGCAACGCGCCTGAAAGACAGCTGTTTTCCACGTTTCTTCATTCGTCGATCTCGTAAAAATAAAATTCCCCGTACTATATGCAATCCATTTGCCTTTGTAGTACTCAAGCCCTTGCAAAACATGAGGGTGACCGCCAATAATCAGATCAGCACCCGCATCCACAAACTCATGCGCCAGCCTCGTTTGATCGGCATTAGGGGTGCTCACACGCTCTTCCCCCCAATGCGCGACGACGATAACCAGATCGGCCTTCTTACGCGCAGACTGAATCGCTGCGATCGCTCTTGTAGAGTCATACGCTTCCGCTACACCAGCCCGATTCCCGTCTGCCTTCCAGCTAGCTACAGGAACGACCCGACTGAAACCAAGCAAAGCAATTTTCATGCCTTTGCGCTCAAAATAGGCAGGTTCATAAGCCTCCGTACCATTCATACCCGCACCAGCATGTGCGATACCGTAATCATTAAGATACGTTAACGTATCGACGAGCCCTTCCACACCTTGATCCAGAATGTGATTGTTTGCCAGGTTAACGGCATCAAACCCTGCCGCAGACATAGCTTGCAACGCTTTGGGCGAGGATTTGTAAACATAGGTTTTATCCGCAGCCCCCGTACCACCATGGGTCACCGGAGTCTCCAGATTACCGATCGTTAAATCGTCACTCTGAAACATAGAGCCAAGCTTGGCAAATGGATAATCGTATCCGTTCTTCTCCAGCAATTCTGCAATTTTTCCGGAAAATTGAATGTCGCCAACAAAATGAATGGTGACATCCTTGGATGAATCAGACGTTGAAGGGGTTCCCTTATCACCATCTGTCTTACCCGAGTTTCCCTTGCCAGTATTTGCAGGCTTTGTTCCGGTTGCCGGCTTCTCGCTACCTGCCCCCGATGTTTCGCCCGTACCCGATTCAGGGTTGTTTACAGCATCGTCCGGCTCTGCATTTGGTTTCCCATCTACCGAAGCAGCATCTTTATCCGGTGATTCAGCTGAATCAGCGTCAGGTTCGGGCTGGTTCAATGCATCCCCACCCTTATCGTTCACCCCTGAGGGCGGATCCTGCTGTACAACCTCTGAATTGGCAGGCTGGGAAGGTTGCTGTTCACGTGTGTTCAAGAGGTAATATAAGCCGATAAGACCAATTGCTAGAATTAATATTACATTCACAATCCTGATTTTTGTATTACGGGTTCGTCTTACTTTTTTCTTTTCTGAGCTTCGCTGTGACCTTGGGGGATACATAAGCAACTCCTCTTCTTAACAATAGATCCATATGCTTACCATTATATCAAGCATATTCTGGATGTACATCCTATAAAAAAAGCCGCCCCTTTTGTAGATGCTGCTACATTGGAGACGGCGGATCTATAATTCATACTCTTAGTTCGTCGAGGTCAGCTGTGCGGAGGCCTGTATGGACATTTCTTTCGCTTGTCTGATACAGTCCGGTAATCCCACACCCTCATAACCAGCCCCTGCAATGTAAACACCCGGAATTTTTTCTCCAAGCTCTTTACGAAGGTTAGCAAGATGCTGAAGATGGCCGACAGGATACTGCGGCATTGATTTACGCAATCTAGTAATCTCGGAGAAAATCGGCGTTGCTTGAATACCCATCGTTTCTCTTAGATCTTTCATGACTAGCTCCGTAAGCGCCTCATCCGGAAGCTCCACATTCTGTTCATCTCCAGAGCGGCCCACATAACAACGAAGCAAGACTTTGTCGTCCGGGCTGGTATGCAGCCATTTGGTAGATGTCCACGTGCAGGCCGTAATATTACGTCCCTCTTTACGTGGCACCAGAAACCCAGAACCGTCGAAGACATGTTCCACTTCTTTTTTCTCAAAGGCCAGAACGACATTAGCAACAGATACATAATTGATTGCATCCAGCGCCGATGTATCCACATGCGGTTTTAGAAGCCCAGAAGCCACATAAGTCGGCACGGTGATTACAACGTCATCTGCCTCCAAAAATTGTCCGTTATCGAGTGCAACCCGATATCTGGCGTTACGTTCATCCACACGCTCCAAGGATTGGGCGCCCGTATTCAAACGCTGGTCCACATCATGAAGCTCATGGACAAGCGCATGCACAAGACTTTGCAACCCCTGACGGAAGTTCAGGAACGCACTCCGTTTGGTGCCTGTATGTGTCTCAGTCGGTTTACGTCCTGTCATCATGCCTCGGATTAAACTGCCATAATCCCGCTCCACCTCTCCAAACTGCGGGAACGTCGCTTGTAGGCTGAGCTTTCGCATATCTCCTGCATAAATGCCCGCCAGAAGCGGTTCAGTCAGGTTTTCCAGCACTTCTGAGCCAAGCCTGCGCTCAATCATATAACCGAGAGATTCATCCTCTGTTGTACGCTTGGGTGGAATAATAAAATCCATCAGCGCTCGCAGCTTGCCCGCCGGAGAGACCAGCCCGCTTTTCAGAAAAGGCTTCAGTTCTGTCGGGATGCCTAACACCAGACCCGCTGGCATGGGATGAAGCTTACCGCGCTGCATAATATATGTTTTTTTCGACTCCGGGTTTTGGCTGACGAGTTCATGATCCATCTCCAGTTCCTTTGCCAGATCAATCATCGCTGTTTTACGAGCCAGGAAAGAGTCAGGACCTTTCTCGATTACAAATCCGTCCCGATGCAGCGTTTCGATCATGCCGCCCATAGACGAACTCTTCTCAAGCAAGGTAATCGCGGGTTCAAAACCAGCTTCCCTGTAATGCTTGCGGATATAAAATGCCGCGCTGAGGCCTGTCAGGCCCCCGCCGACAATAACAATACGTCTTTTCTTGTCTTCCATTAGTTATCAGACCCTTGCTGCCATTGGCAAATAATAGAATCGCTCAATGTCTCCATGTACAACGGATCACTATTAAGCGAATCAATGCGCATCAACCGCATGTCCATTTCTTTAGCAATCGCTTTGGCTTCAATGTCGAGATCATACAATACTTCCAGATGATCCGAGACGAAACCGATTGGAGCTACGAGCACATCTTCCACTTGTTCGCGCGAAAGCTCTTGGAGTGTATCCAGAATATCCGGGCCGAGCCAAGGTTCAGCAGTCCGCCCAGCACTTTGCCAAGTAAACTGCCAGTTGGCAATCCCCACTCGGGAAGCAATGGCCTCGGAAGTTTCCAGCAATTGATTCGGATAAGGATCACCCATGTCAACAATGCGTGCGGGCAGACTATGAGCACTAAACAGTACCTTAACATCTCCGCGTTTCGCTCCCGCTTCCTCGAATGCATCAAGCTTAGCACTTACTCGCGTAGAAAGAGCCTGAATGAGCTTCGGATGCAAATGATAACTTTCAATAAAGGACATCTGGATACCAAGTTCTTCGGCTTTTTCTCGTGCACGTTTAATATAACTGCCTACACTCATGGTGGAGAAATGGGGCGCAAGCACAATGCCAATAGCGTTCTTAATGCCATCTTTCGCCATCTGTTCCACACCATCCTCAATAAAAGGATAAGCATGTTTCAGTCCTTGATAACAGCGGAATTCAACCTCGCCGCGACGCTCATCCTTTTGCAACGTCTCCTGAAGGTTTCTCACCTGGTTATCCGTGTTCTCGCGCAAAGGGAACACGCCGCCAACAATCGCTTCATAGCGATCTTTCAGTTCTTTCAGCTGTTCCGGCTCAGGCGGACGCCCTCTGCGGATATGTGTGTAATACGCCTCAACACTTTCCATATTTTCAGGTGTGCCATATGACATCACCAGTACGCCTACAGTATTAGTCATTGCTAACCGTCACTCCCGTCTTCAAAGCTTCTGTTGAATATTCATGAATATAAGCTGTGAGTTCTTTTAATTTATCAAGAGAAGCTTCCGGGAACAAGCCATGTCCCAGATTGAAAATATAACCCGGGTCCTTGATCCCTTCATCTATGATTGCTTTCGCCTGTTCTTTGATTAATTCCATTGGGGCAGTCAGGATGTACGGATCCAGATTACCCTGCACCGCAAATTTCCCGCCCAAGCGCCTACGACCTTCTGATATGGAAACTCTCCAGTCAAGTCCGATGACATTCGCCCGCAAATCCTGCAGGGTTGGCAACAACTCACCCGAGGCCACTCCAGGGAAATAGATTTTCGGTACATTCAAATCAGATAATTCGGTAAAGATACGAGTAATCGTTGGAAGCACATACGTTTTGAAATCTTTGGGAGAGAGCGCCCCTACCCAGCTGTCAAATAACTGAAATGCCTTACCGCCATTTGCGATATGAGCACGAATATATGTAATGACCATATCGCCAAGCTTCTGCATCAGTTTGTGCCACACTTCCGGCTCACTGTACATCATCGTTTTGGTTCGAATATATCCTTTGGAAGGTTGACCTTCAATCAGATAACTCGCAATCGTAAACGGAGCCCCTGCAAATGTAATTAGCGGAACGTCAAGTTCCTTGTCCAAAATACGAATGGTTTCCAGAATGTGAGACAAGTCCCCTTCCACATCGATGGGACGTAGACGATCTACATCGGCAGCCGAACGAATGGGGTTATCAATCACCGGACCTATATTTTTTACAATGTCAAAATCAATGCCAAGCGAAGCAACCGGATTCATAATATCGGAATACAAAATAGCCGCATCCACACCCAGCTTACGTACAGGCATGAGTGTAACTTCAGCCGCCAGTTCAGGTTGCTGGCATATTTCGAGCAAGGAGTACTTTTCTTTAATTTTGCGATATTCAGGATCGTAACGTCCAGCCTGGCGCATATACCATACCGGCACACGGTCAACCTGCTGTTTGAAACTAGCCCGAATCAGTCGATCATTATAGCTCATGTAAGAAGCCTCCAATAGTTTTTGGACTCATAACTACCATTATGCCCTTTTTATACAGCCGTAACAACCATATGGGGATGTGTTCCAAGTGACAATACTATGACATTCGTTACACCCCTCATGGATATGCCATTTGTGATATAATAAAAGAATCGCTTTTTTTGAGAATTACAGAAAAATCTTTGAAAGGAAGTGAAAGCACTTTGAAAACGTGGAAAGTCAATCTCATTGTGCTTTGGTTTGGACAATTCCTGGTCAATGCAGGCATGACCATGATTACGCCTTTTCTGTCGCTGTTTCTTGCCAGAGATCTGGGCGTTGTAGGTGAGCACGAAATTGGAATTTGGGCCGGATTTATTTTTGCAGCCAATTTCCTCACCTCTTTTTTGTTTCAGCCGCTCTGGGGCAAGTTGTCGGATAAATACGGACGAAAAATTATGCTGCTTCGCTCCGGCTTCGGTATGGCTGTTGTTATCGCATTGATGGGTCTCGTGCAAAACCCTTGGCAACTTCTCTTATTGCGCTTGCTGAACGGAACCATCTCTGGCTTCAACCCTGCAGCTGTTGCTCTGATCTCAGGCACAACGCCAAAGGATCGTATGGGGTTTGCGATGGGGATCAGCCAGTCCGGTCAGGTGGCAGGTACGATTTTGGGTCCACTTATTGGCGGCCTGCTTGCGGATGCGGTGGGGTTCCGTCCTATTTTCTACATTACAGGCGGGCTCATCTTTGTAGCTTCTATGCTTGCGATGTTCCTCGTAAGGGAGACGTTCGACCGTGAAAAAGCTGCCAAGTTGCCAGATCAATCGGTATTATCCGGTTTGAAGGAGCTTAGCAAATTACCTCAGCTGCCGGCACTATTCGCTGTGACGTTCCTGCTGCAATTTGCAATGATCAGTCCGATGTCGCTCTTGCCCATATATGTACAAAAACTGCATGGAACCGCAGTGGACGTAGCCTTCTGGGCAGGTATGGTCGGTGCAGTTACAGGGATATCCAATATGGCGATGTCTCCGGTACTCGGAAAACTCAGTGACCGGATTGGATCACACCGAGTCCTCACTTTTTCACTGATCGGAACCGGGATCATGCTTATTCCGCAAGCTTTCGTGCAAACGGTGTGGCAACTCATCCTTGTTCGCTTTGTGATGGGGATATTTATGGGCGGCTTGCTTCCAAGCGTAAACGCGTTGATTCGGGGGTATTCCCCTGATAACATGATTAGCCGGGCATTCAGTTTTAACACAAGCACACTTGCTCTCGGTAATATGCTGGGCGCAGTCATTGGCGGATTCCTCGCCGGCTTCATAGGTATTGAGGGACTCTTTATCGTATCCGGCGGCCTACTATTGCTCAATATGGTATGGGTTCGATTCAAATTGTACAAAACACCTGTCCGTATGGAGGAATCAAAAACGACTTAAATGTTCTATAGGAACAGAAATATTGTAGAAGAGCATACCGTTCCACACACTCATCGCAAACCATAATAAGCATCAAAAGCCGCTTCAGCGCCATTCCTGGCCTGAGAGCGGCTTTTCTACTATACTCGTCGTTTATTGAATTGAATCGGATATTCCTTTACTCCAAATACAAAAGCGCTTTGAATCGGCTCCAGGGTCGTTTCAGGAGCTAAGTGTATCCGTTCCATACGCTGGAGCAAGGTATGCAACGCCACTCTTGCTTCCAGACGTGCCAGCGGTGCACCAAGGCAGAAATGAATTCCGAATCCAAATCCCATATGCCTGTTGGGTTTACGATTCGACACAAACTCATCTGCACGTTCAAACTGTACACTGTCGCGATTGGCAGCCCCAACCCAGGATATAACCTGCTCACCTGCCTTGATCGCCTTGCCTCCTAGTTCTATATCTTCCCTCGCAACACGTCCAATGGCTACAATCGGCGGATAATAACGCAGTGTCTCTTCTACGGCACTTGCCACCTTGTCCGGATGCTCACGCAACTCCTCTTGCAGTTCGGGTTGTTCAGATAGAATACGCACTGCATTTGCAATCAAATTGGTAGTTGTCTCGTTCCCTGCAGCCAGCAGGAGAATGCAAAAATTGACCACTTCTTCCTCCGTTAACTTCTCGCCCTCAATCTCCGCATCTAATAGCAAAGAGATAAGATCGTCTTGAGGCTTTAAACGACGCTGTTCCATAATGTCTGTGAAATAGGCATATAACTCCTGTATGTTCTTCAGCTTATCCTTCTCCAACTCTTGAAAAGCCTCTTCACTGTCATCACGTGCACCTTTCACAAGCACATCCGACCACTCTTTGAATTCACGCCGATCTGTAGCCGGAACACCAATCAGTTCAGCAATAACGATGACGGGTAGTGGCGTTGCAAGATCATCAATCAGGTTCATCCTTCCACCCGACAAGTGCGGAGCCAGCAGCTCATCCGTGATTTCCTGAATACGTGGTGCAAGAGCCTCTATCGCCTTGGGCGTAAACGCCTGATTGACCAAGTCACGAAGCTGTTTGTGCTTCGGTGGATCTGTCGTTAACATGCTGGTACCGGCACGGTTACGTTCAGAAGAGAACAGCTTAGGATTTTTTAACACATACTGCACATCTTCGTACCGAAAAACATCCCAGCATTCACGATGCTCATCATATCGGACTGGAGTGTTCTCACGAAGTTCTGCATACACCTGGAAGGGAGATAATTGGCGCTCCTTGTTGTGCAATTCCCGAATAGGAATGTAATTGGCATATTTTCGGGGTGCTTGTTTCATCGTGTTTCCTCCAATCAATAATATATATTTATTTACATATATGTTCCTATTCATTATAACCACAACTGGATAGGGATTCCAACTATTTCAGCGTAAATAAGTCTCTCGTCCCAGCGTATGCTACCAACTACCCTTGTAAATGTCGAAAGATAATTATGTCAATTTAGATAACATATAGTAATGGTTTTTCTACGATTTTCTCTTCTCTTACCTTTTAACTAAGAATATATAAAAATTTAAATTCAGCCATTTTCCCTATTAAATATCTGTTTATCTATTAAAAACATTGATTGTAAGCGTTATTTCTGTATGAATCTATGTTTGTTATATTATCTAACACCAAATATCATTATCTCAATCTACTTACATAAAAAAAGAGAATACCTCACACAAAAATTACTTGAAGGAGTGTATCAGCATGAAAAAATCATCTAACCTTCGCCCTTGGGCCGTATGGAGTACCGCTGCACTAACCGCACTAACCCTTTCTCTGTCTCCAATAGGAACTTATGCCGCTCAAGCCGCTACAGTTGAGGTTAAGGGTACAGTAGGCAATGTTCAGACCACCCCAGCAAGTCCTACACGTAACACTACGATCCCCGCTCTGCCTGAATCCTCCAAACAATCTTCACTTCCTAATGTGCTTGTAATCGGTACAGGTGGAACGATTGCAGGACAATCGGAAGACGCAACCAGCTTCCAAAACTATAAGGCCGGCACACTTCTTATTGCTGATATGGTCAAAGACTTGCCGGACAAACAGAAAATTGCGGATGTGAGCACACTTCAATTCGGCAATTCCGGTTCAGGCTCCTATACGATGGCTGACCTGTACGACTTGTCTCAAACTGTGGATAAAGCTCTCGCTCAATATGACAGCGTGGTAGTAACCACAGGTACAGATACGATGGAGGAAATTGCTTACTTCCTTGATATGACCGTACAAAGCGACAAACCTGTAATCATCACAGGTTCAATGCGACCTTGGACGGTCATTGGCTCTGATGCCCAAGCGAATCTCTACAATGCAATTAAGCTGGCTGGCAGCGGCCGCACGAAATCTTTTGGCACCGTCTTGATGCTGAATGATACGATTCAGCTTGCACGTGGGGTAACCAAAACCAACGACTACCGGACAGACACTTTTGAAACGCCAATGCTCGGTGCAGTGGGTTATATTGATGAAGAGAACATTCGGATTTATCGCGCTCCGGCTCGTGCTATGAAACCGGAGGGCACAGCGAAACCTGCATTTGACCTTAGCAAAATTACCAAAGCCGATCTTGCCAAAGTGGAGATCGCCATCTCTTATCAAGAAGCCGGCGGCGGAGCGATCGAAGGTTTTGTGAAAAATGGAGTGAAAGGCATTGTCACCTCAGGCACAGGGGCAGGCGGAATTTCCAGGGCAATGGGGCAAGCCCGTACGAAGGCTATTGAAGAAGGGGTTATTTTCGTCACGACAACCCGAACTGGTTCAGGCAGCGTGTATGGCGGAGGAAAAGGCATCATTGCCGGGGATAACCTCAGTCCACAGCAAGCAAGGATTCTTTTAATGCTCGGACTGTCTTTCAGTGATGATTTTGATACGATCAAAAAATGGTTCGAAACATATGGCATCCCAGAAGTATAAGTCATCGAAAAATAATTGCCAGATGTACGTAAAAAGGCCAAAGCAAAGGTTCATCCTGCTTTGGCCTTTTCCCCATCCTATTATCCTTTATAATGAATAATAGACAACATTCGGAAAGGAACATTAACACATATGGATTACTTTTTCCTCGAATCTCAGTATCCCCGCACCGGATTCATCAGCGGCGGCACAACCTTCACTCCCGAATTGCATACCAACTATTCGGCTATACATTATCCGTTGCCTGATCATACAAAGGCCGAGGTCGAACTTTTGTCATCGTTACGAAGCTTGAAGGTAGACTATTTCGAAACCATTACAGGTACCCGTATTGTATCGGACGCTTTCAAGTGAATTGTATGACACATGCAAAAGGCATAAATTAAAACTACATGTCACCACGATCTAATTTCACATTTAACTTGGCTTTCAAGCAGGCTTTCAACGGAGTTCAAATGATCTATTTCACCCAAGCCAGTGCCAAACCGTCATAGTCCGGAAGCATGGTTGTAACCAAACGCGGGTCACTTGCCATCTGCTCGTTGAAACGACGCACAGCAAGCACGGCCGGGCCTTGCTTGTCCGGATTAAGCGTGCGACCGCGCAGGAAACAGTTGTCCCCTACGATGACTGCACCTGGACGCGCAAGGCGAATTGCATAATCCAGATAAACCGGATAATTTTCCTTATCTGCGTCAATAAAGAAGAAATCAAAGGTACGTCCTTCCTGTGCCAGTTGCTCCAGACTGTCTGCCGCAGGCCCAATTCGGTACTCGACTTGACTGCCGAACCCACCTTCCTCCAAATGTCCACGAGCCATAGCCGCGTATTCTTCTTTCAGTTCTAGGGAAGTCAAGCGTCCCCCTTCGCTCAGCCCACGAGCAAGGCAGATGCCGCTGTAACCGCCGAGCACACCAATTTCGAGCACAGCCTCAGCTTTAGAGGTTTTGGCCAGAAAGGTGAGCAAGCGTCCATACGCCGCAGCCACCGAAACCTCCGGCATGCCATTCGCTCGAATGGCCTCTTTTACTTTTAACAAGAGCTCATCCTCTTGAAATAATTGATTTACATATTCGTCCGGGGTCAGATTCACCACGAAGTTCCTCCTTGCACATCTGGACTACTTTCCATATCAATGCCCCTAGACAGCTTTCTTTATAAATGCCTTGGATAGCTTTTCATATGGATGCCAATGTTTTATAATAAATGTTTGGTATCAACACAGTGTACTCTACGCACAAAAACGAATAATCTGCATTGATGTCTATGCGGTTAAGCCGCATTACTCATTGTAAGTTTTTTCACGGAAAGCGGCAAGGCCGCACCGTTACTATATTCGCCGCGGGAAGCTTACGCCAGCTGCGGCTTGAAATGGAGTTGAATGAATTCACATGGCTCGATTGCAATTGATTGCAACCTCCGCGATGGGACTTGAGGCCGTTGTTGCCCGGGAACTGAAACAGTTGGGGTATGAGGACGCTAGGGTCGATAATGGCCGGGTATTTTTCACAGGAGATTATATTGATATTTGTCGCTGTAACCTGTGGCTGAGAAGTTCGGATCGTGTGCTGGTTAATATGGGTGAATTCCCTGCAACCACATTTGATGAATTGTTTGAGGGCACCAAAGCACTACCGTGGGAAGAGTGGATTCCCGCAAACGGTGAATTTCCGGTTGAAGGACGATCACAGAAATCACAACTGAGCAGTGTGCCTGCTTCCCAAGGTATTGTCAAAAAGGCGATTGTTGAAAAACTGAAGCTGACGCATCACACTGAATGGTTCCCTGAAAATGGAGCCCGTTATGTGGTCGAAGTGATTCTGTTGAATGACCGCGCTCTGATTACACTGGATACAACAGGCCCAGGACTTCATAAACGCGGATACCGCAAACTTGTTACAGAAGCGCCACTGAAAGAAACACTGGCAGCTGCTCTGATTCAGCTTAGTCGTTGGAATGTTTCCCGCCCGTTCTACGATCCATGCTGCGGTTCAGGCACCATGCTGATTGAAGCCGCCATGATTGGATGGAATATCGCGCCAGGGCTTCGTCGTACATTTAACTCCGAGAACTGGGACGTGATTCCTGCTGAGCTTTGGGAACAAGCACGCGAGGAAGCATTTGATGCCGTGCGTGACGATGTACCTCTGCAAATTTCAGGTAGCGACATCGATCCTGAAGCGATTGAGGTTGCGCAAGCGGCGATCAAAAGTGCTGGCTTTGCCAAAGATATTGAAGTCAGTGTACTGCCAGCACACCGGGCCAGACCTCAAGGGGAATATGGGGTTATCATTACCAACCCACCTTATGGCGAACGTCTGAGTGAAGAAAAAGAAGTGCAGAAGTTGCTCCGTTCCCTTGGTCGCTCTTATCTAGATATGCCAACGTGGTCGTTTTTTGCCATCACCTCCACGAAAGCATTTGAAGAGTATTTCGGACATAAAGCGGACAAGCGTCGCAAACTGTTCAATGGACGGATTGAAACCCAGTACTATCAATATTTGGGGCCACTGCCACCGCGCAACAAAACACCGCAAGCTTAAAGATAATTATGGTTAAGCAACGCTCTGACCTTTACGGTTGGAGCGTTTTTCTTTTGTTTGATCACCGAACACCCAACAAAAGCAGACTTCCTACCTTATAAGAAGGCCTGTATGACAGGCGAGTATGAAGATGAGCATAGTTGAAATGCGAAGCGGTCACGCTATAATATATGAAGTCCTGTTTTACATTCCGTTAACAAAATAAATAACAATCTTTAATCTACAGCCTCATCCTCTCGAATCATGAACAACTACACAAAAAGGGGGAAACAAGATGGTTTTCAGTCAGCCTATGCGGAGTTCCAGAACGCTCGGGCTTCTGCGTCACCCATTGACGCTATATGTTATTTTCACAGTACTTATCCTGCTTAAACTGATGCTGCTGCATCACAATCTGCACGCGTATAACATCACCATGGGACTGCTCGACAAAGTGATTGCGATCGGCTCCTTGCTACTTCTGTCCTTCTGGGTCTGGTGGCTGCCTCGTAGGGGCATGGTTGCTGCACTTACGATCCTTCACTTATTTCTTACTGCACTCATCTATGCGGATATGGTCTATTATCGCTACTTTCAGGATTTCCTTACCATTCCTGTGCTCCTACAGGCACGACAGGTGGACGCACTCGGAGACAGCATTGCCACTTTAATCTATGCCCGTGATATATGGTTTTTTGCCGATTTGTTCATTGTTATTCCGTTTGCAGCCTTAATGCTGTTCAGTAGACGTTATCGCTCGGGTCAAGCGTCAGGGATGTACACAAGCAGTTCTATCGGTAGTTACGGCGGTTACTCTTTCACTTCCTCCACATCTCCTAAAAAGCGTCTCCGCCGCCGTCTGTTGGCAGGTGTCACAGCGCTCATTCTGGGATTGGGCCTTGGTGCCGGACCTATCTATTATTACAGCAAAACCTGGGCCAAAGGGCTGTTTGATAACAATTGGTGGAATGTATCCATGTACAACGTAACCGGATTACTCGCTTTTCACGGCTATGATACGTACTCTTATGTCAAAAATAATATGGGTTCCGGCCCCGAAGCTGATCCCGCCGATATCCAGGAGGTCAAAGCTTATTTTGCAGATCGACAAAAGTCGAGTGCAGGACAGAACAACCAGCCGTTATACGGAAAATATAAAGATAGCAACGTTATTATCGTGCAAGGCGAAGCCTTTATGAATTTTATGATTGGACAAAGCATTGGCGGGCAGGAAATCACCCCCCACTTCAATGAACTGATGAAAGAAAGCCAGTATTACAGCCACTTTTATCACCAGACTGGACAGGGAAGAACGTCAGATGCCGACTTCGGCGCCAACATCTCTCTGCACCCTCTTCCTGTAGGTTCAGCATTTGTACGATATGCAGACCATATGTACGATTCGTTGCCTTCCATTTTGAAGGATCATGGCTATAACACCAACGTATTTCACGCCTACGAGAGCGGGTTCTGGAACCGATATACGATGTATCAGAATATGAAATACGACAAGTTCTACAGCAAAAATGATTTCGTCGAAGATGACCCGCTTGGCTGGTCATTGTCAGATGTATCTTTTTTCCGGCAGTCCGTGGAGAAAATGAGCAATGAGGCGAAAGAACCTTTTTATTCATTCCTCATCACGCTTAGCAGTCATCACCCTTACGCCTCTCTGCCTAAAGAGAAACAGCAGCTGGATGTGGGTGAATTCCAAGGTACAATGTTCGGAAATTATCTGCAGTCTGTTCACTACGTGGATGCCGCAATCGGTGGTATGGTGGAAGATCTGAAGAATCGGGGGTTATGGGAAAAAACCATCTTTATGTTCTACGGTGACCATGACAGCTCGATTACCGACAAAGCTCTATATGAGAAATTTCTAGGCCGTAAGCTGAACGACCTTGATATGGCACAGATCATGAATGAGGTTCCACTGCTGGTACATTTACCAGACGGAGCTGAAGCCGGTACCTTTGATAAACCGTCAGGGCAGCTGGATATTACACCATCGGTGCTGCATTTGCTAGGGATATCGGATGAATCCTATTATCACATGGGAAACAATGTGTACAACGACACGGAACGTACGGTAGTGCTGCGTAACGGTTCGTTCACAGACAGTAAAGTGTTCTATATTCCATCAGATGATTACCTTTATGCAAACGGAGCCTGTTACGACCAATCCACTCACGAAAAGACGGATATCAACGCCTGCAAGGTCGGTTTTGAAACAGCTTCAAAACGTCTGCATGTGTCTGATACGCTCATTACCTACGATCTGATTCGTCAATTCCGTGAGGAAAAGGAACATCCAGCAGACGCAACCGAGAACTCTTCGAAAAAATAATCAGATACAGAAAAACGAAATACATGTCAGACACACTCTTTTATAAAGGAGCCTCATCTTATGTCATCTAACATTCATGCACACGATATCGAACAAAAACTTTATGATGCTGCTACCGAGTTCGTTAAAGAGCGGTACCCCCAAGGTTGGGGCGGGGCAGGTGCTGTATACACCGATGCTGGATCTCTGCTCATCAGCGTAGCCCCAGAGGTCATCAACGATGCAGTGCATCTTTGCATGGAAACAGGCGCTTATCTGGAAGCTCATAAATTAAATGAGCGGGTAACCCACTCTCTCTGCGTAGCGCGCGATGGCGAAAGTACCGGATTCAAAGTGCTTACACCTTGCGGAATCTGCCAGGAACGTCTCTTTTACTGGGGAGGGGACGTCAAAGCAGCTGTATACGATCCTTCCGGACAGCTTGTTTTCAAAACATTAAATGAGCTTCAACCAAACCATTGGACAAAGGCTTACTCGAACAAATAAACCCGAATAACTTGCGAAAATTCGAAAGTCGCTTTATAATTGTAACTGTAATAGTTTCAATTAGGAACATAATGGAGGTTTTAAACCAATGAATATTGAAGTATGGTCTGATTTCATGTGCCCTTTCTGTTATATCGGCAAACGCCGTCTAGAAAATGTACTGGAAAAATTCCCTCATCGGGATGAAGTGAAGTTACAATTTAAAAGCTTTGAGCTTGATCCTAACGCAGAAGAGAACAGCGGAAAAACAAATATAGACTATCTGACTTCCAAGTACAACATTAGTGAGGAACAAGCTCGCGGGATGAATGCACAGATGAATGCCAATGCTCGTACAGCAGGGCTCGAATATAATATTGATGCCATGATTCCAACAAACTCCTTTGCCGCTCACCGTCTGACCCACTGGGCAGATACTCAAGGTAAAGCACTTGATCTGAGTGAGCGTTTGTTCCACGCCATCTTTATTGAAGGCAAACACGCTGGTGATGCTCAAGTACTCGCTGATCTTGCTCAGGAGGTAGGTTTGGATCGCGAAGCTGCGATTGCCGTTCTGTCCAGCGATCAATATACCGATAACGTACGTGCTGACCAGGCAGAAGGCGCACAGCTCGGCATCCGGGGTGTTCCATTCTTCGTTCTCGATCGCAAATTTGCCGTTTCCGGAGCGCAGCCTGACGATGTCTTCCTGGATGCTCTCCAAAAAGCATGGGATGAACGCTCCCCGTTCACCATTGTTGAATCGAACGATACCGCATCAGATAGCAACGGTGTATGCACAGAAGAAGGTTGCGAGGTTCCTCAAAACAAACCTTCTAACTAACTTAAAAAGCAGCAGGATCATGGCTATGCTCATGACCTTGCTGCTTTTTAAGTTTACTGCCGCTGTCCCCCTCTACACACTAACAAACAACCTAAACAGAACAAAACGGAGAAGCGAAGCCCTCCGTTTTGTCACTGCCCTCGACCTCCGAAGCTACTTTTCCAAGTGACTCCCCCTATCAAACGTTGCTGCGGAGGGGACGAAATCGATTCTGTAGAAGCGGAGCGTTCGCCTTTGATTTCGAATTTCAAACCTTTAGAATCTTCAATCAAGGAAATTCGAAAACAACAGCGATCGAAAGAACGATTCGTCACCAGAGCTCTCACCAAACGTCGATATCATGTTCGATTCGTCACCGACGCTTCCTCCAACGTCCATACTTATTCAATTGGAAAATTAGCTTCGCCCTAATCCCAGAATAACTGATCCGGATGCGGCCCTGTGCGTTTGTCCGCATCCAATGCGTCAATCTGTCTCAGTTCATCTGGTGTCAATTCAAAATCAAAGATATCTGCATTCTCACGAATTCGTTCAGGTGTCACTGATTTTGGAATCGTCACAATCTGATTCTGGATGTCCCAGCGCAGAATGATCTGAGCCGGCGTTTTGCCGTACTTCTGAGCCAGTCCCTTGAGAGTTGAATCCTGATTCAGCTTACCCTTCATAATTGGGCTCCATGCCTCAAGTTGAATACCCTGAGCTCCGCAGAAATCCTGAAGTTCCTGCTGGATCAGTCCCGGATGTAGTTCCACCTGATTCACCGCAGGCACCGTACCACCTTCATCTATTAGATCGCGCAGATGATGTACCTGAAAGTTACTCACACCGATCGCACGCACACTTCCTTCGCTATACAGACGTTCAAAAGCTCTCCACGTCTCTTTATATTGATCCCGGCCTGGCCAGTGAATCAAATATAGATCAATGACATTTAAACCAAGCTTCTTCTGGCTGGCTTCAAACGCCCTAAGCGTCGAATCATAACCTTGATCATCATTCCAGAGCTTTGTTGTTACGAATAGTTCATTACGGGCCACACCACTACTCGCAATGGCTTGTCCCACTTCTTCCTCATTGCCATAAACAGACGCGGTATCAATGCTCCGATACCCTACTTCCAGAGCCGTCTCTACCGCCTGTTGCACTTCTTTTCCCTTCGCCTTATAAGTCCCGATTCCAAGCCATGGCATTGTCACTCCGTTGTTCAGAATTGTACAATCTGTAATATGTTTGGTCATCCTGTACCTCCCGTATTGATTTTTGCCTGCTCACGGTCTATTAACCTTCTGACAGAATTTTAAGCGCTGAAAAAAAACAAAAAAAGACCTGCAGACCATAACGGCCTGCAGGTTTGCGGTGTAACAGGAACGGTTTACTTCTTCCCTTGCCTGTGCTGATTCTGGAGTGAATGTAACCTTTTCTTCTCCTCAATGAACATTTCCTGTGCTAACTCGAAGCCCTGTCCACCCAGAGACAGCTCCGCCTGCTTCATCGCCTGCTCGGTGTGAGCCAGCCGTTGCTCTGCCTGCACGATGGTCTGTGCATTCGGATGGGACATGGCCTGGGAAACAGCATAATGAAGCTTGTTCACCGCATTTTGCGCCTGAGATACGGTTGTACTCGCTTGCAAACTGGAATCATAACGCTTGGGCATGAGTTATTCCTCCTCGGAATCATATTCCTGTCACCTTGTTAGCATGGATTGCACAAGCCAAGCTTATTCTTTTTTTCAAATTTTGTTCAAACTTTATGCTTCCAAGATACGTTAAAAGAACAGAAGCATCTAAGATCAAAAAAACAGGAGGAATGCCACTTGAGTACAAAGGGGATTCGTTTAGGCCTCCTAACCGTTTCATTGCTATCCGTTCTGTTACTCCTATTTTTTATTGTTTGGACGCAGCGCCTCACGAACTCCACTTATGAGATCAAAGGATACGTCTCTTCAGCGCTGCATAGGGATATCCCCGTGCCTGCCAATGCTATACTCATTGAATCCGCAGCATATTCCGATCATCCCACACAATCTCGAAGCGAAACGTATGAACTGAAACACATCGGTGGTGAACAAGGACTATATCCGCCTGAAGATTATTTTCAAAAGTTACATGAGGCGGGTTGGACGGAACTAAAGGAGGAACGGATGGGCCATATTCATGTTCTAAATAAAGAAGAGGTTAGGATCGCCATTGAAATCCGGGAGGATACCTTCCAAATATTTTTGCTCCATTCGCATGAGAATCGTCATCAAAACTTGGGCTAAAACAAAATGAAACGCAAAAAGGAGAGGCTTCTGCCCCTCCTTTTCAGGTATATCGCATCGTTACTGCAAGTTCATTGCAAGTTGTCAAAACATCTTGCTATACGCTTACTTGATGAACTTGGAAACCTTCGTCAGCACTTCCTCTTCTGTTGGAGCACTGATGTATCGGCCATTGATGAAAACAAAAGCACGCTTCGCACACGGGCCGCAATAAGATTTACAACCGATCTTGACTTCTGTGCCTGGAGCCATCTTCTCCAGCTTAGGCACAATCGACTTCAATCGGATATGATTACATTTTTCGCATACGCGGATATCGTTAGCCATGAGTTCCCCTTCTTCGCTCCCTTAGTGGTCGCCGTGGTTGCCTTTGGATGGATTCGTGATCACAAATCCTTCTTGTGGCAAGTAGAGGTAATCAATTTTTACGCCATCGAGCATAGGTTGTCCATTTTCCAAAATAACGTCAATGCCCTTATCTGTAGATACTACAGTGTCATTATCTCCCGGCGTATCCAGGTCAAGTCCGTAATGCGCATGGTCTCCGTGTGCATGTGTAATCACAACACGCAATAGTTTACCTTCGTTCTCCGGCTTGTCCAGTTCAAGCTTCAACACTTTCGCTGCGTTACGAGTGATTTTGCAGTTCATTCAATTCATCTCCTATATTGTCATTGCTGGTTTCAACAATTTCAGCATTCATTTTAAACTCCAGCATCTATTGTAAAGAAAGTTACAACTAATCGCAATAACATTGATGCGAAAACAACATGAAGTTATATTTTCGGACACCAGCACAGGATATTTACGTTCAGCTCGGCTGACAAACCAATTCATCAGAATCAGGGTTATTAAACTTCGATTTACAAAGATAAAAAACGAGCGCCGCTTCAGCGCCCGTTCCAGTTATACGTCTGAACGATCGTTTCGTTTCATGCCTGCTGACTCGAAGCGCCCGCCTCACGCTCTCCATGGGATAACAATTCTGCCAGCAGCATGCCCACTTCCACGCAAATGTCATCAAATTGCTCCACAGGTAGCGGATTCACTCCCAGACCTACCTCTACAGTGAAGCCCGGCATGCCAAACGCTTGAATAAACCAATCTTTATACCCAGCATCACTACCACCAAGTTTTACCGCTTTATATCCGGATGCCTTTGCTAGCTTACGCGACAGCGGTGCACTCTCTCTCGGCTCCAGATCCCGATAATTCCAATAAATTTCTTGGCCTTGGCTGTGCAGGGATACAACTGTAGCAAATGAATGTTCCTGCGTCCACCGTGCAAGCGCCTGAGCCTCAGGTTCTGTTAACGGAGCCTTGCCCGCATAATCCCTTGGACCAGGCGAAAAAACACCCCTGCGCGCAACCTCCTCGTCCCAGTGAGCCGGAAACTGATCATTAAGATCCACACCTCTGATGTTCGCTTTCCAATGTGTAAAGTGTGGCCGCCCACCATTCCACGCAAGTAATTCAGAAGCATACTTATGATGATTCACTACGCCTTCCTGAACCAACTCCACACCGTCTGGATTCACCATGGGAACTGCCCACAAGGTCGTTTCTTGCATCCAGCGCTGCGGATCATAAGTGTGCCAATGCGAGTCCGAGGAATACGCCTCAGCATATTCTTCAATAAACCTCATGAGAACAGGCGTGGTTAACCATTCATTGGCGTGAACCGATGCATTAACATGGATATGGCGGGGGCCTTGCCCGATTCGCACATAGGGCAGTTTTTTTCCCATCACACTTGTACCGATCTCTCCCGATTCTACACAGGAATATTGCACTTCCAATCGCTGTATATCTCTGATCAATTCACGATATCCATATTCACCCTCAATGTTCACGATGGTTTTCCCACCAGCCTGAGGAATATATATACAGCAGCCACCCCAATCCTTCACCTTGGAGATTTCGGGATTCCTCTCACGAAGCTGGTCTTCCGATAATCCAAAACGTTCTGCCGTTTCCTGCACCGTTTCTCCCGGTGGCACTGCATATCTGCGCCCAGTTCCAGGCACCACACGCAGCATCTGACCCGCAAGCAAGTAAGGCTGCGCTGCAGCTTCGGGATTCAACGCACACAACAATGCTTTAGTCATACGATATGCCGAAGCAATTCGCGGTAACGTGTCACCTGTTTTCACGATAATCCATTGCAGTTCCATGTTGTTCTCCCTTCCACAGGTCTTATTCTCCCACTTGGGTTCTCGCCTACTCGGCTCTGTATTATCGTATGCGAGCACGGTTGTCCGTCATGTGACATCGTTCGCAGACTTCGATGTTAGATGTTCTAGCCGCCAGAGCAGACCAAGGTTACACCGTGCTCAGGAAAAATATAAAAGCCCGAACCTCTACAGGTCCGGGCACCGAAGCAAAATTACAAATATGAATGCGGCTTAATCCTTTTTCCATTCCTACAAATGATGATTTCAAAGTCATTTCGTGACAGCAATTACGACAACTGCGTGACCTGCCAGACGACAGGTGTCTTGGAAATTTGCTCTCCCAGCCACTGCTTCGTAATATTCTGGAACATGCGTGGATCACCTGTACAGAAAAACTGATGCACAGGCGTTTCGTCTCCGCTTGCCAACTTGCGTTTATCATATAAGATGGTACTGATTTCTCTCGCTGTTTCATCGGCTGAACTGATGAGCTTTACATCCTGGCCCATAACATCCTGGATGGTATCCATCAGAAACGGATAATGAGTACAGCCAAGAATCAGGCAGTCAATAGGCTGTCCTTTAATATCTCCAAGCGCTTGGTCCACCGTATGCGTTGTATGTTCGGAACGAAATTCACCTTTCTCCACCAGCGGCACCAGTGCGGGACAAGCCTGACTGACCACATCCACATAAGGAGACAGCTGCTTGAGTGCGGACGTATACGCCCCACTTCCGATCGTTCCCACAGTACCAATGACACCAATCCGCCCCGTGCGTGTCGCCATAATGGCTGCCCTTGCACCAGGATGGATTACCCCAATAACAGGAACGTTCACCTTCGCACGGATATATTCCAGTGCGGCGGCTGTGGCCGTATTACAGGCGATCACGATCACTTTCGGATTAAACTGGATCAAAAAATCAACGATTTGCTCCGTAAATTGTTTCACTTGTTCGGACGAACGGGGTCCGTACGGTGTCCGGGCAGTGTCCCCAAAATAAATGATCTTTTCCCGCGGGAGCTGACGCATCACTTCCTTCGCAACGGTCAATCCCCCTACACCGGAGTCTAATATAGCAATAGCTTGCTGCACGAACACACCGCTTCCTTCTTCATTAAATTCATTCTGATCATGCATACCAAAAAGGCTTTCTACCTACCCTATGAAATTTCCGGCAAAAAGGTACCTACATCTTACCCGATTTCATCGCCGGGTTCAAATTTAAGGTTATAAATCCTGTTGTCATGCAGAGCATGAGCACACAACAAAGCAGGCTTTCCACCCGATTGGGGAAAGCCTGCTAAACCCGCATTGCTTAGTTTTCGTCTTTGGACTCATCGGTTGTAAGCTTCACAATATTTTCGTTCCCCTGCTCTACTGGCACCAATTTCAAACCTTGAGTTTGTACTGCATCCTCTGCTTGCTCTTGAACCTGGATCTCAGGCTGCACACGCCCCTGTACACCTTCAACTTTATCCGCATCTGCAATTGCAGCAGAAATCCGAATTTCTTTACCGTCCGAAGAACAACGCCAGGACTGGATATCCTTAATGACTACATCCGCCGTTTCCTTCACTTTCGATACGATCTGCGAGCTTTGCTCTCCCACTTTTACAGCCAATTCCTGACCTTTGTCTGTGACTTGACGTGCACCCTCGGTGATATCCTGACGCAATTCACGTCCTGATTTTGGTGCAAGCAGCAGTGCAGTGACCGAACCAACGACGGAGCCGATTAAAGCCCCCCACAACAAGCTTTTGTTCGAATCTTTCATGATGCATCTCTCCTTTTCATTGGATTAGACATCGGTTTATGAATCAACGATAGGATTTGTTCATCTGGGCCAATGCCTACTCTGTTCATGCATTATAAGCAAGATGGGCTTGGCCTGACACTCCAGATTGAAAAAAAACGGAACAAAAGCCGCTCCGGGTTAACATGCCCATCGTCTTCTTATTTTACCGGACTGCCTGAGGCGCAGGTACAGCATGCTCTTCTCCCGGATTCAGATCTACCACATATCGCCCTGGTGCAATTAAAGCAAACTGATGCTCACAGCGCCAGCGCTGTCCACCGGACGAGCCCAAGGTTTGACCATCCTGTAATACATCCCCCTGATCAAATATGTAATACGCAGCACCCAGCAGTGTCTGAGCCACTGTATCGGGGTCAAGTCCAGTAAAGTGACATTGCACATCAGGCACGCCAAGCGCAGATAAACCTACGGTATCCATAACCAGCTCTCGCTGTTGCTCCGTCCCCCCCGCTTGATACATCCGCACATTCATTGCGGCATAGAGATGCTCCTCGCGTTCCTGGGATTGCTTATAAGCTTCAGGTTCAACCAGTTTGTCACTGCCGTACCAGTAAAGCGCATCACAATTCAGTGTGTCCAATACAGCCAGCACCGTTTTCTGGAACAAGTCCAGACGCTGTTTACGCGGCATGGCAGCAGTAAACATATCATGAATCCGAAGCGAATATCGAGCAGAAGCTAAAGCTTGTCCCGCTTCAGGCCAATGCCAAGCTTGCTGCAAAGCCCCTCCAAAACGTGCACGCTCCACAATCTCATGTACGGGCAGGAAACAAGTCTGAGCAGGAATACTGCCTTCCTGGAAAGCCACTTTATGTGCCATATGGTAAAACACCAGCATCTCCTGTGTTCCCTGTTCCTTTTCCTCCTGCTTTACATCGAGTCTCCCTTGCCCCGTCCGATGAATGAGCGCCTCCTGTAAAACCTGCCGATTCACGTCCGGCTTTTCATTAAACAGGAACTCCACCATATAAACGGGATGAAAACCCGAAGACATCTCGTCGCTTTCCAGCTTTCCTTGATCTGTCCCTTTCGAATCTTTCTCCATACAACTTCCCTCATTCCTTACTCTGTCACTTGGCCTTCATTTCCCTGGAACGGTCCAAGTTCTTTTTCCACATAAGTGCTTACCTGGCCGGAGAACTGTTCAAGCACATCCGGCAAGGCTGCACTAAGTGAATTCAACACGGTTCGTTGCCAGCTGTAATAATCTTGCACAAGCGGTTTACGCAACGTAACAAGTTGACGCAAAACACCGTACGTTGATTCATCAAATACGTTCTCTTCATAATTAATCTGAATAATATCATCGTAACTGCTTGCATCTCTCATAATGAAACCATCAATGAGATAACTGCCCACATCAGTCACAATCTCAATGGCAAGATGCAGACAACGTTCCTGCACCATCCCCAATACCAGACCACCATCCCAGGCCTGTACAACCTGCCGAAGCCCTTCAGCAACTTCCGGTATCGCATCAAGCCGGCGAGCGATCTGCTCCCTGTTCACATAATACATTCATTCACTTCCCGTTCAGTGAGTTATCGGTTTCGTTTTCCTCTGCGCTTAAGCCAGAAGATCATGACAGGGCAAGCGATCAGAAACACAACAAAAATATATAAAAATTCCATAACGTCTCTTAAATCGCTCATGAAGATTCCCCTTCAAATCCAGAATATAATGTGTAAAACCTTAGATCACATAGTCAACAGCAATGGATTGTTCTCTGACTTCATTCATATACTTGATGACATCCTGATGGAGCGGGTGAACCTGATACGCTTGAAGATCTTCCAGCGAAGCAAATTCCGCCGTCAGTGAAATGTCAAACGATCTGTCCGAGCGCAGAACATCGATACCTACCTCAAGCGACATGAGAACATCAATCTTACCTTCCAGATTACGCAGAACCTGGGCGGCGGCCTCAATACTTTCTGCGGAACGATCTTTCATTTTGAACAGGACAATATGCTTAATCATCTGGGCAAACACCTCGTTTGAATTAATAACTAGAACCTATTAGCTATGTTTCGTGTATCCAAAATATATCATATCACCGTCTAATACGAAAGGATGCATTGTATGCGTTTCCCGAACTGTGATAATAAATCTAATGCTAATCCTTGGTTAATTTCGACTTATTCGACGTATCAGAGGACACTCCCCCATCCTCAGGCTCCTTCTCCTCACCTTGCACGGTTTGAACATCTTCTTTTGTTTGAACGTCTTCTTTCACGGAGGAAGGGCTAGCAGAAGTTGGCTGAGGCATGTTCCATTCCCGGTCAGGCAGACTATTCTGTTCCTCTTGTTTCTTAAGTACTGCGATAGCCTGTCTGAGCTTGGTAGGTAAAGGCAGTCCAATCCTAGCATAATTCTCTGTTATTGAGATTAGTTCATTGACCAAGTAAAAATAAATAGCTCCTCCCTTAATAATATCGGTTCCCATAATCAGATCAATACGGTGAGCAAGCAGAACAACGGTCAGCATTAGCCCTTTTCGCGCAAGTCCCCAGAAGCCGATGTTACTGTTCAATCCCGTTCCCGTTCTCACCGCCGCCGCCAGACCTGTAACATAATCAATGGCCATTGCGATCGCAAGCAGACTAAGCAGCTGATCCCACCCGCCAAAAGCGAACGTCACAACCGCTCCCGAAATAGCAGTAACCGAACTCACCGCTGGGCTCACGTTCCTCACCTCTCCCTTGTTCTTTCTTGGTTTGAGCACCCTACAATATATGTGAGAATGAGAGATTGTGACCGTTCATCTGTCTTGCTGAACATGCGGATTTATCATTTCAGATTTGTGCACCTTTTTGGGTTGAACACCAAAAGCAGATTCACAAATAGAGTGAGAGTTCAGGTGGAAAACAGCATGAAATCAACAAAAACAACACAAAAGTTCTAAAGACCCAGTAATAGGTATATAGAACTAATTAATTTGTGATCTCGTACAATTCATTCCATCTTTTTTAGTGAATCATTGTAATCTAGGAATATACTAGGATGTGTTTCGCAAGAGGTCTAGTTCATAGTTCCCTCTTTCATGTAGAATGACGCACAAGCGGTTTTCAAACCAGTAATTGCGGCACTTGAAAGTACCCCTTTATTTATTGTAGTATTTGGTTAAAAAAATCGGAGGAAATATGCCTAATCAACCAGAACAACATTCCATCCAGGCGTGGTCTCTGATCAACCGTAAATATTTGGGAAAAGGTGTCCGTGTTAAACGGTTCCGCAAACCGACACGCTGTCAAATCCGCAATCGTGTTCTTCTTGCCGTGCTGATGGCCAACGATATTAAATTGTCTCAGCTCGCTGAAGACCTCTCGATCTCCTCACGCAGTGTAAGCGCGTGGGTGTATGAAGGGCGAATACCCGGCAGTACCAATCTGGACAAGACCTGTCAGTTGCTAGGCTACCCGCGCCATATTCTTTTTAATGAAGAGGTTGTGCGCAATAGTCCTGTCATCTGTCAACCTGAGCCTTCCCGCTTTATGAAGCGGACGGTAACCCGCTCTCCAGTGAGTAACCGTATTTTGACCGGCCTGTGTATGGTCCATGATTTGTCGGTGACAGATGTCAGCCACTGGATCGGGGTTCATCCCGGCACTTTCCGCAAATGGCTGCATCAGGGGACGCTGCCTTCTGCCGCGTTTCAGGAACAAGCGGAACAATTTTTCCGCATCCCGAAAACTATTCTGTTCGCAGATGTCATTCTTAAGGATCGTCGAAATCAATAAAACAGTGAACAGCCAATAGGCTCTGCGCCCCTCTCGGGGGCCAGAGCCTATTTAAATTGGATACGCCAGAATGATGAACGATGCATAATTCACCTAAAAAAACTACAAAATGAAACTGTACAGCGAACGATCATTACATTACATAAATGTTGGATACGTACGCAAACAACCAACTATCCTGATCCAAAAATGAACCACTCCATACTTTTATTTTAGAAGCAGGTGAATAAAATGAAAACTTCCAAACATCTGGGGATCGCCTTGGGCTTTCTCGCAGGAACCACCTTTGGCAGCGGAATCGCGTTTCTGTTTCGTTTCTCCCCTGTTCAGTTAATGCTTAGTGTTGCTCTATGCGGTTTAGCTGGTATTCTTTCAGGTTTGCTGACCAGTAAAATTTGGTATAACCGGATTCAGGAACGTTAATTTCATCTAACGCGGTCCTACACTGTACTACACAGCAGGTAACGAATCCCTAACTTCTGATCAGCCCTCTCCCTTAACAAAGAAAAGCAAACAAAAAAAGGCTTGTACACTTCCCAACCGGGCAACGTACAAACCTTTTTTGTTATGCGGTCGAGAGGACTCGAACCTCCACGGGGGGTTAGCCCACACGGACCTGAACCGTGCGCGTCTGCCAATTCCGCCACGACCGCATATTATGTATCTCTTCATCATCGATGAAAAGCATTCCGGTGAAGCAATTCCTTGTTTTACCGTAATTCAGAGTATACATGCTTCAAATTTATAATGCAACAACTTTTTTCAACCCTATAGAGAGACATATGTCCTTTTTTCACTAATCCAAACCGGCTATGTTTATCAATAGAAATTTCATACTGAAATAAAGCATATAAACCAACGAAGGAGTCTTTGATTTGCAAAATTCAAAACTATGTTTTATTGGGGCTGGATTTCATGCCTCCACGAATATTTACCCTGCAGCGATCGAAGCAGGCGCAACCATTCAGGCTGTGGCTACAAGGAATCTCGAACGTTCTCAGGCGGCCCTGGTGCGCTTTGGCAGTTCCGGTCAAGCCTATAATCATATTCGCCAAATGCTGGAGCAGGAAACCTGTGACGGGGTCGTCGTCGTTGCTCAGCCTGCGGATCAAACCAAACTTGCTCTGGAATGCATTGGGGCCGGTAAACATGTCTATGTGGACAAACCTCTCGGCTGGACTGCAGAAGAAGCCGAAAAGGTGGCCGAAGCAGCAGATCAGGCTGATGTTGTGGTCATGGTCGGTTTTATGAAACGTTATGCTCCGATTTATCAGAAACTCAAGGCACTCATTGATGAGAGAACACTCGGTAAAGTGCGCTCGTTCCAGATGAAATTTGCCGTAGATAGCACGCCCTTTTGCGAAAATGAAGAACAGTTCATAAAACTTGCTGCCATACATATGGTGGATCTCATGCGCTATTTATTTGGCGAAGTCACGCAAGTAACCGGAACTACTGTAAGAGACGGAAATCATATTAACCAGAGCATTTCCTTGATTTTCGATCAAGGTGTTACGGGCAGTGCCTATTTTACAGGAATGAGTGCATGGTCACGTGAAAGCGAAAGTGTTCTAGTTACTTTTGAGCACGGATTTGCACTAGCCGATGAGATCACCAAACTTACAATCCATGAAACTTATAGAGGAAATCAGCTTCCATGGAAGTCCCTTGGAGAACACGACTCGGTATACACACCTTCCGGCACGCCAATGTCTGGTGCCCATAGGGATCTTTATCTGCGTGGTTTTGTAGGCGAAATGAGACACTTTATGACCTGCTGTCAGACGGGGGCCGTTCCACTCTCAAGCGCCCGTGATAATGTTCGCACGATGGCTTTATGTGACCGAATCCTGTCATCTTTCATATAGAAACAGAAACAGACCCTGTCCATAAGGGTCTGTTCGGGTTCTTCTCTTCCTTTGTTTTCAGTGCCACTATTCTGCTTGTTCCACCGTCTGAATGATAACGGTCCGATTGCGCCCCTCTTCTTTGGCCAGATAGAGCGCATTATCTGCAAGATGAAACAATTCCGTTTCCAAGCGGGAATGCATTGGAAATTCAGCAATGCCTGCGGATATCGTAACCGTACGATCAACAGCGAGCACGCTTTCTTCAACCGAAATCCGAATGCGTTCGGCTATCTCATACGCCTTCTTCGAATCATAATCCCTCAACAGTACAACAAACTCTTCACCGCCAAACCGAAAACAAACATCCTCAGGCCTTACAGACATCTGAATCAACTTCGCGATCTGTTTTAAAACCTCATCTCCGGTCGAATGACCATAGGTATCATTAATTAACTTAAAGCGGTCGATATCGAGAACAATGATTGCAAATGGATTCTCATCATGAGTCCATGCCTGAATCACTTCCTCAAAGGTTCTGCGATTATTCAAACCTGTTAATGCGTCCGTTCTCGCATCATACACCAACTGATCCGTCTTGTTTCTGAAACTTGCCAGGGCTCCAAGAACTGTTCGGGTAAGCAAATCAGCTTCCCTGTTCCAATGCGGCTTCACGACAGGTAACTCCACCCGCCCTTTGTCCACTTGCTGCACAAGATCAGCCAAGAATACAAACGGATGTACCAGCTTCCGCGCAACTCTTAACACAATTAGAGTCAACAATATAAACGGCACAGCTATGTAAAGCAGCAACAGTCCAATCTGACGGTTTAACTGATCATATACGATTTGGGTTGGAGATACGACAACCACTCCCCAGTCGGTTGCTGGAACTTTGTAATATCCTGCAAGCGTATTAATCCCATCCAAATTCGTATATTGCTCTTGACCTGTCTGATTTTTTATCAGTTTCTGCACCACGGTATTATCCCTAATATCTCTGCCAATTCGGCTGACGTTGGGATGAAAAAGCAACGTTCCTTTATGGTCAACTATAAAAAAGTATGTTCCGTTATCGGTTTTAAGTTGACTTCCAAACGACAAATCGAGTATATTATTTTCCTGCAAATAGATGCTGCCACTAATCATGCCTTTGAACTTCCCCACCGGATCAACAATCGGTTCACTGAGAAAAACAATTCTACGATTCGTTCGCGGTGTGAGGTAGGCATCCGATACGTATGCGGCTTTTGATTTGATCGCCGCTTTGGCCGCCTCGGAGCTCACATGTCTACCAATGCTGGCCTGAGAATACGGTGATCTCGACAGTACAAGCCCCATCTTGTCTGTCAAAACCACAGCGTTAAAATAATCACTGCTATTATGGATGAGATCCAGCGCAGTGTTCAGCTTCTCCATATCATTGAAATCGACGTCTTTGAAATGTGCGGCTCCATACTTTAAGCTTTTTTTCATGGATTCAAATAAGGAGTTTAACGTTTGACTCATCTGTACAGCACTCGCATAGTTAACCGAGAGAGTATTGTTGATAAGAGATTGTTTCTGTGTGGTATACGAGGTAATTACCATGATCGTTAGCGTCATTAATACGGAAATGGTAACGAAACCACCAAACAATGCGGCAAGACTGACTTTTTTGAACTTCTTTACTTTTCTGCGTAATCTGGATTTTTTTTTATTTGCAATCATTTTGCTTCCCCCGGATTTTCATAAAAAAGCATACCTATATCATCATATAATAAAGTTGTTAAGAAACAATGAAGAGAACGAGATATCTTAACATTTATTTATAGGATTGACGAATTCATGACAAAATACTACCTCCGGGAAATCAGCGAATTCTCTTCATCTAGTTATCCTTCAATGATATAACCCTCTTCCAGGTTTTGCTCCACAAAGCCCGCCATATACCTCATCCGAACATCAATTGGACGAAGACTGCCCATCAATATGCGATTCTGGACGTCATTGGTCTCGGCCGGAAGTGCAAAGGCACGGACATAGGGAAATTCTATTGCAAGCGTTGTGTAGATTGCATTGACAAGCTGATCGTTTCCAGAACGTCCAAACACATTAAGCAGCACAGCACCACCCGCATACAGTTTGTCTTTTGCCATGTTAAAAAAAGAACGGTTTGTAAACTGTTCTGGTGTGCCCGTTGCCGTAAATGCATCTATAACGATATAATCGTACGTCGCAGCCTGCTCTCGTTCCAGCAGTTCTCGTCCATCACCCACCAGGACGGGTGACCCTTTGTATCCAAAAAAGTGCTGACTGATTTCCACAACCTCTGTATCCAGCTCCGCCACTTTAACTTGTCGATCAGACAGATATGAAGGAATTGTGCCAATACCCTGCCCCACGACGAATACACGATTGTAATGCGGATTATTTCGCTCCATCAGGTGCAGCATGGCCCTCGGGTACTCTAGAACAATTCTGGAAGGTTGCTCTAAATCAATCGCCCCCTGCACGGCATCATTGGAGAACTGCAATACGCGAAAATGTCCTTTTTCCCCGTAAAGCCTTTTCGTCTCGTACACAGTCAATTCATGCTGCTCACTTTTATTCCGGTATAGTACTCTCAACTTCCTGCTCCCTTCGGATGATACGTTGAACCTATGAAATCAATATTACAAAGAACCTGTGTAATCAATCTTGCAAACCAATCGCTTCGTGTAATGCCTGCACATAAGCCACGCCGAGATTGGAAAGTGACGTGCTTTTATGGCAAATCCACCCGACATTGATGGACTCTTCACATTCGAGCGGAACCGGAATGATCTCGTTGCCGTTCAGATCGGCGCTAAGCACTCCAGTCGAGATCGTATACCCGTTCAGACCGATAAGCAGATTAAATAAAGTTGCCCGGTCGTTCACCTGAATGCTTTTCGGATGAGATAACGTACTCAGAATTTCTTCGGAAAAATGAAAAGAATTATACTCCCCCTGGTCAAAGGACAAGTAAGGATAATCCTGAAGCTGCTCAATAGCCACGGACTCCTGCTTTGCAAGCGGATTGTTCACACTGATGAAAATATGTGGTTTCGCTGTAAACAGGCTTGTAAACACAAGTCCGGCATCCTTCAACAATTTGTTGATGACTTTGCTGTTGAATTCGTTCAGATAGAGGATGCCAATCTCACTCCGAAGGCTTTTTACATCCTGAATGATCTCATACGTCTTAGTCTCGCGCAGTGCAAGTTCATATTCATCATGACCATACTGCTGAACAAGCCTTACAAATGCATTCACGGCAAAAGCGTAGTGCTGGGTGGATACCGAAAAATGCTGCGGAGAAGGCTTCGCATTCAGATAACGATTCTCCAGCAATTCGGCCTGTTCGACGACCTGACGTGCATAACTTAGAAACTCCACTCCTTCTTTGGAAAGAGTAATGCCTTTATTGGTCCGTTCAAAAATGGTAATACGAAGCTCCTGTTCAAGATCGCGAATCGCATTCGATAAGCTCGGTTGGGAGATAAACAAACGTTTGGCGGCTTCGTTCATCGATCCGTGTGTGGCGACCTCGATTACATATTTAAGTTGTTGTAATGTCATCACTTGACTCCTTTTCCCCATATCCTTCGTACATCTTATATTCCATTACATGTCATATTCCATCAAGAGAAAGTTTTCTTTTTGGCGATCCCTGTCACTAGATTCTCTGCTTCCAGCGAACACTGCTCAGGAAACATGCTGCGCTGCTCAAGCTTATTCTGAATAAAATCAACGACCTGCTGCAGAGAGGTGATCTGCTCTTCTACTTTTTTCTGATAATTGACGAGCATCTCCCGTTCCTCCGGGAAATCGTTCAAATCCGACTCCAGCGACATCCGAAGAAATGGCTTCATCTCCTCAAGAGACATGCCCGTTTTCTTCAGACAAGTAATCAGACTCATCGTCTGGATGTCCTGTTCCGAATAGACCCTGTGGCTACTTGCTTTACGTTCCGCACGGGGAAGCAGACCAATTTTCTCGTAATAACGGATGGTATCTTTGGATAACCCCGACCGCTCCGATGTCTCATGAATGGAGAACATACTTTGCTCACTCATCATTAGCCCTCCCATACCCATACTTCTCTCTATCATATAACTTGGAGCTGGCTCCAAGTCAAGCCTGAAATCTACTCTTGACTTGGAGCCTGCTCCAAATTGTAGAATGACCTCTCGTGCAGATTAATCGGTAAACTCACTTGCTCTTTGTATTGCACACCGATTGATTCTGATATAACTCGAATACATGAGGAGGTCATCTAAATGAACCAAGTAAATCCGCTTCGCACTGCCGTAATCACAGGCTCATCTTCAGGCATCGGCCTGGAGCTTACAAAGCAGCTTCTACCGAATCAATGGCAGATTATCGGTCTTAACCGCTCCGCGTTTCCAGCAGACGATCGTGTAATTCAGTCCGCATTAAGCTCAGGTCAGTTGCGAGCCGTTCAAGCCAATTTCACGAATTATGCCAGCCTTCGCTCAGCACTGGATCAGATTCGATCACAGACCGATACCATTGACGTCCTGTTCAACAATGCAGGCGGGAGCACATCAACCCTTCAATACTCCGATCAGGGGCGGGAGCTGCATTTTGAGCTTCAGACGGTGGTTCCTTATATCATTTATCGGGAACTGTATGAGTTGCTCCGCCAAGGGAGGATGAAAACCGTAGTGAACACCTCCTCAACTGCTTTTCGCATGATGAAGACATTCGACCTTGATACACTGGAACGGCCAACTTCGTTCAAAAAGCTGTTTGGCCCTTACGCTGCGTCCAAGCTTGCTCTCTCATTATGGACAGCTGAGGCAGCATCCAGTGCTATGGTGGATGGCATTCGGCTTCTTAGTGTTGATCCCGGTGGAAACAACACGCTAAGAAGCAACAAAACATCCGGTTTGCCCTTCTATATCAAACCTCTTATGAAGCTATTCTTCTCTCACCCGAGTCGAGGTGCATCACTGCTTCATGACGCGGTGCTCGGAAGCGTGAAGCATGATTCCGGTGCGTTTCTGGTTAACAATAAGGCAGCACGCCTTCGTTTTCACGAGCAAAGCTCTGCTGTACTTCAACGGGTGCATGAAATCTATGAGGAGAACTGGACTTGACCGAATAGGGTCAGGTCTTTTTTATCTTTGTCCTTCATATTTTCCAAGCCTGCCTTCATAGGTGTAAGCATAGTGATAAATCCACATGACGCGGATTGCGGCAGATATCGGAAGGAGACATCAGGATGAGTAAAGAAAAACAACCCAGTGCTCAGCCGTTTATTATCCCCCAGCCTATTCGAAGCGACGGGGCAGGCGGCCCGGATTATGGACCAAGAGACGTGTTAAGAGACAAGCAAAATCCCGATATGCTTGTGCCACCTAAGACAGACAATGGCTTGTTACCTAACCTCAGGATGTCCTTCTCTGACACTCATATGCAGCTTAATCACGGCGGCTGGTCACGTGAAATTACGGTGCGTGATCTGCCTGTTGCCACTACGCTTGCTGGTGTGAATATGAGCCTGACTCCAGGCGGCGTCCGCGAACTGCACTGGCATCAGCAATCGGAATGGGCCTATATGATCTGGGGTACAGCCCGGATCACTTCTGTGGATCAGAACGGGCGAAACTTTATCGCTGATGTCGGTCCGGGTGATCTTTGGTTTTTCCCAAAAGGACTTCCTCATTCGATTCAAGGATTAGAGAACGGGTGTGAATTTTTATTGGTATTCGATGATGGAAACTTCTCTGACCTGAATACATTATCTATCTCGGACTGGTTTGCCCATACGCCACCAGAGGTACTATCATTGAATTTTGGCGTTCCTGAGTCGGCCTTCCAGTCGATGCCCAAGGAACAGGTTTATATTTTTCAAGATAATGTACCCGGTTCACTTGAAAGCCAGCGCGTTCAATCCCCCTACGGAACCGTTCCTCTTCCGTTTACCTATCGTTTGCTAGCACAGGAACCTTTGATCACACCTGGAGGAAGTGTGCGCATCGTTGATTCCACCAACTTTCCGATCTCCACTACAGTCGCTGCAGCGCTAGTCGAGATCCAACCTGGAGCGATGCGTGAGCTGCACTGGCACCCCAATGCCGATGAATGGCAGTACTATTTGACGGGTGAAGGCAGAATGACCGTCTTTGGTGGCAATGGTATCGCACGCACCTTTGATTACCGGGCCGGAGATGTAGGATATGTTCCCGTTGCCATGGGGCACTATATACAAAATACCGGTAAAGACACATTATGGTTTTTGGAAATATTCCGAAGTGACCGTTTTGAGGATGTCTCTCTCAATCAATGGATGGCTCTAACACCGCGTGATCTGGTACGAGACAATCTGAACGCTCCTCCAGAACTGCTCGATGCGTTACGAAAAGTGAAATGGCCTGTCGTATAAACTAGTATGAACCTATATCATTTTCGTGAAAATGGGGGAAAAGGGGGAGAAAACCACAAAGACCAAGGAGGAACATGAAGATGAAAGCCGTTACGTTTCAGGGTATCAAGGACATTCAGTTGAAACAGGTCGAAGATCCGACACTGCAACAGCAGGATGACATTATCATTCGTATTACTTCAACGGCGATCTGTGGATCGGATTTGCATATCTATCAAGGCGCGCTTCCTGCTGCAAAAGACTATGTAATCGGTCACGAACCGATGGGCATTGTAGAAGAAGTCGGACCTGGAGTTACACGAGTGAAAAAAGGGGATCGAGTCGTCTTGTTGTTCCTTTCCGATGTGTTGCCGACGGCATACTGGAGTGTTGAAAATGCCGGCGTCAAGCCTGGGGATACCGTCACTGTACTTGGCAGTGGCCCCATCGGGATAATGACGCAAAAGTTTGCCTGGATGAAAGGAGCCAAAATGAAGGAATCAAGATCAGGAATAAACAATAAAAGCAGACATCTCTTAAAAAGGAGGTCTGCTTTTTGGCTCTTGAATTTTCTCCAACTCGTAGGTATTCTACCATACCCCTCTCCAAACAAAACAACAAACATAAAAAAGCATCCCTCCAATGAAAATTTCACTGGGGAGATGCCTAGAGTTGATCATCGTTTCACCATTGGTATAGCAAGTTCACCTGAACTTACATTAACCTATTTTATTATTTAACAAGCGCAGGTGACTTCTTCCACAATCCCAGAATGAGACCTGAGATGACAGAACCAATAACAACTGCGAGCAGGAACAATATGGTGTGGTTAGCCAAGAGTGCTACAAAGACACCACCGTGTGGAGCTGGTACGTTGATATTCCACAGCTGTGTAAGTCCACCTGCTACCGCAGAACCAATAATACAGGAAGTCAGTACACGAAGCGGGTCAGCCGCTGCAAATGGAATTGCACCTTCTGTAATAAACGAAAGACCAAGCACATAGTTTGTCAAGCCGGATTTGCGTTCTTGTTCCGTGAATTTGGATTTGAAGAACGTTGTTGCAAGTGCAATCGCGAGTGGAGGAGCCATACCGCCTGCCATAACCGCTGCCATCCAAGCACCGTCTGTATTTCCGCTGGATGTAAATACACCAATCGCAAAAGTATAAGCCGCTTTGTTAAACGGACCACCCATATCAATCGCCATCATACCGCCAAGCAACAAACCAAGCAATACTTTGTTACCTGTACCCAAATTACCAAGTGCATCTACAAGCCATGTGTTCAAAGCTCCGAAAACCGGATCAAAAATGTAATAAGCAATCGTACCAACGATCAGCAAACCAAGAACCGGATAGAGCAGAATCGGTTTCAAGCCGTCAATGGCTTTGGGCAGACCTTTCAGCGCTTTACGCAATCCAATGACAACATAACCCGCAAGGAAACCGGCCGCTAGACCACCAAGGAAACCTGCATTCGAGTTTACAGCCATCAAACCACCAACCATACCAGGCATCAGGGCCGGACGATCACCGATACTCATCGCAATAAATCCGGCAAGTATAGGAATGAGGAAATGGAACGCGCCTGTTCCTCCACCAATGGTTTGCAGCAATTGTACAATTGGATTTTCAGGACTTGCAAGTTGTTCAAACAAGAAGGAGATCGCAAGCAGGATGCCACCGCCGACAACGAATGGCAGCATGTGTGAAATGCCGTTCATCAAATCTTTGTAAATTTTGCTTCCCACGCTTATCTTGCTATCGCCTGTACCCTCATCCTTGGCGTTGCCACCTTGGCTGCGATAGATTGGCGCATCACCATTAACCGCCTTGCGGATCAGTTCTTCGGATTTACGAATACCGTCACTTACGGGTCTTTGCAAAACCGGTTTACCGTCAAAACGAGCCATCTCTACATTTTTATCAGCAGCGATGATGACACCTTTGGCACGAGCGATCTCATCAGCTGTCAATACGTTTTGTGCGCCCTCGGAACCGTTGGTCTCCACACGAATGTTGATGCCCATCTCTTGGGCTTTTTTCTTCAAAGCATCCTCAGCCATAAAGGTGTGGGCGATCCCTGTTGGACAAGCTGTAACAGCAACAACAAAATCTTCTGTATTTGCGTTTCCAACAATGACACCGGAGTTGTTTTTCACGTTGTTAGCACCACTTTCAGTCGAAGATGCTTGTGCTTCTCTCTCTGCTTTAGCTTTCTCTTTCGCAGCTTCCTTCTCCGCAGCTTCCGCTTGTTTCGCATCAAACAAAGCGCTAACTTCTTGAGGCGTATTCGTGTTCATCAGTTCAGCGATGAAATCGCTATCAACCAACAGCCTTGAAAGAGCCGCTAGTGTGCGAAGATGTGTATTGCCTGCGCCTTCTGGTGCTGCAATCATGAAGAAGATATGAGCAGGCTCGTCATCCAATGCTTCAAAGTCCAAACCCTGTTTACTTTTTGCAAAAACGACCGTTGGTTCATTAACCGCTTTGGTTTTGGCGTGTGGCATAGCAATACCGCCGCCGATGCCTGTGCTGGACTCCGCTTCTCTTTTGTAAATCATTTCTTTAAACAAAGCTGGATCATTAATACGTCCACTTTGGTTAAGACTGGCGATCAGTTCGTCGATTGCCTCATCTTTCGTGGTTGCTTGCAGATCCATAATCATCGTTTCCTGAATCATTAAGTCAGTGATTTTCATCTTGGAACACTCCCTTAAGTTCGGTCGGCCTGCACATAGCAGGCCTTATATCCGTTGTTCAAGTTATTCATGGTTATTAAAGCGTTGTAATCGTCACCTGATTACGCAATTCGTCAATAAACTCACGTGTAGCGAGGTCATCCGAGAAGGCTGTCGCACTGCCGGAAGCTACCCCTGCACGGAATGCTTCAAGCAAGTCTCCCTGCAGCACGTAGGTACCCACAAATCCGCCAATCATCGAATCACCTGCACCAACGGAATTTTTCACAGTCCCCTTAGGTACAGTTGCGTGATAGACATTTGTCTCGGTGATAAACAATGCTCCTTCTCCAGCCATGGAGATCAACACATGTTTGGCACCTGCTTCGAGCAATTTACGTCCGTAGGCGACCAATTCCTCACGGGTTTCAATGGTTACGCCAAACAATTCAGCTAGTTCATGATGGTTCGGCTTCACCAGCAGCGGCTGATGAACAAGTCCTTCCATCAGTGCAGGTCCTGTAGTATCAATAACAAACTCGGCTTGCGTCTGCTTGCATACATGAATAAGACGATCATAGAAGTCTGAACCAAGTGATGGCGGAACGCTGCCAGAGAGAATGACGATATCTCCTTTTTGCAAAGAAGACAGTTTATTCAATAATTGCTCGGCCTCTTCTGTTCGAATCGCTGGTCCAAGACCGTTAATTTCTGTCTCATCTCCATGCTTCAGCTTGATGTTAATGCGAGTGTCATCTGCAATGGTGACAAAATCTGTTTGAATCGCATCTTCCTGCAACTTGTCATTAATGAAACGTCCCGTGAATCCACCCAAAAATCCGATAGCTGTGTTCGCAGCACCGAGTTGATTCAGAATTCTGGAAACGTTAATGCCTTTACCGCCAGGTAGTTTCAAATCCCGATTCATGCGGTTAAGCCCGCCAAGCTTCAAATCGTGCACTTCGACGATGTAATCAATGGACGGGTTGAGTGTTATCGTATATATCATCGCTATCCCTCAATTATTTTAGTTTTCTGGGTGATTACCGTCCGCCAATGTTCTGGCATTCGCTCCGTAATCAGATCGGCCTCCTCCAAATCAAACAATTTGGCAAAAGTAATATCCCCAATTTTGCTGGAATCAGCCAGCACATAAGATTTCCCTGACAATTGATGTGCACGCCTCTTAATCAAGGCTTCCTCTGGATCAGGAGTTGTATACCCCATTTCCGGGTCTACTCCGTTACTTCCTAGAAAACACTTGTCAAATCGGAAATTGTCCATGTTCTGCAGCGCAATGCTGCCGATCACCGCTTTGGTATGAATTTTCATCATGCCACCCAGCAAGTAACTGCGAATTCGTTTGCTTACCAGCGCCTCCACATGGGACAATCCATTGGTCACCACTGTTACATCCCTGGCTTCTATAAAAGGGATCATAGCGAGTGTTGTTGTGCCGGCATCTAGATAGATGCACTCTCCATTCTGGATTTCCTGCGCTGCCAGCCGGGCAATCACTGTCTTTTGTTGAATGTTTTTGAACGTTTTTTCCTCCATGCCTGGTTCTAATGATTTTTCGTTCACCAGTGAAGCACCACCATGAATCCGTTTGAGCATCTGACGGCTTTCCAGATCAATCAAATCTCTTCTAATCGTGGATTCAGAAACACCCAACACATCAACAAGCTCTTGCAACTTCACAATGCCCTGCAAATGTAAGCGTTCTACAATTGCGGCATATCGTTCTTCAGTCAGCATATGCATTCCTCCAACTGCTTCTATAGTATCATAAATCCCGCAAAAAACAATCATTTTCATTCAAAATAATTTAAAAACCTTCAAATTCTTTCACCATTCGACTGATTTGATTGTCCAAGTGTCCCTATCCAATAGTCCATAGCACGCATCTGATAATCTAGTCCCAGTGGTTATGTAAAAAGAAAATTAAGGCAATCCTACAGACGAATCTCTGCGGAGTCGACTGTTCCATATGTTCTTCCTTCTTCACGCCGCTCGTATTCATCTGCATGGATTGGTATCGACGGTTTTGCAAACAAAAATCTGATTCAGACAGGAACAAGCCATAATTGGCTAAAAGGCAAACCCGTCTATTATGCCTGGTGGGGGATTCTGCCGGAAACCGAAACGATCATCCCCCATCCGGCTTGCCCCGGTGACTGTATGCGCGGTAGCATTACTAAGATCACCCGCCTTCTGTGCCAGAGATAAAGGAATTCTGATTCAGGGCAAGCGTGTCTTATCGATACCCGGATCTCCCAATGGTTGCAGAGATGGATTTGTAGTTCGTCGTGCTCAGTAAGACTTGTCGTTAAAAATCCTGCAACAACCGCCGCTTCTGGTGGCAGTGCTGCAGGATTTTGACGTTTTTGTATAATACGGGTGTATTTCTACATTCACTCCGTGGTTCCCACTTCCGGCTTTGGTTTCAACCATTTACCTTCTTCATTAATAAAAGCATCCTTGAATCTTCCCATCTCCAGTTGCTCGATCAGCTTCTCCTCATCCGTTGCCAATATCTCCATTAACTGTTCCAGCGTATAATATTCATCAGGATCATAATCAATCAGGATCGGTACAGCGGTGTCATATAATTCTCGGATCAGATTCTCGAAAGAAAGCCGCCCAAGATTAGGCATCTGCCGATAAACCTGTAATGGTTGGGACACCATATTACGGAATGATTTGTTCTCAAGGTTCATCCACAACGTATTACAAGCTTGTACACTCATAAAATTTTGCTCTACATCATAGAACTGCACTTCCTCAATTTTCATAAATTTCTCTTGAAAAGCTACAATTTTGATTAGAGGTACATTGCGTATACGTGATGCCTTTTTCACATGAGCCCTGAATTGCTCATAATTCATTTGTTTTATTTGTTTCTTTTGTTCCATTTCTTATCCCTGCCTTTAACATGATCCAAACGACATTTTACAACAAATCAACACCGAGTGTAAGTCACATTGTAAAAAAACAAAAAAAACGTGCAGCTTCACCTGCTGCACGAAAACGATCATAGGGTTGCATCAGCCAAGAACCGGGCGTTTCGCCCATGTCTCCGTAAACTCCGCTTCATTGTAATCATAAAACTCACGAAGTGTCTCCTCCCGGTCATCGAGGAACAATTGATCGGCTATACCTGAAACCAGTTTGGGAATAGCGCTTCTGGTGCCCGATATCGCTGAAGCAGACAACCCACAACTGGCCAGTGCCGAATAATTGAATATAAACAAGCCATGCAGTAGCGCTTTTCCCTGTTCACTTTTACTGGTCATTGCAAATCCGGGCGTTAAAAAAGGGTGTGCATCAAGTAGGGCATTCCGAACTTCCAACGGGGCTTCATAACAATCTTGCCAGCGAGCAATATGCTGATCCACGAGTTGCAGTTCAGGACGAAGAGCGGGATCGCTGAGCAGACCTGTACTTATAATAAGAAAATCAAATGTATAACTTCCATGGGGAGTTTCAACCTTTGCCCCTTGATCCGTAGCTTGCACGCTTAACCAAGGCGAGTCCAGATGCAGCTCGAATCCAGGCCAAGATGCAGCGCGGTTGAACGTATCATTGGTAGGTGGCTGATTATATTTGAAAAAGTGAGATATCACCTGATACTTATCCGCAATAGGCAAAGCGTGAAACCGCTCGATCATGCCGGATTGTTCCATTTGGCGAATGGGATTGACACGTGGTAATTGTGCACGTCTGACAAAAACATGAGCTTCAGCCACACCTGAGGCCAGCACGTGATTTGCATTATCAAAAGCCGAGGCCCCACCGCCGAGTACTGCCACCTTTTTTCCATTTAACCGCTCAAAGTCAATCCCTTCTGAAGTATGGGCATACAACTCTCGCGGCAGATGATCTGAGATTAGTGAGGGTACATGCCACTCGCCGCCTCCTTGAATACCGGTCGCAAGCACAACTTTCCGAGCCAAAATGTGCTTTTCACGACTTCCTTTTTCGATTACATGTAGCCGATGGATTCCCTCCCGTCCAGGCTCAATGAGATTCAACTTAACTTCGTTCTGCACTGGGAGACCCAGGATTTCACGATACCAACGCAAATAATTCATCCAGTCTCCGCGAGGAATTTTATCGATCTTCTCCCATCCTTCAACACCTGCCTGAGCCTCCCACCATGCACGAAACGTCAGCGATGGAATCCCTAAATCGATAGAAATTAGGTGTTTTGGTGTCCGTAAGGTTACCATACGTGCATAAGTTTCCCATGGTCCTTCTTGTCCAGCCACATTTTCGTCGATGACCAGAATATTCGAGATTCGTTCACGCAAAAGTCCAAATGCGGCCCCAAGACCACTCTGTCCACCGCCTACAATAACAACATCATAGACATGCCCTTCTGCATGCTCTCTTGTACGAACCCAACTGGTACCTCCAAAACATAATGACGCTAAATCATGCTTCACACGTTCATTCAAAGCTTCGAGGCCCATACTTCATCAACCCTTTCATAAATCTATCTAGAACAGGCTCCGTTGCATTCATACATACTTATCCCAAGGTTGCATTGCAATACCCGAATGTAATTAGCGTTATTATATGAGTTGAAATCCGGCAGCGGAAGCTAACTGAAACGTAATTGTCATTCGACCTAAAAATGATGGGTATACTTGTTTCTTGATACTAAAGAAGATCACTATGTTGAAAAGTAGAGCTGAGATGCCCTTGATTCAATGAAGATAACTGGAGAGCATCCAAAAAACAGACTCAGATCTGCTCCAAGTCTGTTTTTCTGTGACTCCCCTTTGTTGTAATTCTGCCAAATTATTTTGTTCCCTCTTACATGACCTTTTATATAGGCGTGCCTAAGTCATCTGATGAACAGACCAGAAAATCCCATTCGTCGAACCACTACCTAAGTTGAGTGAAATGGTAAGGCCATTCGCAGCATAGAACAGCCCAATGACGTCGCCTGCATTTAAAGCCACTTCCACCGCTAATGTAACAGAACTGCTACCGAGCACAGCTCTAAGGGTAAGCAACGTAACAGCTACATTCAGAACGGGCAACAATCCACTCACTAATGTTGTTACGGTTGGCGATGTTCTCTGAACCAGAAAAGCCGGATTTACTCCTGCACCCAGAGAAAGAGCAATGGCCGCGGTTGTTGCATAGTTAATTGTGGCTTCAATTGAATACCTTCCTGTCGCTGGAATCGTATAATTGCCTGTTGTTGCATTAAAGTTAGGACTAGTGTAGAACGGACTGGCTGTCGACCAGTTTGTTAATTGTGTACTTGTAGACGTAGTCAGATTGGCGAGAAAAGCCGAAAAGCCTTCGGTTGCAAAATTAGGACCAGTCGCTCCGGTGGCTCCGGTGGGTCCCGTTGCTCCGGTGGGGCTCCTACTGTGCCCGTCGCACCGGTAGCTCCAGTCGATCCCGTCACACCTGTGGCTCCGGCATCTCCAATAACTCCGGTCGCACCTGTTGCCCCAATTTCTCCCTTGACTCCAGTTGTTCCCCTCACACTCGTTACTCCAGCCACTCCAGTAGCTCCGGTTCCACCTGTTGCCCCCTTTATCCCTGGATACCCTCTTGGTCCCCGTAAATAAAGAGGATCACATCTCCTTTTTCTTTTAGCTTTATGTTTATTCTTTATATGAGATTTATTTTTTTTAACTAAAATCAACCTTGTTTTTGACTTCTTTTTAACTTTTCGCCGTGTTTTTCCAGTTAAAGATAATTTTAATTTTCTCTTCTTTTTAGGTATGCTACTCACAAGACAATCCTCCTTCCTTACAGAAGAGTCCTTCTACCGATGTTGTATTCATTTACTTTATGTCTAAGACTAGCTATGTGAGCCGCCTAATTCACAGGGATTCGTCGAGTCTTAAGCTCATAGCAAAAAACAGCTACCTTCGGGAAATACACCGACTGTAACTGATTTTAGTATTCGTATGAAATGACTACTACCTCAAAAGCATCCGCTGTCGCGATTCTGAATCTAGTTTTGGACAGGTGTTACAATAGCCGTGGGCAGAACTGCCGCTACCCACTTGATACGCCAGACAGCAATACCTGCGGATCAGAAGCGGCGGCCCCTGCCACTCCGGATGTTCAAAGCGTTGAAACCGAGTGAAAAATGAATTATTCGTTGATTCCTCTAGCCATACTTGTACATCATCCTTAATAAGCTGAAGTCGCTTATCCGTCTTCCATATCGCTTGATCTTCGATCAGTCGCGTAAGCAATTGTTGCACATTATGAGCAACCAGTGCATTCATAACCCTCAGGTTAGCTCCCGTTGCCGCTGCAACTGATTGGAATATACGTCCCAAGTGCAGCTGTAAACTATCCCGTAGCATACTAATTTCTGTCCTGCGCTGAGCCAAAACCTCACTAGTTGGAGCTACATTTGCCCCAATCCCCAGTCCTGAACCATTATCTAGACTTCTTTCCAACCGAGTCTCATAGCGCATGCCGCCCGTGCCATTCAATTCAAATCGGACAACATCATCCTCGATATTCAGAAGAGTATCATATAGACTGCAAGCTGAGATTACAGCCATAACCCATACCGAATATCGCTTGGCAAAAAGGGTACCTACCGCCACACTTCCTGTGCCGTCTTGATCCAGTCCCTGTTGTATGGCTTGTTGTTGTAATATCAAGTCTCTCTTCTCATCATGCAGCAAGTCACCGACAGCAAAAGCATAGGTGGAAGATTCATCGGCCCCACGGATACTCGTCACAAAAGACGTTTCCAAAACAGCTACCATCTCTGAACGATCATTCCCTGAATAAAGTACCATCTATTGAATCATATCTTTAATTTCATTTAATATTTCGCTTCGTCCTATAACTCCCCACCCTTTAAATAGCCAGAAGGAGTCGGTTTGATAGACCTGATCAGCTCCAACAGCCGGGACGTTTTTCCAAAGTGCGCTTTCTTTCATCTTGCTTAAATAATCCTGGGCATTGGGGTCAGCTTCAAGCACAACATAATTGGCATCGATATCTGCTATCTTCTCCATAGATAAATCCTCACGTTGGTCAGCAGGTGTCACAGCAGAAGGTTCAAACCCAAGATCATGATACAAAAGTGTATTCGTAGGGTGACCTTTGGCCGCATAAATTTGCAGGTTCTTCTCCCTCACTCTCAGATATGCCAATTTTTTCGTATCCAATTGTTCGATTTTACCTTTAAGCTGATCGGCTTGTTGCTCTACTTCCGCAATCTTTTCTTTAGCCAGATCAACCTTATTGTACATTCCAGCAATAGTCAGCAAATCCTGAGTCCAATACGTTGTATCGTCTTTGTAGTCCATCCAATCGTCACCCAATACAATCGTAGGAGCAATTTTCTCCAACTGATCATATGAATTTTCAGCTGTTCGACTTTCAATTACAATCACATCGGGATCAATCTGAACAATGGCTTCAAGGTTGGGACTATCTGCCGAACCTACCGTTGGAACACCCTGAAGCTGATCTGCCAGATAGGGCAAGTAATCTCCACCGTAACGTACTTCTACATTAACACCCGCAGGTTTCTCTCCAATGCTAAGCATGTGATCAATATAGGCGGCAGATAACACAACCATGCGCTCTATTTTTTGGGGTACAACCGAAGTACCCTTCAGGTGGTTGACTGTTTGTGTGCCCTTCTCTTCCGCCGTCGTATTCTGTTTTGAAGATGTTGCATCTGTTCCTTCCGTTGTTGTCTTGCCACATGCTGCTAGAACGAGCATGAGCAAGGACAACAAGATCATATAGGCTGTTCTCTGTCTTAGCATTCGTTATAATTCCCCTTCTCTACTTAATAATAATAATCATTATCATTATGGTAGGGAAAAGCAAACAAGCTTTCCATGGATTATTCCACTCTCTTTACGTGTAAAATATCACCCTAAGGCAACACCAAGCTTCTTGGCTACATACTTCATAGCCCTTATACGTCCGGTTGGACCCAGCGTTTGGAAGAAAATATCCCCTGCATCATAAACACGGCCTTCCAGTACAGCCTTGCATGTCATCCACTCATCAGACTTCAGCAAACGTTGCAATTGAATACGGGCTTCTTCTGTCGGATCCACCATAATAAATAGATGATCCGCGTTGTATAACTGCACATCATTGATGTTCATCTCCACAGCCCACTGTTCGCTTGGGTAATCCTCTGGCATATGTAATCCCATATCGTCATACAGCAAGGAACCCGTCTGATTATGCAATCCATACATTCGATAAAATTGGGAGGAAACGCGGATAAACATAGCGGACTGCCTTCCCCATTCGGAGTGAATACGCTTTTGAAGAACATGGCTTAAATCCGCATGCTGTTCAATCCAGCGAATAGCATGTTCTTTACGTCCCATAATATCCGCCATATACAGCAGACTTTCGCCAACTTGATTCGTGTGTTTAAGGATAGCTGTAGGAGCAATGTGATGCAGGGATTCATTCGGTTTCATACGGTCACTCGTAATGATTAAATCTGGCTGCAATCTCTTCAACTTATCATAGTTCTGACCGGAACTGTCCAGAATAAGTCCTTGAAAAGAATTGGCTTGATGTGCAGGCATTAGGGTAGGATGAGCTACTCTCTGAACATAAGATAAAGCAGACACAGGTTTCAATCCGAGTGTTAGAACAACATCATCCAACCCATAGTACAATGTTGCAATACGGCTAACTTTATTTTTCATATAAAAAGCTGGAGCAACACCTTCATTTTTCTTAAACACCCGGCTGAAATAGTGCTCGTCCTTGTATCCGACCTGCTCCGCGATCATCTTGATTTTGTCTGTAGAAAACAATAGCTGTTTAGCCCTATTCATCCGTAGTTTCAGGATATAATCGATCGGTGTCATCCCAAATTGACGTTTGAATGATCTTATAAAATGATTCACACTAAGTCCTGCCAGGCGGGCCATGTCATGTATTCGAATTTCCTTCGTATAGTGATGTGTCATATAATCTATGGCCAGATCCATTCCTGCCTGAGGTTGACTAAAGGGTTGCACATAAGTCATCAACTGTATTAGTAGCTGGTGCACAAGATATTTCTTGCCTATGTTTTCCGATTCTGCTCCAGTGAAATTTTTATAAAATAATCGATCCATCTTTTCTTGAATATCTCGCCTAATGGAAGAAAGTTTGAGCTTCCCCGTAATGGGAAAATCAAAGGCCTCGGTTCGCCATACATTATGCGTTCGAACAAGTCCAACACCGGAAAATAAGATGAGCTGATATCGGACCGGGGCTTCTATATCCGTCTGTAATTCCACGTGCATACCTGGGCTAAGCATAAACCAATCGTCGCGGGACACCGTATGCATTACATTATCGATTGTCAAAGTCCCTCTGCCATCCATTACTCTGCATACGGCAAATCTTCTCCATACCCTGTGCTCGGCTTGTCCTGGAATGCCAGCATATTGGCAGATGTGAACAGACGAAAGATATAGTTGCTCCAGTCGTTTAATCCAGTCATTACTTTCCATGATAACTCCCTTTCCTTATGATAAGTCCTGCTTCTCACCAGATTAATAATTTGTTTTTTCCGTTTCACTAGCAAAAGCCGACACTTTTTTATTTTCATTATAGTTTGAATGATAATAATTCTCAATAAAACTCATGCCGAGTTAAATTATTCTTTTAGGGACAACCTATATTATTAACCTCTCCTTTTTATGAATATCTACGATAAGATAGTTTAAAAAAATCCATTTTTTCTTTTTTTCAACCTGTTGCATTCTTATCTATGACATGTTATATTAATTGAGCCATCAATGATTGACGTATCAACTATTGATCCATCAACGATTGAGAGAGCTACAGAATCATGAAGCAATGGCATTGTATACTGGCAACTTTAATTATTTGTTAACATACGCCGTTGTTGATTGGATTCACCCGGGAGGTCTAGTCATGACACGTATGGTTTCCAAAGAAGAGCAGATCATTAATCTGCTGAATGTGCTGGGGAACAAAATCAGTCCCAAGTTTGAACGCTGTACCGGGATCAGTTCCTCTCGCTTTGAAATTCTGCACGAGCTGGATCAGGTAGATGAGATCAACCAATCCATGCTCCAGAAGATCATTAACATCGACAGTGCAGCAATTACACGCCACCTGAAACAACTTGAAGCGGATCAGATGGTTACAAGACGCAAAAATCCTGAGGATAATCGGGTAACTTTTGTTCGTCTAACGGATCATGGGCGCAAACAGATTGAAGGATATAAAGCAGAGAAAACCAATTATATTCATCAGATTCTGGATGGTTTCAGTGAAGATGAGATTCAGGCACTGGCCGATTTCTTGGAACGTATGCAAAACAATTTTTAAACCATATATAGAGGAGAGATTCCCATGTCTACAACACAAAGCAAATTCCAAAAAACAAATGATTTTAACGAAATTACGTACGGTCGTCGTTCCGTCAAATTGTATGATCCAGAAGTAAAAATCAGCCGTGAAGAAATGACTGAAATTTTAGCAGAAGCTTCCCGTGCTCCATCTTCCGTAAACATGCAGCCTTGGCGCTTCCTTGTTGTTGATACACCTGAAGGCAAAGAAAAGCTCGCACCACTTGCTAAATTCAACCAAAATCAAGTGCTGACTTCTGCCGCTGTAATCGGTGTGTTTATCGATATGAAGAATGGAGAGTACTTGGAAGAGATCTTCGGTAAAGCGGTAGAGCATGGATATATGCCTAAAGAAATCGCTGAACAACAAGTGAAAGTGGTTAAACCTTACTACGACCATATGCCTGCTTCCGATCTGCGTGACGTTAACCTGATCGATGCTGGTCTGGCTTCCATGCAATTGATGCTGGCTGCACGTGCTCACGGTTATGATACAAACCCAATTGGCGGATACGAAAAAGCACAAATCGCTGAAACATTCGGCATGGATAAAGACCGTTATCAACCGGTTATGCTGATCTCGATCGGTAAATCTGCCAAAGAAGGTCACCCATCTTACCGTCTGCCTGTAGATACAATCACAACTTGGGCATAATTAGGCTCAAACAACATTTGCTTTTAAGTTGCTCAAACGACTTCAATAATAAGGATTAGTGGAGCACTTGATTTTTTACTCATATATACAAACTACTTTCTGGAGGTCACAACTATGATTATCATTCACGCACATTTGCAAGTACAAGCCGCTCAAGAAGAAGCTTTCCTGGCTGCTGCCAAAGAACTGATCGCTGCGACACGTCAAGAAGAAGGCAACATCAGCTACGATCTAGTGAAAAGCACAGAACGTGAGCAAAGCTACACGATGATCGAGCTGTGGAAAGATGAGCCAGCAACCGCTGCCCACAACGCTAGTGCTCACTTCCAAGCGTTTGTTCAACAAGCTGCGGCATTCATGGCTGCACCAATGAACGTAGAAGTGTTTGCCGGCGAAGCAGTTAAACACTAATACACATAAAAAGAACCGTTTGGATCTCACCTAGAGGTGATTTTCAAGCGGTTCTTTTGCGTGTTAAACAGCTGGAAATGGTGCAATATTTCCTATGCTCCTCCTGAAATGGTACAATAAGAAAAGCGACATACATAATATATTCGGAGGTATATGCTGATGAAGATGAAAAAAGGACTGCTTTCAGGTTTCCTGGTTCTGGCTTTAACTTCCACTCTTCTCGTATCTACAAATGTAAGCGCAAACAATTCTGTCGACTCACGCTCTCCTCTCTCTTATTCCCTCGTAACCAAAGGTTATGACTGGGGTCCTGGTGTTTACAAGATCATTCTGGATACAGGCATAACCGTTCAAGGAAATACACTGACCAAAGACACATTCAAGGTTTTTGCAGAACGCAGTTATCCAATGATAAATTTTCAAACACAGCAAAAGTATGATGGCTCCGACAGCAGTAGCCGAACGATTGAGAAAGTTTACCTTTCGGACAAAGATGGCAACAAAACTTCCCTGTCCACAGGACAATATATTACGATAGAGATGAAAGTCCATCCCGATCTAATGACAACAAGCCCGTTTATGTTTGATCTACAGTCATTTACCAATAAGTATGTTGACCTTCAATATACGATTGTTCAGCAAAAATCCCTTCAAGATAACATGGGCAATGCCATTGAGCATATGACCACAAGACCAGACACCCCGCATACCATGATCGAACAAGGTGTTGATGTGTTTGATACATCCGGCAAATTCAGTTACAACGACTCCAAGTTCGGTCAGATTAATCTAACGTACGCTTCCTATATGCCGGAAACCAGCAAGAAAAAACCGTTGATCATTTGGCTTCATGGTGCCGGTGAAGGAGGTACTGATCCGAGAATTGCCCTGCTGGGTAATAAAGTGACAGCTTTAGCCGATGAATCTATCCAGAAGTATTTTGGTGATGCCGCTGTATTGGTGCCCCAGACTCCAACCTTCTGGATGAATGATGGAACCGGGCAATATACCAAAGACGGAAAGAGTATGTATACGAAACCGCTAACCGCGTTGATCAAGCAATACGTGAAACAGCATGCAACGGATATTGATACAGACCGAATCTACATTGGCGGTTGCTCCAATGGCGGATTTATGACTCTGAATATGCTGCTTGCGAACCCGGATTACTTCGCAGCTGCTTATCCTTCCGCAGAAGCTTACGAGGATCGTTTGTTGACCAAACAGGATATCGTTAAACTGAAAAATATTCCGATCTGGTTCACGGCTGCAGGAGCGGATCAGACGGTGGATACGTCCAAAACATCAACAGCTACCTACAAGCGCCTGGTTGCTGCGGGCGCCAAAAATGCTCATTACTCCTATTTTGATAAGGTGCTGGATATGAGTGGAGTATACACCAAAGGAAACGGCGATAACACGCCATATGAGTACAACGGGCACTGGTCCTGGATTCCTGTTTTAAACAATGACATTGCCAAAGACTTCAATGGTAAACCTGTGAAAATCAAAGGTAAAACCGTAACGCTTATGGAGTGGCTGGCTAACCAGAAAAAGTAACAGGCCAGAGCATGTGCACTTCGCTGGAGCCGCAACATGCGGCTCCTTTTCCATTATATTCATTTTTTCAATAACACCATTCTGATTGATCTCGCTTCCTTTTATATAACTACAGGCCACGTGCCGGAGGAATGCTTTGCGGGTTGTTGAACACATTTTGGGGATCGTACTTGGCTTTGACTCTGCGTAATCTCGCATAGTTCGCCCCGTAATACACCGGACCTGAACGTTTGATGCCTTGATCCGGTACATTAATGTAGGAACCGACGATGTAAGGCTGTAATTTTTGGCGTGTGTTACGCACAATGGCAATATTTTTAGCCGCCTGAGACGGTTTCGTCCAGGAACTGTTCCATTCCACATAGAACTTGGCTTTACGCCAGTAGAATGCTGTGGAGGTAGGTGATTTACGACTGACAGCTCCGCCCCAGTTGAGGAAAAAGAATCCGGCGAACTCTCCTTCCACATTTTCCAGAAACGCTCGCATCGATTTGATGGCCCGATCAGGAAACGGCTTTCGTCCAAATCCAGAGGAAAATTGATTACTGTATCTCTGAGTAAGTACAGGATCTGGAGGTAGAAGAAAAGTAACAGCCTCTGTGTAAGGCACTGAACGTATGATCGTCTGGGAAGGTGTGCCCGTGCTGGTCATTGGCTTTAACAAACGCAGTGCCTCGGATTTAGAACCCAGAAACAAACCTTCCATACTGACATTGCCACCCTTTTTGGGCCCGATGGACAGTTCACTCCCCAGCCTGGTATCAACGGAAGGCGCCCACTTTTGCCACACTTTGAGCACTTTCTCGAACTGAGCCCAGGGCCAGGTAATTCGATATACTGTCGCTCTGGCTGGCGCCCGGCGTACTTTGAATTTGTAACGGGTGTAGACCCCGAAGTTTCCTCCGCCGCCACCTTGCGATGCCCAGAACAGATCTGCATTGCATTTTTTGTTCGCACGAATGATTTTCCCGTTTGCATCCACCATCTCAAATTCCAGCAGATTATCACTGATCAGACCAATCGTTCGTTGAAGAGGCCCAATCCCTCCCCCAAGTGTAATACCACCTATACCAACGGTTGGGCTATCCCCGAATGGAGCGATAAACCCCTGACGTGCAAGTGTATGTGCAATTCGCCCAACACGGTTGCCTGCTCCCACAACCACGGTTCCTGTCTTTTTGTTCAGCTTGATGGTGTTCAGATCACTAACATCAATGACAATCCCGCCATTCACCTGTGACAGATTAACCTCAAGCGCATGTCTTCCACTCCGCGGCCGGATGGGTACATTATTTTGGCGAGCCCATTTGATGGCGTTGGAGACATCTTTCGTTTTTTGAGCAAAAACGAAGACTTTAGGGTACCTGTCGGTATGCGGGTCCCAGTTTTTACGTGCCGCTTCATACCCTGGGTCACCTTTGAATATGACACGTCCGGTCAGTTTTGTTTTAATATTTGTTTTCACACATCCCACTCCCTGCGTTTAGCATCGTTATACAGCATTGCTGCATTAGGCATTTTATACTGTATGACCGACACACGCGGAGGGAATGGGCTACGGACTGTCCTGTAAGTAAAAAATCCCCTTAAAGCGGATAGAGCGCTGTAAGGGGATTACTTTCATTTCATAATTGTCGTTCAGGTAATGGTGAATTAGTCGCTATATGGCTCGATTTTAATGAGTTTGCGCGGTTCTTGTTCTTTTTCACCGTACCAGACGAGTACATCAGCGAACAGATCCATGATACGAATAAAGCTTTTTTTGTCGGCTTCCGTAATCTGATCTGCGAGCTTAAATATGTCATCAAAACAAAGCTCACGAACAAATGCGGTGTACTTCGTATATACCTCCCGCCCTTTGGCAGACGGTTTGACATAAATATCTTTGCGGTTACCACTCAGATGATATTTTTCAAGCAGTCCTTTTTCGGTCAGATTTTTCACATTTTTGGAAAAGGTGCTACGGCTAACGCCCAAACGTGCGGCCATCTCGGACATCTTCTCTTCCTGATCCTCTGCTTCCAGAATATATTCAAGCGTCTGAATCTGGGCTGCAGAGAACGTCATATCTGTTCCGTAACTTCGTTGCAGCTTGTAGGTGTTCGAGTAAGCATTGCCGTACTTGATGATCTTCTCGACAAGCTCCCGATGGTCACCCATCCAATCTAATTTCATGCGTAATCCCTTTCGTCTTCGAATTCTCTCTCTATTACTCTACTGAAATCAGATTCGTTTTTCAATCCATGAGATCGCTTCTTCAATCACTTCATCCCGCGCCGTTTCGTTAAAAATTTCATGCATGAGATGTGCATAGATTTTCAGTGTTTTATCTGTCGAAGCGATATCTCCGTAAAAGTCTCGGGAATCCTTTTCGCTAACCAGTCCATCATTCGCTCCGTGTAACACAAGCACCGGATCAACGAATTGCTTTGCATGTTCTTTCAGCCATTCTACTCCATATCCCAGACTGTTAAACAAATCTACGGAAATCTGCTTTTCTACCAGTGGATCACTCGCGTAAGCGGATACAACTTCAGGAACGCTGCATACGCCGCTGCCAAGTTCATTCGGGAAATAGGTGCCTGCAGGCAGATCCATCGGCAGGTCCCCAGCCACCTTGGTATTATAACGAGTAAGCGCTCCCGACAAAACGATGCCTTTTACTTTTCCCGGATATTTCGTTGCAAATGATGATGAAGCAAAGCCACCCATACTATGTCCAATGATATACAGTGGGGTATCTCCACTTTCTTGCAAGGCCACCTCTACTACAGCGTTGACATCATCGATCAAATGATGAAAATCACTGTAAAATGTGCGCTGTCCTTCCGATCTCGCATGACCCCGATGGTCGAAACGATATACGTTGAATCCACGCTCGTTCAGTTTCTCAGTCAAATAATCATATCGGCTGGCATGCTCCGCCAATCCATGTACAATGACTACGGCTGCCTTCGCATCCTCAACTGAATTTTTGCTGAAATAAAGCTGTGTTCCGTCAAAGGATTTTAGTGTTGTTTCGATGCTGTTCATCGTGTATCCCATCCTTTTTCTTATTTTTATGTTCGTTATAAATAATATTGTTTCTTACAGAAACAATATATCACTCTTTCCCAGCACGTGTCTACAAATTTTTATAGCGCTTACATTTTGAATTTGTGGAAGTTCCCCTTTTACACGCGTCAATTTTATATTGTCTTGCAACGCTATATGTTCCCGTCGTAACGAAGTTATTCTCAACGTAAAAAGACCCGATATACACGCTGAAATCCTCATGTATAGCGGGTTATTCAAATTATGAAATTTGTATCCAATATGCATGAGGACTTTAATTCTTTTTGCCGTTTCTCAACATCATTCTATTTCTTCAACAGCCGTTTTACCGGCAATCCGTCCAAATGTGAAGATATCGGTCAAGGCATTACCGCCCAAACGATTACCTGCATGTATCCCTCCTGCTACTTCCCCGGCGGCGTACAGATGAGCAATCGGCTGACCGTTCTCATCCAATACACGGGTTTGAGTATCAATCTTGATCCCGCCCATCGTATGGTGTACGGCAGGTTTTCTAGGCGTAGCGTAAAATGGGGCTTTTTCCACTTTTAAGCTAAACGTATCCTTGTGGAACTCGGGATCAAACCCTGCATCCACATAGGAGTTATACTTATCAATCGTTGTTCTGAGAACCTGAGGGTCCATACCCACTTTCACTGCCAGTTCTTCAATCGTATCGGCTTTAAAAAGAGTACCCGCTTCAACCTGCCGATCTATCTTTTCTTGGCTGGTATTCGCTGCGGTTTTCTTGATCTCATCGTCAGCGATTAGATAAAATAAACTTCCCTGTTCAATGGCCGCTTTAGTCAAGACATCCCGTCCAGAAAATTCATTAACAAAACGCTCACCTTTTTTGTTAACAATGACAAAGTTCTCAGGTGGTACTTGCAGTCCACTGAACAGTTCACCAGTCTCTGGATCGGCTACAGGCATCATTTGTGTGAAACCCATTCCTGTTAATGCCGCTCCTGCGCTTTTGCCAAGTGATATCCCATCCCCTGTCATCGCATAGGAATTCGTCGTTTTGATATCATCATCGATGTGGCTCCAGTACGTGTTATATTCCTTGAGCATCTGCGTATTCGCACCAAACCCACCACTAGCAAGCACAACGGCTTTCGCATGAACGGTGATTTTCTGTCCGTTAACTCCAGTTGCAATAACACCTGCTATTTTTCCATCTTCGATGATTAACTGTTTAACCGGAGTATCTGTAATAATTTGTCCGCCATTTTCTTCTACATACTTGCTAAGTGCGATGATAAAGGCTGAGCCATAACTTTTGACAGGTTTATGACCACGTCGCCACAGGGCACCCACTGGAGCAAATACGATGCTCTTATCATATTCGACCCCGATATCTTCAAGCCACTGCACACTTTCCAAGGCACGGTCCGTAAGTACTTTGACCAGATCATATTGTCCGTAGATCGTATTGCCATTCAAGTCCGTTCGTTTGCCCCCGAAATAGGTTTGCATTCTGTGAAGCAACGGAGAGTCGAATAAATAAGCCTTTTGTGTACCGAACTTTTCCTGATATGCTCTAAACTCTTCTTTTAGAGCTTGGAAATCATCTATATATTCGGGATGGATCAGGCTCTCATCCGTACTTAATAAATTTTCAATGGTCTGTCTTTCTCCTGGATTTTCGTTAAACTGCTGTTGCCATACCGGATCTGCGGCATTCACAGGGCCACCTGAACGAATCGTATTGCCCCCCACAGCTGGATATTTCTCAAGCACAATCGCACTGGCTCCATGTTGTAAAGCTGTTGCAGCAGCACTTAAACCCGCGCCGCCTCCCCCTACAACGACCACGTCACAAGTATATTCCTCATCATCCTTCATCTGGCTGCTGGCAGGTTTTGCACGTCTTTTCAGGATATCCGGATTCACGCCGGCAAGCTTAACCGCTTTGGCAACACCGTTAATGACCGCGTTACTCGTTTCAGAAGCACCGGAGAGCGCATCCACATTGAGTGTCTGTCCTTCGATAATTTTATTCGGGATTCTTACAAAAACAACATCGGCGATGCCTTCGGTTTCTCCTTTCGAATCGATGTCGATGCTTTCAATCCGATTCTCACTAAAGGATACCTTCATTGGAAGATTCCCACTGTGACCGATGGCATTGACTTCATACACACCTGGTTTATAGGTGAACTCTTCTTCCTCGTTGAGCTGATTGGATATTTTCGCAAAACGGAGGAACCGCAAGAAACAAACCTCCAGGAAATCAATCGTGCCTTCATTGTTCAGGTTGCCTGCTTCATCAAACGCTTTATGTGCACTGCCCAGCAAAAATTCGTATCCTGGCATCACGTTCGCTTCAACACCCGGTGCATCTAGAATTTGACGAAGATGAAGCTGTGCGCGAGAGGAACCTTGCGTTCCCTGTGACGCACCAATAATCATAACGGGCTTCCCTGCCAGCGGATGGATTTCAAAGCTGAGCCATTCGAGCAGACTTTTAAGGGATGAAGGGATGGAATGATTATATTCTGGAGTTGCAATGATAACGCCATCACTTGCGATAATTTTTTCATTAAACGATTGTATAATGGCACTGTTCGTTTGGTTATCGGATTGATTAAACATCGGAACATCGGTAATATCGAGAACTTCAATGGCTGCTCTGGACTCGAAATGTTTTTGCATGAACTGAAGCAGCTTGCGATTATACGATTTCTTTGCATTGGTGCCCACGATTGCTATGATTTTCATTGTAGTCAGCCTCCTACTCTTGCCAGGAAAATTTTTTCGTTTTTTGCTTCAACTTCCGTTTGGACAGCAGTTCCGCGGTGATCTCCGTAAACAAAACAAACTCCCTGAAAATCTCTTCAAGCTCTGCTACTTTCTCTGCACTGATCAGACTGCCACTGTGATCAAATGCACTCTGCGATTTTCCCAAAAGAAACTCACTGCTAGGCATTAATCTCGCTCCAAGCTCAGGAGAATCCAGAATTTGTCTAAGATGTGCTTGCGCTCTGGAAGAACCAAGTGAGCCATGTGATGCACCCACAATCAGAACCGGCTTGTCTTTCAACGTTTGAGTGGTATAACTGATCCATTCCAGCGCACTTTTGAGCACAGCAGGGATCGCATGATCATACTCCGGAGTAGCAATAATAATGCCCTTTGCGTTAGAAATCTTCTCCAGTAAGTCCTGCACTTTCTCTGGAATGTCAACTTCAGCATCTTCTATTTCATCCTTTTCAATAAAAGCAGGCAGATCCTTAATTTCAAACAAGTCAATCTGAGCCTCATCTGCAAAATGTTTTTGCATAAATTGAAGCAGCGTGCGGTTCGTTGATTCATCTGAATTCGTGCCGACAATAGCTAAATAATTCATCGTAATCCCCTCTCTGTCATTCGAAAATAATGTTCGTCAATGTCAGACTCGATCTTTCGGCATAACTCTAACATACGAAGGCTCGAATGATCTAATAGTTATTCATTGCAGTTTGATAACCAATTTGTTATAATCACCTCAAATTCAAAGTTTGTTATTTTTTTCACAAAGGGTGAATGACATGTCTAAATTAGAATCGCAGGATATTTTGTGTTACATCGACAGCCTTTTAAAATACAGCAATTTTAGCAAAGCGGCCCAATCCCTTTATATTTCTCAGCCCTATCTGACCAAGGTAATCAAAAAAGTCGAAAGTCAGTTGGATTGTGAGCTGATCACTCGCAACAAGCTTCCGTATCGATTAACCGAACAGGGAAAAATCTATTATCAGTATTTAACATCGCTTGAACATAGCTACGCCAAGCTCATGAAAGAAATCTCCTATGCATCGGATATCGGCAATAAAGTGTTACGAATCGGAATTCTGCCCAGCCTGGGTTCCTATTTGACACCCCTTTTCTTACCTGCATTTTTAAAGCTTCATCCTACTTATAAGATTAGTCTGATAGAGGATCTGCCTGAAAAAAATGAAAAACGGATTCAAAATGTTGAATTGGACTTCTGGATTGGGCAAAATTCGAGCAGTATTTCTCCAAATCTAAATGCGTTTAGTTGGGGCAAACACAGTTACCGGGCGGTTATTCCCCGCGGCTGTGAACTATATCAGAAGAATGTTGCCGTCATCCCGGAGGGAACGTTTGATATCCCTACCATTCTGAGCCAACAGCTCGTTTTAACGTCCAAAGGCTCTGCCGTCCGTAAACAAATCGATCAATTACTTAGTGTGCACAAAATACAACCGAGCATCGTGATGGAAAGCAACGAAATTCATACGGTGTTGAAGCTTGCCAAACAGAATATGGGCCTGACGATCATTCCCGAGAGTGTCCGGATTGACGAGTCTCCTTCCGAATACAACATCTACCCTATCCCGATTGATAAGATGAGTCTGGACTATTTTATAGCACATCATAGCGAAAGAAAGCTGACTAGTGTGGATCATGACCTTATCCATACTTTTCTCAATCATGGACAACAATGCGCAGTGTAGGAGGAGGTTTGCATGAAATCTTTTACGAAAATGATCCCTCTCATGGGAACAAAAATCTCTCTATATATCGAGGGGGAGAATGCAGAAGAGCTTGCTCAGGAAGCGGAGAACATGCTGTTCTATTACGAGAAAGTCTTTAGCGCCAATAGTGATCACTCACAGCTTGCGATGTTGAAGCAAGAAGCCGCCTCCCGTCCGCTCCAAGTCGACAGGGAACTGTATGATCTCATCAAGATAGGCAAAGAACACAGCCTGAAGGAAGATTCTTTTTTAAATATTGCGATTGGACCATTAATCAAATTGTGGAGAATCGGTTTCCGCGAGGCACATGTGCCAGAGGATATAGAGATTAAGAAGGTGCTGGCGCTCTTAAACCCTGAACATATACAGCTCGATGATGAGCAGCACACCGTGCATTTATTAAAAAAAGGCATGGAAGTCGACCTTGGAGCCATCGCTAAAGGTTATTTTTCCGATCAGGTGATGGCCTTTTTCAAGAAAAACGGAGTAACCTCAGCTATGGTCGATATGGGCGGAAATGTGCTTGTTCATGGCGATTCCCCTTCTGGCTCAAGTCACTGGAATGTGGGGATACAAAATCCCTTTTTACCCCGAGGTCATGCAGCAGCACTCGTCAGAATCAGAGAGCAATCCATCGTTACCTCGGGCATATACGAGCGCGTTTTAGAAAAGAAAGGACAGCAGTACCATCATATCTTTAGTAGCAAAACAGGCTATCCCATCGAAAATAATGTCGCTTCTTTGACCATTATTGCGGATAGATCGCTGGACTGTGACATCTATACGACAGAATTATTCGGGTTAGATGCCGCCTCCGTTATTCATAAAGTGAATCAAATGAAACATATCGAAGCCGCCGTGATCACGACAGATGGAGACATGGCGTACACTGACAATCTGAATGGAAGAATCCATCCGATATCAAGCTAACGTTAAGAGATCGTTCATGTTATTCTTTTGATGTCCTGCGCATCATGATCATCTTTTCTAACGTTTATTTCGTTGGCATTTCATCTTCTTTTATCAATTTGTAGTCTGCTGAATAGGTACCTTTGGTGAGCACTTTCACGAATGTACCTTGATCGAGTCGGGTACTGGTGCTGTATACTACTTTTTTGGTCTCTCCAGTTTCGGTGACACCCTGCTCTCTATACTTATATCTCCCATCATCATCTTCAGGTTCAGCTTGAACCTGAACATATACATATTCCTCTTTAATCAATGGGTTAAAACGATCCAATGGTTCACGCATAAAGATATAGAGGCCAGCGATCATAACCATACCAACAAGACAAGAACTTAGAATCCTTTTGTTCATTTGTTGTTTTCCTTTCTATAGTGCATTAGTGACGATCCTTTTGTAGTACCGGATGGTTACAACCATAAACACTAAATAAATGATGATATAAGCTGCCATACTGATGAGGATTGGAGTCAGCATGCTCGCCGCGATGAGAATTGTACTTACCTTCAAGGCAAAAGCAGCATGAGTTAACCCCATTCCCAGCGGGATTAAAAATATAAAGATTTGTTTACGGATGATGCCTTTCATCATATCCCCTACCTGGAATCCGAGCTGTCGCAGTGTCCGATAATGAGATCTCTCTTGTTCGGCCTCGGTCATCTGTTTAAAGTACAAAATACTTCCGGTGGAAAGGATAAAGACCAAACCTAAAAATCCGGCAATGAAAATGAGCATTCCAAAGTTTTGACGTGATCCCTCATAAGCGGAATAAAAGTCGGTGAGATAACGATCTTTGTCAACATTCTCGTTAAAGATGCTAGAAGCATCAGCTGATCTTTCCTTATCCAATATGTTAAAAACCTCAAACGTCACCGATTTTTTGTTCTCATCCTCCTGAATGCTGTCCCTCATTCGCTTGAACGTTTCTTCAGAAACCAGTAATTGATCTCCACGGAAAACGTAATTCATGACATTCTGAAGCTTGTTCTTGGAGACGGTTAATAGATTAACTTCATCGTTGGATGCATACTGCACCTCTTCTAGAGGCGGAACTTCCATTCCCTCGATTACTGCTCGCGAATTATGATAAATGGCTTCATTTTTCAAGGGAAGTTCCACCTTTAATCCAACCTGCACCATCTGCTCTGCGGAGAAAAGCAAAAAGGGTCTGTTGCTATGACTTGGTTTGGACTGCTGTTCATAATCCACCCATGAGCCATTAAATTGAATGGCATCGACCTGGTGTTGATCGAATGCAATCTGTGCCGTTTCTAACTTACTGGATATCACAGCGGCATCTTCTGGCATATCCACTGCAAAATCAAATGGCATCGCCAATCTGACATCCTTTTCAATGGAATAATATAATGAATATGAGAGCGAAATCATCGTGATTGTCATCGCAGATAATATCGTGATTAACGTTAGCGAGTTGGCGTGACCTTTCATTCTGTGCATTAATGGTGCTATCGAAAGGCTGTTAACCAAGCCAAGGTTTCCATTTTGTCTTTTTCGATAAACAAATAATATCCAGCTAACCGTTGTATGAAAGGTCAAGTAAGTTCCAAGTATGGTGCTGACGAGCACGACTAACATCAGAAAAATCAGAGCATCTGCATCGTATCCAATAAAGGTAGATACATAATAACCAAGCCCGATCAGACACACCCCTGCCAGCCCTAAAATACCTGACACGATGCTGGGACGTTTAACCAATGGATCATGCCTATGATTGGCCTGAAACAATTGCAACAACGTACTGCGGTAGATCGTCCATACAATTTGGAAAGAAGTGATCACAAGCAAGCAAGTAAACACAGCAATCGTTTGAAGTAATGCTTGACCGGAAAAGGTTAAACCGATCTTGGCATCAAGCCCTAAGATGCTCATTAACAGTAAGAGGAACAGTCGCGAGAGCAAAGTTCCAACCACCGTTCCGATCAGTAAAGCGCCTAGACCAAGAATACTATGTTCCAAGATCAATACCCGTGCGACCCAAGCCCTGGACAAACCAATCAACTGGTATAATCCAATCTCTTGACTACGCCTTCTGATAAAGATATTTGTCGCATACATCGTAAACACAATCGTTATAAGAATAAGCAGGATGCCTGCAATTTGAAAAGCTGTTGAGAAATTCATGCTGGATTGAACCGTCTCCATTACGGTTTGATCATTTTGCAGAGTAGATAAGATAAAATACAAACTGATGCTGAAGATCATCGCGAAAAAATAAAGATAATACATTTTGATATTTTTCCGCATGCTACGCATGACGAGTTTTCGTATGTTCATTGAGGACCGCCCCCTCCAAGCACGGCCTGCATATCCAGAATGTCTTTGAAGAAAGATTCTCTCGTTTTCTCTCCCCGATACAATTCAGCAAAAATCTTACCATCCTTCAGAAAAACTACTCGGCTACAATAGCTGGAAGCCAGCGGGTCATGAGTAACCATGATAATGGTAACGTGCCGTGACTGGTTGATCCCATGTAAATTTTCGAGTAAATTGGAAGCGGCTTTCGAGTCCAGAGCACCCGTAGGCTCATCTGCAAAAACAAGTGATGGAGAGTGAATTAACGCTCGTGCCGCGGAGGTACGTTGCTTTTGGCCGCCTGAAATTTCAGTAGGATACTTATCCGCTAACTCTTCAATGCCTAAAATGGCTGCAATCTCAATAAACTCATGTTCAGCTTGGGTTTTACTTATTTTTGTTAACGATACAGGAAGTAAGATATTCTCTTTGACCGTTAACGTATCGAGCAGATTGTAATCCTGAAAGATAAAACCTAGATGTTGACGACGGATATCGGAAAGTTGGTTATCCTTCATTTTAGAAATCTCATGCTCTTGTATAAAGATCTTGCCATCGGTAGCCCGGTCAATCGTCGCTAATGTATTGAGAAGTGTGGTCTTACCCGAACCGGAAGGTCCCATAATGCCGACAAACTCTCCCTCAGTCACACGAAGGTCAATGCCTTGTAATACCTGTTGTACATTTCCTTTTGAACCATATGATTTACGCACACCTTCTGCATTCAAAACGGTTTTCGGTATCTTTTGTTGTGTCATCCCATGCACTCCAATCGAGTTGTTCTATATACAGTGTAGTTCTTTTCGGCGTCTGGGTCGTAAGCTTTAGATGATAAAACAGTCTCAAATGTGATATTTTCGTCACCTTGCCGATTCACTGGAATACTTGTGCCCAATTAAAAAAACAGCCAGGCTGTAGAAAACATCCTGACTGCTCTATGATTGCCTCACTTATAGTAAGGTTCGTCTAAGCTGTTCAAACGGGTTGTCACTCTTGAATATCATCGAGAACGATGTTCCTTCCCCCACAGCTGAAGCAACTTCAAGTTGCAAATGTAACTTCTTGCTTATGTCTTTCGCTAGGTAAAGGCCCATTCCAGTAGCCGAGTTCTGTATTCTCCCATTTTCACCTGTAAAACCTTTATCAAATATGCGAGGTAGATCATGTACCTGCATGCCAGGTCCTTTATCTTGGATGGTAACAATTACAGATGCATTATCATGGAGACCTGTATGAATAATTAGATTTCCGTTGGTTGGACTGTACTTGATTGCATTCGTTAAGATTTGTCTGATCACAAATCTACACCACTTTTTATCGGTATACACGGTAGAGGCAGTGTCTCCCGTCAGCTCAATGGATATATTTTTTTCCATACACCATATCGATAACTCACGAATTTCTGCTCGTAACAGTTCTTGTACTCCCAGCTTCTCTGGTAGTAAGTCAGCGTCCAAATTGGCTAATCGTGAAATATAAAGCTGTTGATCCACTAATAAGTGCATCCTGAGCCAAGACGCATTTAACCGGCCAGCCAGCTCATTCGAACGATGGGCATCCATCGTGATTTTCATCGCCGTAAGGGGTGTTTTCATTTCATGTACCCATGAGGCAAGATCCGTATGTTCCATGCGTTGGGCGGATCGATTCTCGCGGCGCTTGATTTGATCATGTTGATGAATATTTTCCAATAAAGCATATACCATAGCGTCAGGAAAAGAACTTTTAGGTTTGGGGATGTCTTCAAACCAGTCTTCCTCGATGCGATTAGAAACGGTGAGCAATGATTTATAATAAGATGTTTCCTTTTTATATCTCCAAACCAAGAAAGCCAAAAAGATAATGAGAAATAATGAATTCAAATAGATGAGAGACTGTGCCTCCACAGGGATGCCAGCATCCAGTTGTATTAAGACATTGGTCAGCAGAAGCAATAAGCCAATTAAGGCGATCCAGCTTTTTTTATACTTGAGATAAGCAATGAACAATGGGAACCTCCTAAAGAGTAACGGCCATATACCCCAAACCTTTTTTCGTTACAATTCCATCAGCCAAGTTAAGGTAGGACAGCTTTTGACGTAATCTTGTGATGTTTGCTGTCAAGGTATTGTCATTAATAAACTGATCATCATCCCAGAGCATCTGCATCAGTTCATGGCGTGAGATGATTTTGTTATTGGATTTCACTAAAGCCGATAGGATAAAAAATTCATTTTTGGTCAAGTCAATCGTCTTACCATCTTTATGAATTTCACCACTTTTCAAATCAAGTATCGCTTGATTCCATTCCATCACATCGGAGGAAGCCTCCTCATACGTGTAGGTTCGACGAAGAATAGCTTGCACCTTGGCAATCAGTACATCCATGTGAAATGGTTTCGGAACATAATCGTCTGCCCCCAAATTCATCGCCATCACCATATCCATCGGATGATCTCTGGAGGAAAGAAAAATAATCGGCACTTTCGACACGGCACGGATCTCTCTGCACCAATGAAATCCGTCAAACTTCGGAAGCTGTATATCAATAATCACCAGATGGGGCCGCTGTTCAACAAAGTCATCCATTACACGTCCGAAATCCGTTGGACTGCTAACTTCATATGACCACTGACTCAATCCTTCTCGAAGTGCTCCAAGAAGAAGAGCATCGTCCTCAATAATAAAGATGTTCATATTCATCGTAACACTCCTTATCTATATACATATCCATTCTAAAGTAAAAACGAGCAAAAAAACACCGAGAAGAACTAGGCGTCCTTCATTGACGCTTCCTGAGGATACAACTCGTATCTAAACTGAATTAAGGATTTTACACAAGCCACTCCGATGACAGAATAACCTTCCTATCGCTGTTATCCCCAGATTTTTTGATTCCCTTTTCCAAAGGGAAAATCCGGTGATAAAGGCGACCGCTTCGCTTTTTCAGGTTTTTTCTGTCCTCTCCGTTAAAGTGTAAATGAATAGTTCAACATATAAAGCATTCAAAACCTATAGAGTTCAAAAAAACCGCCATTGAAGGCAGTCTATAAAGAAATGTTTATTTCTGCATTAATAAATGACAGTATGTATATCAGAGTGTTTCAATTAATTTCTGAATCTTAGATTCGGAAATAAAATATACTGGGCCTAAGATATCTATTTTGCCTTTCTTTACACGAATAGCACTCTCCTGCTCTGCCGCATAAACATTCATCTCTTCAGATAGTGGAAACAGGTATCCTTTAACAAACGTGCTGTAGTCGCGTCTAGCATGAGATTCATAAGCAAAATGATCAAAGCTCAGACCCTCATAAAACGTAGTTGTTTCATCCTTAGGGTTAGCATCAGCCGAAGATATCCATTTTGCAGCCATATTTAATGCACCGGCACTTGCACCGATGATAACGGCGTTACTGTTCTTAATCATATCGGATAGTTCATATTCCGCCAAAAACTTGTGCTGCTGAACAGGATCTCCACCACATAGAAAGATGACAGAAGCGTTCTGAATGAGCTGCTGAGCCTCTTCTTTCTGCATACGATAATCAATAAAGTGATGTTCATCAAAACTAAGATTAGCCTGAGTTAACCATGTCCATTCCGTTAAATCATCAAAGTTCACTTGCTCTCCTTCATAATCAGACGGCTCAGCGCTAATCATCACAAGCGATTTTCTATCTGTGATATCCTCTTGCAATCGTTCAACCAGTTTCTCTGGAAAAACATCATTAAACCAACTGAAATAATAGTGAGTACTCAAACTGTATTACCTCCATATGTATAATTGAAGTTTCAGACGACTATCTTGTCACGGATGGAATAATGAAGTCACGAATGATTGATCTTGGATTCTTCCAATTTCGTGCAGCAACCTTTGCCGTAATAACAACGACTACATCCAATTCAGGAATACCAAAAATGTATTGCCCTCCCGCACCTGCTGCAAAAAACACCTTGTGACCTCTTTCTTCGCTTATCCACCAATGATAGCCGTACGTTCCAATTGACTCCGACCCAGCACTTTTTTCACTGGTTGAATCTTCAACCCAAGAAGAAGAAATGATCTGTTTATTGTCCCAAACTCCGTTATTCAGATATAAGTACCCGAGCTTCGCCATATCCCGTGATAATAACTTTAAATCACAAGCTCCATATGGAATACCCTTAGGGTCAGTGAGCCAAGTTCTCTTTCGAATACCGAGAGGAGAGAAAAGATGTTTGTCAGCAAACTGTTCAACTTCTTGATTCGTTACTTGGGCTACTATGGCAGATAATAAATGTGAATCCGGACTTTTATACTGAAAGCTCCCTTTTAAGGCAGGATTAACGGGTAGTCTTAGGATAAAATCAACCCAGTCATTACTGCGAATCAACCGATCTGACATTCTTTCAACTAACCAACGATCGGTTTGCCAATAAAAACCTGAACACATTGTCAACAATTGTTCAATAGACGTTTGTCCCACTAAAGAAGTTCGATTAGAAATGTATTCGGTGAATATATCCCCTAACTTCTCATCAACTCCAGATAGATAATTTTCATGAATTGCAATTCCAACTAATGTAGAAGTGAAGCTTTTGGTCACAGACCTCATATCCATTAAGTTTTTCTCATTAAATCCATTAAAGTACTGTTCATAAACAATAAAACCATCTCTAATTACAAGCACACTGTTCACATTACTAAAGTTCCGGATAATGTAATTGTTAGCTTTTGCAAGGATATCTTCATTCATTTCTTTCGCACCTGGCGCGGAAGTCTGCCAATCATCGGTTGGCCAGTAGCTACGTTGTATTGATTTGATTGATTTGTTTTCTTCAGAATCTTTCATGATCTCTCCCGATTCATAATTTTAGATATTTCGAGATTACTGATTCCTTATTATTCACTATATCTTGGGGCGAGCCTTGAGCAATTACACATCCCCCCTTATCTCCACCACCAGGTCCAAGTTCGATAATCCAATCACAGAATGACAGAAACTCTGGATCATGTTCTATAACGATGACCGTGTTCCCTTTTTGGGTTAAATCTTCTACTAATAACATTAATTTAGAAATATCAGAAGAACCCAGGCCAGTAGTTGGTTCATCAAGAACATAGAGCATGTTTGATTTCCGAATATGACCTAGTTCTTTCGCCAGTTTTACTCTCTGAGCTTCACCACCACTTAGAGAAGGAGTTGGCTGTCCTAACTTCAAATAGCCCATTCCTACATGCTCAAGAGTATGCAACATATGCACAATCGACCGATCATTTTTAAATATTTTTGTAGCATCCGCGATTGAAGAATTAAGAATATCGAATATATTGTTATCTTCATATTTCACTTCTAGTATTTCAGTTTTGTATCTTTTACCGTTGCATCCCGAACATTCGCGAGTAACCCCGCCTATTAATTGTATGATTCCCTCACCCTTACATCTTTCACATTGTCCATCAGGAGAATTAAATGAAAAGTGTCCGGGACTGTACCCTCTCTCCTCAGCCAGAGGCTGCGAAGAAAATACCAGACGTATTTTATCCCATATTCCAATATAACTTGCAGGTATAGATGTTTTATGCCTTCCAATTGGGGACTGGGATACGGCAATACAGCCTTTCAACTCCTGATATCCCTCTAATTCACAGCTTATTAATTCATCGCGAATTTCAGAGTCGTTCTCATCCTCATTAATATCAGTCGACTTTTTAAATCGCTGTTTTAAAAGGGGAACCATTGTATCTGATATCAAGGAACTCTTTCCACTTCCAGATACTCCCGTAACACCTATTAACAAACCTAAAGGGATACTAACCGTAAGATTTTTAAGATTATGAACATTTACATTCTTAAGCGTAAGTTTTGGAGTAATATCAGTAACTCTCCGATAGTGGTTCACTTCTTTTCTTGGCAAATCATATTGCTTTGATAGATATTTCCCTGTAATCGATTGTGTTGCTTGTAACATATCTTCGACGGAGCCTTGGAAAACAACCTCCCCTCCTTTTTCACCAGCATGTGGTCCAAGTTCCAACACATAATCCGCAGCCTTGATTACCATAGGGTCATGTTCTACTACAATAACGGTGTTACCTGCTTGTTGTATTCCCCTTAATTTATGAATAATCAATTCCTTCTCGATTTCATGAAGACCAGAAGTTGGCTCATCGAAAATATAGGTTAACGAATCAAAGGCAGATTCGATGTGATACATGAGAAAAAGCCGCTGAATCTCCCCTCCGCTTAATGATGGTAAACTTCTATTAATCGATAGATGAGACAAGCCCAATTCAATAAGAAGATCAAGTCGTCTAACAATTAGGTTTATAATCACTTTACCGTTCGCAGGAATCTGTACTGATTGTATAGTATCGCCAAAAAAAGCTTTAAGCTCACGGATACTCATATTCCCTAAATGACCGACATGCTTATCATTTATAGTCACGCTGCGAGCTTCTTCTCCAATTCGAAAACCCATACAAGTTGCACAAGTTACCCTTGAACAAAATTGAGTTTCTCCAACGCTTCGTGCTCGATCTGTAGAACTCATTCTTCTTTGTATACATGGCAATAGACCTTCAAATACATCATGCATTCCATAATACATGAATTGTTGTGCTTCATCAGAAAGACGACAAAAAGGTTGTGTAAGGTCAATTTTAGTGATATTTGCAAAGTTACTAAGTTGAGACACTAGTGACTTCCCGAAAAAACCTAATCCTTCGCATATTTCTAGTACATTTCTATTTTTATTTGGTATAATCTTATCCTTTATTAATTCGAGGCTATATCCTCGACCTCGACAATCTAAACACATCCCGAGTCCTGTATTAAAAGAAAAATAGGGAGGAGTGAGTCTGCTTTCCTGAATCCCACACTTCTCACAATACAAATTGCAATCAAGTGTAGTATTACATCTTGAGCATGTCATTTGCCCTTCAAGTGAGAAAAGTTGTCCCAATAATTGACTGATATATGTACGTGTTCCTACTACACTACGGGGGTTCGATTGCCGAATAATTCTTTGCTCAACTGAAATCGTTGGTGACAGACCCGTAATCTCGTCAAAATGGTCTTCTTGATTGGTTTGTCCAAAAAAGCCGATCGATTGAAGGTAACGATTACGTCCTTCCTCATAAAGGATATCAAAAGCAAGTGTTGATTTCCCTGATCCACTGACTCCTGTCACTACAGTGAGTTGCCCCTTTGGAATGGTTACGTTTATATTTTTCAAATTATGTTTTCGAGCATTCCTAACCTCTATATATTTCATTTTAATCCACCCTAGTATAGAGTATTTTTCATTCATTGTACTGCTCTTTTGATGAATAATACAACCCGCCAAACACTCTAAAATCCTTGTGTTTAGCGGGTTGTTTAGCATGGAGCCTTTAATCAAATTCAATTCATAGCAACTGACCTATATTTAACAAGCCTACATTAAATTCCATAAATTATAGATCATCACTACTGCTTCGTCACGGTTAGCCGTTTTCTTCGGTGCAAACTCATCGTTACCTACACCGTTTATGATGCTTGCTCCCCGCATTGCCTCTACAGCTTGCTTCGCATAGTTTGCGATGTTTGCTTTATCCTTGAAAGCTCTAGCTTCGCGATCTGGTAATTTTAGTTGCTTCAATCGGATCGCCTTGTATACCATAACGGCCATATCTTCTCGCGTAATATTCTCATGAACTCCGAAACTTCCATCTGGTTTCCCGTTCACAATTCCCAGCTTCTGCGCGGTTGCGATATTTCCATGGTACCAATCTCCTTGTTCCACATCACTAAAACTTGCCGCCGCGCTCTCATCCGATAACTCCAACACATTCATCAGCATCGTGATAAATTCTGCTCTTGTCACCTGAGCTTTCGGATTAAACTCGCCGTCACCTACACCCTTTACAATGCCTCTTGCTCCCAATGCCGAGATCGCATCTTTCGCCCAGCCTTGGGTCACATCCTGAAAGCTCGTTGCAACATACGCTACCGTATACTTACTTAGATCCGTTGGTTTGAACTCTACTTGACCTGTCCCTGCATTGTATTTACCATTCATCACAACTCTTCGCTCTCCGTTGTCCTTCACATCGTATACGATGATGTTGTTTGGATTCTCGGAAGCCTTCAGCGTATATGGCAATGCAATCACAAGATCATCTCTACCATCAAACTCCGTTAGCTTCGTACCATCCATCGTTAGCTTGATATCGTATACGACCTTACCATCTAACCTAGCTTGTGTGCCAGCTGGCAGTTGATTCGCTGCCATTCTCATAACCGACAATCCTAACGTTTTCCCTGTGCTTATTCCTGATCCAAGCCTTTCGGTAGCCAACGTTACGACTGCAGAACCCATGTTGATCTCGATGCTACCTACTTTAGAAGTTGCACTAGTTAAGCGCGGATCTACGGCTAGCTCAACGGTTAGCTCGTTCAAGCTTTGATCACCTTCAACTCGCACCTGCAGCTTACCGCCTGTCGTTTGATCAAGCGCACGCTTCACCGTATCTGGACTTAACTTCACTTTAGAAACACCGTTCTCATTAACAACTGGCTTAATGTTTATTTGACCGTTGTCCATTACCACTGGCTCACTTCCACCTGTAGAAGCTGGTGGTGCTGTAGGTGCAGGGATGTTACTGCCACTGGCATTGCCACCATCTCCATTACCACTGCTTGGTGCTTGTGGTGTTCCTGACACCACAACCCCTGCGGATTCATTCCCTGCTGCATTTACCGTAGTAATACGGAATTCATAACGCCTACCATTCGCAAGTTCTGTGACTTCATAACTGCTAGCCGCATGATTCAGCGTTACCGTCTTAAACTCTGTATTTCCATGACCTGTAATCTTAATAGCGACCAGATCGCTTTCTGCAGGATTACTCCATTTCAAAGTCAGCTTCTGATTACCCGCTATTACGCTTGTTCCGGTTACTTCTCCTGGTGCAGTCGGTTCAAATAGTGGTGTCACCGTTACTGTAGCGCTGGATGATAAATTACCATCTACTGTAGTTACGGTTATTATTGCTGTTCCTGGTGCAACCGCTGTTACTCGACCTGTCGCACTTACAGTAGCTACAGCTGGGTTACTTGAGCTCCAGGTTACTGCTTTTTTCGTTGCATTTGCCGGTGTGATCGTAGCTGTTAATTGTCCTGATTGACCTTCTACGACGGACAACGTCGTTTTGTCCAAGCTAACTCCGTTAACGGGTACCTTCTTCCCACTGAGTGAATCATACTCACTTTGTGTAATGGGAATGACCGTTCCGTGACGCGGACTGGCGGGTAAGTTGTAGTTAGAAGATAATGTCCACTGACCTGATGCAAGGTAGGTTGTCTCGAATGGAATATAACCTCTTCCACCAAACTCATCCACGAATAAATACCATTTTTCTTCTGTATTCGATTTGAAGATCGTTGGACCCTCAACCCATTTCATGTTACCCACACCTTGATTAACCATCTTGAAGGCTGGATCTAAGATCGAGTCACCCACCTCTTGGAAAATCATCTTGCCAAATGGAGCAGCAGCTCCGTTGTCCTGCTCATCCTTCGTAAAACGATATACTTTACCATCATGCTCAATCATTGTGGTGTCAATGATGGAATATCCATAATCCAAATATTCTTTCGGCTCAGTAAACGTATAGAAATCTCTTGTCTTGCTATACATCATTTTTTGATAAGCGTTACCTGTATGGGATGCATCATCAAACATTCTTGATGCCCAAAATACGATATATTCGCCTGTTGTCTTGTCGTACATGATTTCTGGTGCCCAAGTATTACCCGCTTCTTCCGGTGCAACCTCTACCATGCGTTGATCTGTCCAGTTGACGAGATCATTCGATTCCCAAACCATTATGGAACGGCTACCCCACGTCTGTGCTCTGCCCCAGTCACCATTACCGTTGATTTTGAGATCGGTAGCGATCATGTAGAACTTGTCGCCTTCAGGCGAACGAATAATGAATGGATCACGTACTCCCTTCTCCCCTAAGGTAGAGGTCAGTACAGGTTTACCCTCATTCAGTTCTCGCCAGTTTAACGGATCATTACCGTTACTTAGTGCAAAATAAACTTGCTCACCAGTTGAAGTCCCTTCCCCAGTGAAATATGTGAAGAAGTATCCCGCATATTTTTCATCAGCAGGTCGTTCCTTGACCTTTGCAATAAACTCCTTCGTTGTGGATGCTGAGTTTAATGCAATCGTAGCTGTAAGCTTCACGTCTACATCTCCACTACCATGGGCCGGACGTTGCACTTCACCAGTTCCTGAAAGGACGTTTGGTTGAGCCGAAGCCCAAGTAATCGTTGATCCATATAATCCAGATGTCGTTAAGGAGAGATGACCTCTTACATCCTGAATGTTATGAACAACTAGTGCCGCTTTTGCTTCCTCTACAGCATTGGCATCGCTCGGCAATGCTTTAACCCTCAACGTAAAGGTTTTGTTAACTGTCTCTATACCATCTGTAAATACCGCTGTTAACGTTACAACTTGATCGCCAGTTGCGTTATTTGGTCTACTTACGACACCTGTAGTTGAGATCACATTGCTTTTATCCGTTGTCCAGCTTATCGTGGTGCCATAAGTACCTGATGTTGGCAAGGTTACATTGCTTGTAATCGCATCTTTGGATGTATTCGTGGCAAGCAGATCAATGATCGTTAACTTCTCTGCCGCAGCCGATACAAGCATGCCCTCCATTGAAGCAATCTTCTGATCAGCACGAGCCTTAAGTGTCGTAACATCTGCCGCAGTCATAGCACCATCATAGATTTGGAAGTCTGCAATCAACCCGCCGAAGTATGGATCAGCTGTATAAAATGACTTACCGATGTATCCACTGCTGCCTGAAGTATTTTTTATTTGTTCTAGCGTCATTCCATTGGTTGAGCCTGATGCAACAGCAACACCATCAATATAAATTATTAGTGTACCATCCTTGCCTGAAACAACGGTCGTAACTACTTTCCATTCATTATTCTTTAACCCCGTGGTAGAAGTTGAAGACTCATTGTTCCAGGCATTCGTCGCGATTCCTAAACGGGCTAGCCCGTTAGCATTATAACGTGGTGTGAAATACGTATAGTGCGTGTTATTATTTGGTCTTCCTAACGCATACAACCACTCCGCAGCGTTTTTTCCGTTCCAGTTCACAATAGATGAAACGGTGATATCCGTTAATCCATCGAGAATTCCTTGTGGCAACTCTAAATAGGAGTCCGTTCTGCCCCCATTAAAGCTCAGCACACCAGCATCATCTGTACGAATCCATTCTGCCTTAGACGGATTCATCCATTTCCCGTTGAAGTTTCCTGTTTGATCAATAACCGTCGCAGTCGCACGATCGATATCATTCATATCGTAGTGCAGAATGAGCTCAGCCCCAGATGGCTGCTCTACTGGAGGAGTAACGTCTTCTTCCGCTAATGCTGCAATCTCTTGACCAGATAATGCACGATTATAAATGCGGAAATCATCCAATTTACCATCAAACAGACGATCAGAACTATTTCTTGATTTACCAATGTAATTCATCGTTGTTTCCAGTAACATTCTGGGCTCAACATTAAATGTGGAGCTGCGTTTAACCTCATGCCCATTCACATACAGTACTGCCTCAAATTCATCCATAGTAATGGCAACATGCTGCCAAGTCTTCGTTGGTAATAATCCAGCATTTCGCAATGCATATTTATAATCTGCTCCGAGTCTCGTACTGTCATTGCTAAATTTCTCTGTAAAAGGGGTTACAACAGCGAACTCCAGACTACCTGTATCGCCTTGTGTACTCAGGTACATGGTATTGCGGTTAACCTGTCTGCCTGTTTCGGAAGCAAAATCAAATATTCTTTGATTTTCCTGATTTTTGTCCATTTGAACCCATGTAGAGAACGTAGCCTTCTCCAGATTCAAAGATTGAATCAGATTATCGGGCAGTTTCACATATCCTGTTGACCCATTAAGCTCTAGCGAAGAGCCCTTTTTACCGATGTGATCCTCTTCATTAAGCGTTGCTCCACCTACCAGTGTTGCGTGATAGCCATTCCCCGAAATGTCGTTCAACGTTGTACCATTCACTGTATTTGCATCAAATGAATAATGTACAACCGGGTCTGTTGATGGTGCTGGTCCCTCGAAAGCATACTTCGCTTGCAAAGCATTATACTCCGCACGTGAGATTGGAATCACTGTTCCGTGCCTCGGTCCTGGCGGAAGTGCATATTGATCACTGCTTAATACATTGTTCATATATTGCGAGCTACTATCCAGATCTGTTGTATATCGTACATGATAAGGCCATGAATCCAGGAACAGATACCACTTGTCTTGATGAATATCCTTAAATATTGTTTGGCCTTCATTGTTTCCATTTTTTCCAATCAAGCCAAGTTTATTATCACGTGTACCCGGAACAGCGTCGTATTGAAGGCCATTGGCAGCAATACCGTCCTTGTCATAGTAGAAATTTGGCGCTTTCTCCACATACACTTTGGTATTGACTTCTGATTTGGTAAATCGATACAACATATCATTATGCTCAATAAACGTCGTATCAATGGTTGGAAGTGACTCATCAATCATGACTTTTGGCTCTGAAAAGTTATAGAAATCTCGTGTTGTTGCATAGTACATCACATTGTACTGACCTGCCGGTCTTCCGTTATAATCACCGTATGTCTCTGTATTTTTCATCGATGAAGCCCAAAATACGATATACTCTCCAGTGAGCGGATCATAGATCGCTTCTGGTGCCCACGTATTTCCTCCTGTCTTGGGAGCAACCTTGACCATCCGCTGCTCGCTCCAGTTGACGAGATCCTCCGATTCCCAAATCATCATGTAATGGCTACCCGTAATTTGAGCCTGGTCGAAATTGGTGCTCTCACCCATTTTCAAATCGGTTGCCAGCATATAGAATTTATCACCTTCTGCTGAACGAATAACGAATGGATCACGAAGTCCCTTTTCACCCATATTCGATTGAAGGATCGACTTACCATTATTCAGGGCTTTCCAGAACAATGGGTCTTCAGCTGTAGCGAAGGAGATTTCTTCACCACCCTCATATTCACCTGTAAAGTACGCAAAGAAGTACGCATCATGCTGTACTGGCGCAGCTGTTTTTTTAACGGTAAGGTCAAACGTACGCTCTTTAGAAGCTGTACCATTTGTAATTGTGGCTGTTAACGAAACGGGTACATCCGTAGCTTGACGGCTTACCCAGCCCAGCTGTGTAGCGTTTCCAGCCGCTTCGGCTGTTCCTTTAACAACAGTAGGTTTGCTAGACGTCCATCTAATGGTAGATCCTTGTTCACCTGTAGTCACAAGACGTAAGTTGCCTTTAACGTTGTCTGCATTGTAAATCTCTAATTGTTCAGCATCCAGGTCACTCTTCTGTTGATCATCAAATTGCTTCAAAATCGTAACAGGAAATACAGCCGCTTTAGATACTCCTTGATACGTTAAAGTTGCTGTAAGTTCTGCTTGAGCATCACTTGCTTGAGCATTTGGACGTTCTACAACTCCACTGTTAGAAATGACGGAAGGATAACTGGAACTCCAAGTGATGTTGACACCGTTTTTACCACTCGTTGGCAAGGCGACGTTTTTCGTTATTTTATCCGCACTCTGATCTGCTTCGTCTAAGTAACGATCTATGCTAAGTTGATTCGACGCATCATCAACAGTAAGCTGACGTATTTGGGAGATGTGAGTTACTGCTTCTTGTTGATATAACTCCCCCACTTCTTGCTCCGTCAATGCGCGATTATATACTCGGAAATCAGCCAGGCTTCCTTGAAGATATGGATCGTTCGCGAAGATGGACTTTCCGATAAAACCAGAGAACGTAGAAGCCGGATTAATGATTTCTGCCAGCTTTAGTCCCTTCGCATTACCTGAAGCAACTTTAACTCCATCCACAAATAATGTGATCCTGTTGCTGGCTTCAGAGAAGGACACCGTTACATGCTTCCACTGTCCACCGATCAGGTTGGAATTTGCGCTGCCTGTAACTAATGCTTCGTTCGGCCAGCCATTTTTAGATATACCCGTAGCAATCATATTGCCTGATCCGCTACCGTGACGTGGGGTTACAAAAAAATATTTATTCGTTTCCGGTGTTAACACTGTACCCAGACCGAAAATCCAGCGATTCGTACCATCATTCGTCCAGTTCACGATGGAAGATACGGTAATCTCATTCAGACCCTGTAATAGATCTAGTCCGTTTGTGCCCTTAGGAATCTCAACATATCCACTATTCGATGCAGAGCTTCCTCCATTGAAGGATATAAAACCAACCTCACTGTTAGAAATGAATTGTCCATTGTTTCGATTTCTAAATATCCCATCAAATTTAACTTTCTTATTGGCGACATCCTTTAGTACGAGTTGACCATCTACCTCTGCAGTGGTTTTCATGTTGTAATGAAGAATCAGATCATCATTTTGTGACTTTTCTTGTACGCTAATAGTTGAGACAGCTATATAATCTCCATCCTCCGTTTGTACCGTAATGGTGGCTGTACCTTCACTAACCGCTGTAACGTTACCGGCCAAATTGACATTTGCTACACTGGAATCACTAGATGTCCATGTAACCCTTTTATTGGTTGCATTTAATGGTGAAATTGTAGCCACTAATGCCTCGCTGTCCCCCACGGATAAACGAAGTGTAGATTTATTAAGCGAAACACCTTTAACAGCAATCTGCTCAATAGAGTCATCTTTTGGCCGCAAGTTAACGATAAACTCTTTCGTTACTTGGCTACCACCTAAAGAAATGGTTGCCGTTAACGTCACTTGTTGCTCTATTTCTCGTAAAAACACTTCTCCCGTTGGACTAATCGCACTCTCATCACTGGAAGTCCACGATATCGATGCCCCATACTTATTGGCAGAAGGGAGTTCAAGAGATTCGGTAACGGCAGATACATCACCTAACGTTAGCTCTTTTTTACTTTGTTGTATTTGCTTTTCATCGAGCGATTGTTGATATACTCCAGCGATATCTTCACTACTTAATGCCGCTCCGTAAATTCTTAAATCTTGAAAGCTACCGGCAAAAGTAGCATCCGCTAAATAATTGGAGCGACCGATATAAGCTTGCAAATCCGTACCAAAGCTTGCTGTTGTTTTCTCTTTGGCGACGGTGCCTATACTTACTCCGTTAATGTAGCCTGTAATAGAGCGTTCTGTGATAACCGTTGTATAGTGAACCCATTGACCTTCATACTGTGACGTAGAAGTGCCTGATACGCCTACCTCAGTCGTCCAAGGCTGATCAACATTATTGCGATCTGTAAATACGGACTTAAAATCACCACTTGGATTGGATGGATTAAACAGCCAGTAATTCGTTGGCAAATTATTTTCAGTTGCTGGCGTACCGTAGAATAATGCTGCGTAGTTCCCGCGTCCAGTGTTACTCTTCATCCATACAGAGATTGTTGTGTTTTCTTGATGATCAAACAAACCCGTAGGAAGTTGTACATAGTTCGTATTACTATCGGTCCCTCCCGGTAGAGTAAGACCATCGTCGTACGTAATGTTGCCTACAGCCGTTCCATGATTGCCATTACCAGATGTATCCAATACATCTTCAAGCAATGGATAATGCGCCAACATCATTGGTGTTACTGTGTCCGCTGAAGCTTGATTGTTAAACGGTATACCCAAACTAAAACAGCTGCTGAAGGTCAAAAGTAAAACTAAAGTTATGTTTGTAATTCGCTTTCGCATAGCATTCTTCCCCTCTTTTAATTTTCAGATGCATACAAAACAACAGATCAGCTTCAAAACAAGACCACCTCACTTCAGGAGCTAGAAAAACATTCTAAAATGAATGCGCTTACATTTCTTCTCATATTACGTGTTCCGATATTTCAATTCAATGTACTATCATGTTAATAATGTGGATTTTTTTATTGCAATTTGAAATTTGATGTGGACTAAAGCGTTGTCCCTATACTTCGAAGTAATCGTTTTTATTCCAAAATATACTCTACATTGAAATTAAAGGATTTAACCCCGGATAAACATAATATATATAGTTGGGCGCCTGCCATCTTTTGATAACGCTTCCAAATACGGATGCGAGTAAACCATGAGCGCACCGGATCAAAAAATAAGGAGGATTGCATCTATGCCAAAACGATTTAGAAAAATGCTCGCGTTCCTTTGTTGCTTGGTCATGGTAGCCTCGTTAATGCCTACGAGCTATGCTGCCGACAATGACAACATTGAAAACGCAGTAGTAACAAATGAAACAAAGGCCGCCATTTTTGGAACTCCCGAACTCGGGTCAAATGACCCCCTCTGGAGCCAAACCATGGAGCATCACATCAACAAAAGCACTGTGCCCACCGATCCCAGACCTCATGCCACGGGCACTGCCAGAATCCTTTGGGATCATGACTACGTGTATGCCCGCGTAGTTGTGAATGACAGTAATCTATATCAGGGAGCTGGCGGAGATCACCGGTACGACAGCCTGGAGTTTTATGTTGGTACTGGAACAGGTGGCTCGAACCAGTGGCGTGTCAGCGCGACGGGTGTGTTTTCAGGGCAGGCCGCTCCAGGCAGAGCTGCATGGACCCAGACCACGGAAACAGGATACATCGTGGAGATGAGAATACCCAAAAGAGATTTGATCTTACAGGAGGGAAATCTTACCTTCGAGGTCTATATCAATAACTCGACAGAAAACGGCGGTGACCGCTATGAAGTCGTTTCCTCTTTTGGAGTTCCGGACGCAGCTTATACCAGCTCTGATTCATTTACAGACAGCCTGCAGCTCATCCCAGCCAATGAAGTGGACACTAGATTAACAATTACCGCCACTGCCGGACCGGGTGGCTCAATCATGTCGAATCCGCCTGGCGATGTCCTAAGAGTAGAACGAGGCTCTAATAAAGACATTACGTTTAGCCCCGATTCCGGTAAAGTTGTGGATACTGTAACGGTAGACGGCGTGATCGTGACTCAATCTTCTAGCTCTTATACCTTTACGAATATTGAAGCTAGCCATACCATTCATGTGACATTCAAAAATGATCCGGGCGCGAGCATACTTCCTTTTATCGTATGGAATGACAACTTCGCCAGTGGCGAGTACACAACGGCTGTCATCATCGACTTAGGTGAAGGGAATTCGGCGTTAGGCTCCGAGCTTCGTCCAGATTTGTTTGCCTTATCGGCTAGGAACACCACCCTGAACGGTGAAGCGGTTACTTTTGAAGGACCACGCAAGATCACAAGGGTATACGCTAATGATGAACCGAAGGTACGCGGCTATGTGGGGCCGGTTAGCAATTCACCGGATTATCAGGACGGACTGGCAAGCGGGCGTTACATCGTCGTTGAATCTGAGTTTTATTCAGAAAGCGGCGGCAATACAACACTAGATGGCAGCAGTAACTCGACAAAGCAGGTTTACACCCTCAGCCAAAAGGGTCAGATCGTACTGACAGAGGGGAATCCACTTCACAATGTGGTTTTTGAGCAAGAAAAAGTTGTGAATCCAATCCTTGATAAATTCACAACATTCACGGATAATTCGGTCAATCGCTCGCTCTACCTTCATAAGGATGAAGACGGTAACGTGGTGAAAGGATTGCCGCTGTATGTGTACACCCACGGCATGTCACGCGGCGGCACAAACGCTGCGGCAGACCAAAAAGCGGCCATGAAATCCGCCAATGGATCGGTCGCCCTAATGAAAAAAATGGCACAGAATCCCGAAAAGTACGCCAGCCACATCCTGAATATTTCCTATAATGGCGTTTCTGTTCCCTCCACACAGAATGTTAAGAAGGTCATTGACGCCCTGATCGCCAGCGGCGAAGTAGATCCTAACCGTGTTTACGCAGCAGGCTTCTCCTGGGGCGGCCAGTATACGAACAACTTAGTTAACAGCTATCCCGGCTTCTTCGCTGCCGCCGCACCGATGGCCCCGGTAAGCGGTTCACCGAACGCTAAGGACAATGACTCTCACCACACCTTGGCCTATTGGATGTTTTTAAATGCTCATAATGTTGGTGGCTACCAGACTAACCTCAATAATTTCATCAATACCAATATGCCAAAAATGATTAATGCAAGGGCTTCACGCTTTGAGAGTAATGAGGTGCTTACATGGCCTTACAATCAATTTGATCAGCCGAATCTGAGGCCGAATCCTGCCAACACACCTGTTCTGGCTGATTATATAGCGCATGAAGTTGAAGCAGCTGTTCTCTACAACCAGATAACTATGGGAAATTGGAGTATAGCTCCTACGGCGCAATCCTCTAACTTGCCTGCTTGGAACAATGACTACACCGATGTCTTCGATTGGATGTTCGCGCAGCGAAAACCGGTCGTGCCCGGTGCGCCGAGCGGATTCAAGGCGACAGCGGGTGACGGACGGGTCACCTTGAGTTGGTCTGCTCCAGCTGACGACGGTGGCAGCACAATATCGGGCTACAAGGTATGGTATGGCAACGTACCGCCAGTTACAATGGAAGCGACCGAAACTAAATATACCTTTAATAACCTGACAAACGGTCAAAGCTACAGCTTCAAAATCATCGCGTTGAACGCAAAGGGCGGCGGCGCAGAGATCAGTGTAACGGCTATGCCGACGGCGGCGGCAACCCCTACCGTGCCTGGTTCTGGTGGCACTACGGGCAACACCGGTAATACAAGCAACACAGATAACACAAGCAACATCGACATTACGGGCACCGGGACAGAAGCTGGTATGTCGAAGTCGAGCTACACCGTGAGTACACCGAAGGATAAACCCGCAGTCACAGACAAAAATGGTAACACTACCCTGCCCGGTGGCGGCAAGATTTCGACCAAAGGTGGCACGGAAATCACGGTACCTGAAGGCACATCGATAGATTCAAACGGTAAGGTGACCGTTCCGGGGGACAAGAGCGCCCAAGTGACACTCCCCAGCAGCAAAAGCACAGTGACCATTCCAAGCGGCTCCACGATTGAAAGCGACGGAACGGTCACTGTAGGAAGCAAAGGAGCGCACAGCAACCTGCCAAACGGCAATCAAATGCATATCCATGAAGGATCGAAGATACGAGCCGACGGTACGGTTGTGGCAGGACTGCACGGAGCAAGAGTGGACTTAAACAACGGCATATCGCTGAACATTCGTGAGGCCACAGAGCTTACATTTAATGATACCTCCTCACTGGGCTTCCTCTTGCGATCAGGCAATCCTTTTAGGGATACCACCATGGAGAACTGGTTCTACGGTTACGTTAATTCCGTTTACACGTACAATCTTTTCAACGGCACGACGTCTGCGACATTCGCACCGGACAGCGCAATGACGCGCGCAATGTTCGTGCAGGTACTGGCCAATCTGGAGAATGTAAAACATACCGACTATACGAGTTCTCGCTATAGGGACGTGACGGACGAACAGTGGTACACGGCGGCAGTCGAGTGGGCGGCAGAAAAAGGCATAGTCAACGGTTTAAACGCGAATCTGTTTGACCCCAATTCTCCGATGACTCGTGAACAGATGTCAGTGATCCTTTATAACTACATGAAGTACAAAAGCTATCAAATACCTGAAAGCCAGTCTAAGTCCTTCGCCGACGAGAGTGAGATCAGCTCATGGGCATTGGAGGCCGTTAAGGCGATGCGGAGCACCGGTATTGTATCAGGCAAGCCGGATAATCTATTTGCTCCTACAGCCACTGCTACCCGCTCCGAAGCAGCTACTATCTTTGTACGGTTCATCGAACACTCGCATAATTGAAAGCGTGTACAGAATGGTGCGCTACCTTCCGGCTAAACAATACAACCTAAAGCTCTACCCTTGGTAAAGACCAGTTTAGAAAACATCCTTACGTTCACTCCCCGTAAGTAGACTGGCCTACGAAGCAATCCATCAAAAAACGCCATCACATTTAAGTGATGGTGTTTCTCTTTGAATAGAGCTGTCACTGAATTGAACTCATCAATTCGTAGAAATATTGAGGTTCATGAGTTTTATTAAGATGATACCATGCGTCTAATGTTTCTGGAGAAAATACATCTAGCTCTCTTAAAAAATGAACAGAAAATTCAAGTGGAGCTACTCCGGAAGCAGTGATCAGTTTTCCATCCGTAACAGCAGCATCCAATTTGTAATATTCTTCGCCCGTATAAGACGGACAAATCATTTTAAGGTAAGCCAGATCATTGCTTGTATGAAAACGTGAATCTAACAACCCTGCTTGAGCAAGTCCGATGGAAGCACCGCAAATGGCTCCAACCATGATCCCTTCCCGTAGACACATCTTGGCAATTTTTAATATGGGCTTGTGAATAGCCTCAGTCCAGGTATTCCCACCAGGTAAAATGAGTGCATCTATGCTTTTAATATTGCACTCATCCACTTTAATATCAGGTGTTATTTTCAATCCGCCCATTGTAGTTACTGGAGACTTTTCGATCCCGACGGTGACTATTTGTGCTGGAGCCAGCCCCTTTCTAAAGTATCTTCCTGAATTCAGCTCGGCTGTTAAATAACCTATTTCCCAATCGGACATGCTGTCAAAAACATAAAGATATACTTTGTTTTTCATTTAGAATTTCTCCCTTTTTTTATCTATCAAGGACTACAATCCATCGATAATCACTGACTATCTCATTATAAAATAGCTTCACTGACATCCGCTGTCAGTGAAGCTACTAATGTTGATAATATTCCATTAACTCTGTTGCAATAGCAACAAGTCTGTCTTTCACACTCTGGGGTTCGATTATTCGAATGGATTTACCATAGGATAGGAGAAAATAAGGGACAGAGCTATGAATGGATTTTTCCTCAAATAAAAAGATGGCTTGATTAGATGTTCGCTCTTTCAGATGATGGCCGAAAAACCAATGCATGCTTAATTCGTCTAACGCCTCTGGCCTACCTTCGATTATTAAAGAAATTAATCCTTTCTTCCCCATAAGATCAGGTAACAGGTTTTTCATAAAAAATTCACGGCTAGAAAAAGCTTCAGGACGCTTAAAAATGAGTTGAGTACGCTTGATTAGTAAAATCCGATCTACTCGAAAACTTCGTATTTCATTCCTTAGGTGGCAAAATGCAACCGTATACCATTTATTGTTCCAGTATACTATTCCATAAGGGTCTATTATCCTGTTCTTTGGCTTTTCTTCATGGTTTGTACGGTAGTCCATCTCTACAGAGATTTCCTGTTCTACAGCATGCTCCAATTCCGCTAATATAAGCTGATTCGAAGGGCTTATCATCCGGTTTATCACTTCAAATCCAGTTAATTGATGATTTAGTGTGCTCTCCTGTTGCTCATTCGAATACATTTTCAACTTGGACGTCGCATTCTCTAATGTCTCACTCAATGGGTATCCAGCTTCTTTTGCAAAAACAGCAGCATGAAGGAGTGTCTTTTTTTCTTCCATGTCAAATAGCAGAGGCGCTCTGATAAAATGATGCAACAGGCTATAGCCACCATGATGACCTGGGTCGGCTATGATAGGAACTCCACTAGAACATAGTGCATCAATGTACCGATAAACTGTTCTTATATTTACTTCTAACTTTTCGGATATTTGTTTTGCAGTCCATTTCTCTCCCGAATTCAACATCCATAGAATGGCTAACATATTATCATTTTTCGGCATAACATAACCCTCCCCCATATCATCATATTAGGAATTTCACATACGTCAATTGCCTATATTCGTTACACAGAGAAACAAATTTTTCATCTGTGACCTAGCTACTCTAGCCCACTTGACCCCACAAGAGAAACGCTATCAGAGGACCACTACTTCTCAGGCCCATCTTAATTTGAACAGAGACAATTGTTTCAACAAAAAATGCAGATTTGGACGAATGAAGCGATGGATGCGAAAATATCGGGAACTAGGTGAGTTTGGACTGATCGATCAACGAGGTCGCCGAACAGAATACATCGATCAAGAGCAATTTGAAATCATGGAAAAGATAGTGGGGAACGGTGACATCCAGAAGCTCTGTCATGTGTTTCATGTGTCTCGAAGCGGGCTTTATGCCCATGCCAAACGTAAAATTATTTCTTTGGTACAGTGTAGAAAATCCGAAAACGCCCACAGCGAAAACTAAACAAACTGACGCCGGTGGAATACCGACGCCAGTTTGTAGCCTAGGGTCTTTTTATAATACCAAATGGGCTCTTGATAAAAGTGAGTGGGTTCTATTCACAAGCATTACAGATATACGAACTATGAATATATTCCAGCAGTGGATTTCACTCTACGCTTTACGCGTGATCATCTTCACAAGCTATCATGTAATGCTTGTTAAATGCCTCTGTTTCCATTCATATTTCCCAATTGACTTACAATTATAGAGACCTGTTTACAGGGATAGTTCCTTCATTCTTCCAGTTTCAAATATTCAGAATATTTCCAATTTAATATTCTCTGCACAGAAACCACATTCTTTCCATTGTTCTTCTTTCTAAATCTATTATTTCATTTAAGTTAAAATTCAACCATGCAAGATCGTCCTTACTTATATGAATTCCGCTAAACATCCGCTTTTCCAAAATATAATTACTTTTATTTTTAAAAACAAACCATTTTTTGTAAAGTTGTTCATAATATAGCTTAATCTCTCCCATATTAATATCATAATATTTCGAAATAAGAGTAACTACGTCTTGATTTCGCTTATGATATTGACAGAAAGACAATGCCCTTGTTCTGAATGTATTTTTATCTGTCAATTTATAAAAGAAAGTACTAATTTCATTGGAAAAAGTAGATAATGAATCTAGTCCGCAATGATAGTACAAATCATATTCTTTATTATATATTTGTCCTCCTTGTAGCATTTTCTCCAGCGAGTTAATCACCTGTAATATCGGAATTTCACCATTAAATTCTTTTGAAGACTCATTAGTTTTGCAAAAATTTAAACTTATTGCTCTACCTAAACTTGTAATGTATTGACTCGATTTCTCAATAGAACTATAAGGAATGCTGTAATAATCCATTTTCCCCATCATTACGCAATCCTCTAACGCCATATAACTTTGGTTATCATTATTATAGCCATAAATAAACGTTGGATGTATCATGTGAGAAGTATTCGCATCCAGACCTGAAGGATAAAAAAAACGATCCACAAGAATAAAAAGACAATAACCATCATCGATTTTACTTTTGATAATATTATGGATGCTTTGGCAATCCTGATTAATCTCTTCGAATTCATGATCAATATAATTATTAAGCAACTCTAGAGAATACTGTATTTTAGGGAAGTATGCACCATTGGACATCAAGTCCTCTTGAATTCCCTCTGAACTATAAGATTGATTAAAAACTTTTCTTAGGTAAATCGTGTCCATATAGCAGGGGAATTTAAGGAATGCTTCATTTTGGCTAGCTAGCATAGCTATAAGATTATTAGTTACACAATCCATCCATAACTCGTTATAAGGACTAATCAAAATAACATCAACCTTTCAGAAGGAGATTCTCATTAGCTTATTTACATGTTTAATATATTAGTTGTTGTTGTAATACATCTATGTTGATAAAAAGGTAGCTTTAAGAATTCTATGTAAATGAGAGATTGTATTTTATGAAGATCCCTACACTACATTGACACAGGGAAAACTTACCATGAGTTACACATATATTAGCATAATTGAACACAGCAAGATAGGAGATCCTCTTTCGGTAGGCGAACAGCTTCATTCGCAAATATAACAGTGCTACGAAAGATAAAACAAACATTGACTGCTTAATATTTAAGTGATATATTAATTTTTGTATTCGTCTTGGGGCGTTAGTTCAGTGGGAGAACGCTTCGCTGGCAGCGAAGAGGTCAGGGGTTCGACCCCCCTACGCTCCATAGTTTTAAGACCCTATTTTATGTAGGGTCTTTTGTTTATTTAAATATGTAATGTTTTTTATTCCCCAATATTGAGACTGTTCTACTGCCTACTCCCTCTACGTAGAGTTCCATTTAGAAAAAAACTTGCTTTAGGCGTAGTTTTTTCAAATACTTAGATTTGGTTTTTCGTTAGGGGTTTTCGTGCACCGAAAATCTTATGGAGAAGAACATTCATGTTACGGGCACATACGGCACATACCAGATGCGGCTCCGGATTGCTCTTCTCCTTTTCCCACTACATTTAGTCCTCCAGATCTTCTTTGGACAGCAGCGATTTCAGTTCTTTCATGAACATGTTGATGTCTTTGAACTGGCGGTACACAGAAGCAAATCGCACGTACGCCACTTCATCCACCGGAAACAACTGTTCCATTAAAAGCTCGCCGATCTGGCGGCTTTCCACTTCAGCTTCGGCTGTGTTACGCAGTGACTTCTCCACTTCAGATACCATCATCTCCAGCGTTTCTACAGAGACAGGACGCTTCTCACACGCACGGATCAATCCACGCAGAATTTTGTCACGGCTGAATTCTTCCCGGCTGCCATCCTTCTTAATGACAATCAAAGGTGTTTCTTCAATCATTTCAAAGGTTGTGAATCTTCTCGCGCACTGCTCGCATTCGCGTCGGCGACGGATGGATTTGGATTCATTCGCTGGTCTGGAATCCAGCACTTTGGTACCCAGATAACCACAATAAGGACATTTCAACTTAGATCACTTCCCACTTTTACTTTTTACCACATATTCCCTGAGCATATTTTGTTATGAAAATCGCATCGGCGACACATAATACTTTTACCAACCCGCGAGGAGGTGAACAGCAATGGCACAAAGCAACGGTAACTCCAACAACTTGGTCGTAACTAAAGCTTCCGCAGCCCTGGAGCAAATGAAATACGAAGTAGCTCAAGAACTCGGAATCAGCATCCCGCAAGATGGGTACCAAGGTAACATGACTTCTTACGAGAACGGTTCGATCGGTGGATACATCACGAAGCGTCTGGTAACAATTGCAGAACAGCAATTGGCAGGTCAATACCAATAATTATCTGCATCGTAATACGTTACACAGAGGAGCATGGGGCGGCCGGTACACTACCGGTCTGCTCCGTGCTTCTCCCTTATCTTTTTCCAAGCAATCGCTCTAGAACGTATCGTAGATCTTCACATACTGATTATAATAGTAAATAACCCGTTGTACATAGTGGCGTGTCTCACCAAAAGGAATATTTTTCACCGTTTCAAGTTTGCCATCCCACACACCATTTTTCAACCAGCTGCTGACCTTCCCCGGTCCTGCATTATAGGCTGCAATCATCACAATTTCGTTGCCATTAAACCGATCGGAGAGATTACGTAAGTACCATGTGCCCAGCTGTATGTTTCGCTCAGGTTCATGCTTTAATTCATCAAGCGAAGTATCCGGAATTTTGGCTTGTTCCAAAATCCAGTTCGCCGTATCCGGCATGAGCTGCATCAGCCCTATCGCACCCCGCTTGGATTCTTTGCTCGTTTTGAAATTGGTCTCCACCTTGATGATTGAAGCGATCAGAAACGGATCAACCTCATAACTCTGGGATTGCGCCCGAATCTCTTCCTTGTATTCAATCGGATAAAACCAGGCCATCCAGTTCGTATTTAGAAATAACACCAGTACAAAGGAAACAAACATGATCAGCAGTACACGTTTTTTACGCAGTATTTTCATAACAAACCCTTATGCGTTAAAAATGATTCAAGCTGCCTCTCCGTCTGAGCCCATGAACCGCTGTTATCAATCACGATATCTGCCCGCTTTTTTTTGCGTTCAATATCCATCTGTGCCGCAATGCGCGCTTCGGCGTCAGCCCGGGTCATCAGATCCCGACTCATCAGCCGTTCCAGTTGTACTGCTCTAGGTACATATACGACCATAACTTCCGTAAAACCTTCCTCCAGACCCGACTCGTAAAGCAAGGGGATATCCGATACCACCAGCTTGTCCGGATGGTTCAATTCATATGCAGCCGCTCTCTCACGCATCTCCTTCCGTATGGCGGGATGAGTGATGGCCTCAAGCGCTTTACGTTCCTCCGGGTGCTGAAAAACAATACTCCCCAACTTCTTCCGATCCAGCGTTCCATCCTCATTCAGTATGGCTTGTCCAAACCGCTGAACAGCGGCGGCCAAAACGGGATGCCCAGGCAACATGACTTCCCGGGCAATAACATCTGCATCGATGAGCAGCGCTCCCTTACTGGCCAGATAGGCGGAAACACTGCTTTTGCCTGTTGCGATTCCGCCCGTTAAGCCTATATTCATCGTCTCACCTCATAACAGCTTTATTACTCCCATAATCATTAACAGCAGAGCCGGCAGAATGGAAAGCTTCTGCATCCAGCGCTGTGCTGCAAACCGTAATCCTACTTTCATGCCAAGTGACAGAAACGCCCCACTAAACAACGCAATCACCAGTGCTGTCCACAGCGTAGGAAATCCAAGTAACGCCGCACCCAGACCTGCACCAAAGGCGTCCAGTGACAGCGCAATTCCAAGCCACATCGCTTCCTGTGCGGAGATACTCCCTGAGTTATCCATGTCCGCCTTGGACGGGCTGCGCAGAATTTGAATGACCACACCAAGCTTGCGTAATTCCAGTGTGAATACCATGCGCTCCACCGAGCCATCCGTTGGTGAAGGCTGCACTTCCAGGACCATTAATTGATTCTTGCCTCTGGATGAAAGCCCCGAATCCATTGTTCCATTTTCCTGAAGCAATCTCTCCTGCGACACTGCACTTTCTGCTTCCTCACGTTTTTTGCCCCGCCGAAGAATCAGCTGCACGAGCGACCACGCACCGATCACAATCAGAATGACAGCCCCCACAATGGAAGCTACACCTGGCGACACAACATGAGATAAAAGTACGCCAACCTGCATAGATAACGCGATAACCAATCCCGAACAAAGCGAAATAATACCAATGGATAAGAGCGGAATCTTGGTCCTCCGAAGTCCATATGTAATTCCAACTCCAAAACCATCTAAACTCACTGCAAAAGCAAGCGCCAGTAATGAAATAAAATGATGCAGCACCCCGGATTCCTCCCCTGTGCGGTACGTGCCAACTGATGATGTCAGTATGGGTATATGCCCGCTTATTTCTGCCATATCAGTATATGGAGGGAGGAATCCAAGGGTGCTATGATTTCATCATTTCCTTGATTCAGTTCTGGTTCGGGAGATCAAAGCCGTTGACAATTGGGGCAAAAATGCGTGCCTCGGCCGCCAACGACACTTTTTTCAATCAATGTGCCGCAGGTATGGCAAGGCTCCGCTTTGCGACCATAAATTTTCAGCTGATGCTGGAACATGCCCATCTCGCCTTGCCCGTTGACATACGATTTGATCGAGGAGCCCCCGGCATTCACCGCATCCTGCAACGTAGCCACAATGGCTTCATGCAACACCTTTAGCTGTGCTTCGGTCAACGTCTTGGCAATCGTCTCGGGATGTATACCTGCGCGAAAGAGTGCCTCGTCCACATAAATATTCCCGATGCCAACAACATATGCCTGATTCAACAATACAGCTTTGATTTTGGTGGTTCTTTTGCCTACTGCATCGCGGAACGCATCCACGGTAAATGCCTCATCCAGTGGCTCCAGTCCGAGCTTCATGAGTGGTTTAGATACCAGCTCTTCACCTGCACTGAACAGATGCATCGTTCCAAACTGACGAACATCCTTGTATCGCAACTCTGTACCATCATTAAAGTGGAAGATGACATGAGTGTGTTTCTCCACCTCTTCGCGCTGATGGTACACACCGTAACGTCCCTCCATTCGCAGATGGGAGACCAGCACAAGCCCGTCCAGCAAAATACGTAAAAACTTGCCCCGGCGCTCTACACCAATCACGGTATGTCCTGCCAGTTCCAATGCAAATGCTTCTATATCGTCAGGCCGCTGAATAATCCGCGGCAAATTAACGGTAACATGATCAATCGTTTTACCTACAATAAGTTGATTCAACGTTCTTCTGACTGTTTCGACTTCCGGTAGTTCCGGCATGATGTTCTCACCTCCCTTACATTATAACGGAAGATGACGCTCAGCGGGACCCTTTCTTATCTATTTTGCTTCATACCAGTTCTCACCAAAGCTAACTTCAGCTTTTAGCGGCACCGACAGCGTAAGCGCCTTTTCCATCACCGAAGGCACAAGCTCCTTCATCAGCTCCAGTTCATCTGCTGGCACTTCAAACACGAGCTCATCGTGTACTTGAAGTAACATACGACTCTGAAGCTTACGTTCCCGCAACGCCTCGTCCATCTGCACCATCGCCAGCTTAATGATATCAGCCGCAGTACCCTGAATCGGTGTATTCATCGCCGTACGTTCCGCGAAGGAGCGCAGATTGAAATTACTCGCGTTGATTTCGGGCAAATAGCGACGGCGTTCCAGCAATGTTTTCACATACCCGTCCTGCCTTGCTTCCTTCACGATATCGTCCATATAGCGGCGTACACCCTGAAATACTTCGAAGTATTGATCAATGAACTGTGCTGCTTCTTTCCGCGTAATGTTCAGGTTCTGGGAAAGGCCGTAATCACTTATGCCGTATACGATTCCGAAGTTAACCGCCTTCGCGGAACGACGCATGTCGCTGTCTACATCCTCCGGCTTCACGCCAAATACATCAGAAGCGGTCTTCGTATGGATATCCATATCATGTACAAAAGCTTCCTTTAGACGCTCATCATCCGAGATGTGTGCCAGTACACGCAATTCAATCTGGGAGTAGTCGGCTGCCAGAATAGACCAGCCCGGCTCGGACGGTACAAAAACTTTCCGAATTTTACGCCCTTCTTCCATACGTATCGGAATGTTCTGCAAGTTCGGGAACTGGCTGCTCAGTCGTCCTGTTGCTGCAATGGTTTGACGATAGAACGTATGCACCTTACCATCCCGGTCCGATATTTCTTTCAGCAAACCTTCCACATAAGTGGATTGCAGCTTGGCAAGCTGGCGATATTGCAAAATGTGCTGCACCACGTCGTTATAAGGAGCCAGCTTTTCGAGCACTTCAGCGTCAGTAGAGTAGCCTGTTTTTGTTTTCTTCACGACAGGAAGACCCAGCTTATCAAACAAAATCTCGCCGAGTTGTCTTGGTGAGTTCAGATTAAACTCCGTACCGGACAACTTGTAGATTTCGGCCATCAGTTTGCCGATCTGTTCTTCAAATTCACGACCAAGGGCTTGTAAGTCTTCTGTATTCGCTTTGATTCCCTGCTTCTCCATGTCGGCAAGAATACGAGATAACGGCATTTCCAGCTCATGGAACAGCGAATTCATCTCATCGCTCTCCAGTGCCTGCTCCTGAAGCGGGATAATTGCCGCCAGCGCAGCAGCTTTCCGACACAGGAAATCGCCCAGAACTTCCGCCTCTGGCAGTTTGTATTTAGCCCCTTTACCTAGTACTATATCGTCTTCAACCAGCGAGGGCAGTCCATACTTAGACGTCAGCCCGCTAATGGTCTGATTGGACTCAGTTGGGTCAAGCAAATAGGCAGCAAGCTGCACGTCAAAAGCTGCACCGGCGAATTCAATGCCATGTGCATGCAAAGCCAAATCCACACGATGCAGATCATATCCACGCTTCGGCTGGTCGGCGCTTGCAAGCCATTCCCGTACAGGAGCTGCCGCACCCGACTGCAGCAGCTCCGGAGATATGAACGTATATTTCTCCCCGGCGCCTACAGCAAGTCCAACAAGCTTCGCCTGATGCGGATTATCTCCATGGGTTTCCACGTGAAGCACATCGATTGAACCCAGTACATCAATCAGTTCAGCCAGGTTTTCCTCTGTTGCGATTGTGGATTCAACCTCAGCAGCCGGAACAGCTTCTTGCTCAGAAGCTACGCTGCTGCTAAAGGCCAAACGCTCGAGCAACGACTTAAACTCCAGCTTAGCAAGTGCCGGTCCCGCACTTGCTTCCTTCAATCCATCAAACTGCATGTCCTCCCACGTCTGTTCCAGCGGAACCTCGCGGTGAATGGTCGCCAGCTGTTTGCTCATGCGTGCATCTTCGGCGTGGGCTTCAATCTTTTCCTTCATCTTGCCTTTCAGTTCACCTGTACCGTTCAGGACTTCTTCTACCGATCCAAACTGATGGAGCAGCTTCAGTGCCGTCTTTTCCCCGACACCCGGAATACCCGGAATATTATCCGAAGCATCGCCCATCAGACCTTTCAGATCAATAATCTGCAGAGGTGTCAGACCGTAACGTTCCTTAATCTGAGCAGGGTCATACAGCTCAATCTCCGTAACCCCTTTACGCGTCAGCCCGATATGTACATGGTCAGAAGCAAGCTGCAGCATATCTTTGTCACCTGAAACAACGAGAACCTGTCTGCCTGCATCATCCGCGCGTTTGGTTAGAGTTCCGATAATATCATCTGCCTCGAAACCAGCCAGTTCAAACTGGGCAATCCCAAGTCCTTTCAATAATTCTTTGAGCAAAGGGAACTGCTCTGACAACTCCGGCGGTGTTTTTTCCCGTCCACCTTTGTATTCCTGGTACCCTTCATGGCGGAACGTCACTTTGCCCGCATCAAACGCCACCATAACATGCGTAGGCTTGTGTTCTTCCAACAAGCGAAGCAGCATCGTCGTAAAGCCGTATACCGCATTCGTGTGCAGACCTTTCGAATTCGTCAGGGGAGGCATTGCAAAAAATGCCCGATAAATAATGCTATTTCCATCTATAAGAATAAACTTGTCCATTCCAGCACCTCGCGTATCATATGGTCAGACTGTACTTACCTACATACTCTCATGATACCATACCTGCCACCTACATCAAAAAAACTTCGCAACCCTTTTCCCCACTTTCTTCCGCAAAAAAAGAACCTCCTTCCCAGTCAGCCTGTGCACAGGCCAGCCGGAAGAAAGTTCCCCATTTCGATCATATTCTTTTATCTTGTATGTCTATTATTCCCCGCTTGTGCAGCAGAGACTGCCCAGAACAACTTACTGGTTCAGGTCTGGACGCTGACCCGTCACCAGGTACACGGTGCTTTCACCAATGTTCGTTGCATGATCACCAATACGTTCAATGTAACGTCCAACCATCAAGAGCAGCATAGCCTGAGATGCATTTGTTGGATGTTCAGTCATCAACGTATAGAGATCACGAATCATGTTGCTGTACAACTGATCGACCTGATCATCGGTTTGTGCCATTTTATAGGCCAGATCCGTATTTTCCTTCAAATAGGACTCAATGGACTCATCAATCATGGATTTCACCACTTCCGCCATACGCGGAATATCCACCAGCGGCTTGATCAGTTCTTGACCTTCCATACGAATCGTTACCTTTGCCACGTCGAGGGCCAGATCCCCCATACGCTCCAGGTCACTGGAGATTTTGAAGGCCACGATAATGCGTCTTAAATCCTTGGCAACGGGCTGCTGCGTAATAATAAGCTTGGAGCCCAGCTCCATGATTTTGTCCTCAAGGGCATTGAGATTCGCATCATTCTTAATGATGACCTGAGCTTTCTCTACATTCAATGTCTGCAAACTCTCAATCGCACCGTCCAAGGCATTTCCTACATGTTCCCCCATTTGTTTCAGCAGGGTGCGCAGTTCTTCCAGCTCTTGATCAAATTCTTTTCTGCGAATCATAGATTCCATGTCCTCCTTCTCCATCATCTCCGGGTAAGCCGGGATCATCCTGTTCAGCTCGCCTTAACCAAACCGACCGGATATATAGTCCTCGGTCCGGGAATCTTGCGGTGTGGAGAATAACGTCTCCGTATCAGCTGCCTCCACCACCTCACCATTCAGGAAAAATACCGTACGCCCAGACACTCGTGCTGCCTGGTGCATATTGTGCGTAACCATGACGATGGTATATTTATGATGCAACTCTTTGACCAATTCCTCGATTTTCAGCGTGGAGATCGGGTCCAGCGCCGAAGTGGCTTCGTCCATCAACAACACATCTGGCTGTACAGCCAGTGCACGTGCGATGCACAGACGTTGTTGCTGTCCACCAGACAGACTTAATGCCGATTTTTTCAGCACATCCTTGACTTCATCCCACAATGCCGCATGAACCAGACTCTGTTCGACGAGTCTATCCAGTTCTGCTTTTTGGGTTACGCCGTGCAGACGTGGTCCGTACGCCACGTTGTCATAGATCGATTTTGGAAAAGGATTCGGCTGTTGGAATACCATTCCTACCCGTTTGCGAAGCGTCTCCACTTCAATTTCATTACTATAAATATCCGAACCGTTCAGCATAACTTGTCCTTCCACACGAACGCCCGGAATCATGTCATTCATCCGGTTCAACGTGCGGAGCAATGTCGATTTACCGCAACCTGACGGCCCGATAAACGCCGTGACGGTTTTCTCCGGCAAATCCATCGATATATTTTTAAGCGCGTGATGCGTATCATAGTATAAATTAAGTCCATCAATGTGAATGAGGTCTTTCATGGATGCTCACTTCTCCTTCGCTGCAGGGATCATTGGATTCCCTTTACGTTGAGACCGGCGTTCATATTCTCTATCAATCAGCACAGTCATCTTTAATATCCTAACGTAACATTGTAAAAACAGTACCACCTTCATGTTAACGGAATGTAAAAACACCTTAAAGAAGACCCAAGCCGTTATATTAACGTCCCAGGTCTCTCTTTTTTGCCTTTCGCGATTTCCGTTGTACTCTGTGCCCCGGTTTGTGCTTTAGTTCATAGCTCGGAATGATCCGTAATCATGGCCTTCAGCTTCAACTGGATATTCGCTGCGACCCTGCCAGCTTCCCCGCCTTCAGTAGCAATCGTCTCAACGATGCAGGACAAAGCATTCACCGCACGATTTAACTTTCCAAACGCTGCCGCACCTTCCTGCACATACTGCGCACTATCATCGATTTCAGCACCACTCGCCTGAACGAGAGATACGGTCTGCTGGGTTAAACGTTCAATGTCCTGAAGCAAAACAGTCATGTTTCCAGCCACTTCGCGTGTCTGCTTGGCCAGTGCCCGGATCTCTCCGGCAACAATCTGGAACCCTCTTCCATATTCTCCCGCATGAGCAGCCTCAATGGATGCATTCAGTGCCAGAAGCCCACTCTGATCCGCCAACGTTCGAATGGAACGTGCCATTCCTGCACCTGTTTTAATGGATTCGAGCATCTGACTTGCATGTTTGCCCTGATCTCCCATATGCTCATGAACCTGAAGGTAGGAAGACTCAACTTGACGCAAACGGCTTTCTCCATCATTGGATAACCTGATAACCTGCCCTGCTTCTTGCACGGTTTGATTAGCGGCTTGAACCAATTTGGTTACGGCCTCATGAATGCGTGAAATTTCCTGTCCACTCTCTGTCACGGTGCATATGCGGTCTGCGGATGCCTCCTGCTGGAGCTTACGGGAAAGCGACATTACATCACGGATCGTGAGCACACCAAGAAATCGATCCTGCTCCGTTACGAGCAGACAGTCATAGAAATGATCCTCGTCCCGCCGAAGCGCGGCATCAATAATAGCTGCAGGTTCCATATGTATATCTACAATAACCGGTGATGCGTTAGCTACATTCATAATCGGTTTACGATAAAATAAGTCCGCTGCGAATCTTCCGTTCAGTAACCGATATAAGTTCTCACGCATCAGTAATCCTGTCGCTTTCAAGTGTTCATCACAGAGCACAATACACGGATGCTCCAGTCCGTCACTGAGCATCGCTGCGGCTTCTCCGCAAGTCGTATCTCCTCTTGCTACAGGCACCTGACGGAAATATTCGGTTAAAGAAACGGCATTTTCTTCCTGAACTTCGCTTGTCGATTCATCCGATTCCAACTCAGGTACGAACCGTATTTCTTCCTCTTTTGGTAAACTAACATCCAGATTCTCAGGTCTAGCCTCTAACAACATGGGCATAATTACACATTCTCCTTTACGTGTTAGCTCCGCCCTAAGGTGGTTTTTTAGGTACAAAGTATCACTTGGATAACCTCATCCTACTCCCCATAAATGAAGAAAAATCTTCCTTTGTGTAAAATGGATGTAAAAATAAAACTCCCCGATCATTTAACTAGAATGATGGGGAGTTTTTCTTTTGACAACCAATTTATAACCTACACCGCGGATGGAATCGATATGAACGGATTCAGGATCAAGTTCCAGCTTTTTACGTAATGAACTGACGTGCACATCTACGGTTCGCTGGCCTCCGATATAATCAAAACCCCAGACCGCATTCATCAGATCATCCCGGGTCAGCACCACGCCAGGTTTTTTAGCGAGATATAATAGGACTTCGAACTCTTTCGGACGCAAGCTGATCGATTGTCCTCCCAAAGTCACTTCATACTTCAACGGATAAATCTCAAGTTCTCCAAGAATAATTCGTGAGCCGTCTTTATCTTCAGGCTGCGGTAAATCTTCGCCATTCGAATACCGTCTGAGTACCGCATCTACACGTGCCAAAAGCTCGGATACACCAAAAGGCTTTGTAATGTAATCATCTGCACCCGATTTCAGCCCTTGCACAACCTCGGCTTCACCGTTCTTGGCGGTAAGGATAATGACAGGAGTACTTACTCCCTGAATACGCAGTTTGTTCAGAATATCCAGACCATTCATGCCTGGCAGCATCAGATCCAGTAAAATCAAATCGAAATCCTGGGACAAGGCCCGGTCATATCCTGCTGATCCATGATCCTCTGCCGTTACGTCATAGCCTTCCTGTGTCAGGTTATACGTAAGTAATCTCGATAATGTCGGTTCATCTTCAATAACCAGCAAACGCTGTGCCATGATACCCCTTCTCTCTTCATAGGTTGTCTGTTGCCACAACACTTTTTCTATCATAGCACTAATTTGTTAACGCTGTGTAAAGCAAATGACTCATTTTACATTTTGCTTCTATACGCCTACATTTCTTCTTGATGTAAACTAGATTTCTTCCTCCTGAATTAATGGTAGGGTGACACGGAAGGTGCTTCCCATGCCCAGTTCACTATCCACCGACACCTTTCCGTGATGCAGCTCCACCAAGTGTTTAACGATAGAGAGTCCAAGTCCCGTGCCTCCGGAATTCCGTGATCTACCTTTATCTACGCGATAGAAACGTTCAAAGATTCGCGGCAAATCCTTCTTGGGAATACCGATTCCAGTGTCGGACACCGAAAAAACCACCTGTTCTTCCTCACTCGTCTGATCCATCTTCACCTGCAGTTTCACTCTTCCGCCCTCAGGTGTATAGTTAATGCCGTTGGATAACAGATTAATGAAAATCTGCTTCATTTTATCCTCATCCGCTTCGATATACAGCTCCTCCGGTACGTTCATTTCCAGACGGATCTGCTTTTTCTCCGCTACCTTGGACAAGGTTCCCAGCACCATTTCGAAGAAGGAATGCACATGTACCGGTGAACATTCCAGCGGTGCTCGTTTGGATTCAATCTTGGACAACTCTAGAATATCTCCAATCAAACGGTTAAGTCGATCACCTTCATCATAAATAATTTGCAGGAAAGAACGTTCCGTTTCCTTATCCTGTACACCGCCGCTTAGTAAGGTTTCTGCAAATCCCTTCACTGCTGCCACAGGTGTTTTGAGTTCATGTGAGACATTGGCAACAAATTCGCTGCGCATGGATTCCAATCTGCGAATCGCGGTTACATCCTGCAGCAAGAATAACATTCCCCGATATCCGCCATCGTCTTCCGACATCGGTACACCATCCAGCCTTATCAACCGTTCCTCCGGGTTAAATACACTTACTTCTTCGTGCATCCGTTCCTGATTGGCCACACTCTCTTCAATCGTGCGTGTTAACTCGTAATGACGCTTGAATTCGGTATACGGTTTGCCTGTCACCTTCATGGCCTGAATACCGAGTATACGTTCCGCTTCCCGATTAACCAGCGCAATCGACTGTGTTGCATCAATCATGACGATGCCGCCGGTCATATTCGCCAGAACACTTTGAAGCAGCGCTTCATTGTCTCGAATCGTCTTGAGCTGCGACTGCAGACTGTCCGCCATTCCGTTAATCGCCAGACCCAGCTGGCCAATCTCGTCCCTGCGTGTAACTTTTACTCTGGCATCGTACTCCAGTTTCGTAATCCGGTGGGCAACTTTGGTAATATGCTCAATGGGTGATGTTAATCCCCGGGCTACCCGGTAACTGACTAATGCCACAATCAAGAAAAGCAGTCCGAGTGCTGCAAACATAATCATCCATCCACGTTGAAGCCCCTGATCCACCGCATGCAAACTCATAGACAACCGAATATAACCGTCAAATTTGCCACTGGGTATCTCAATCATGTCACTTTGATCCGAATTAACAGGCAACGCAACATACAGCATGTCCTGCCCTAACGTTGCACTATATCGGATGGACTGTCCAAAAGCATTTGCGTTAGCCGTCCTAATCTCTTCCCGATTCAAGTGATTATCCATTGTTGCAGGGTCGCTCTCGGAATCGCCAATGACGATACCGTCTTTATTAATGAAGGTTACCCTCGAGTCTGTCAGACGATCCAATTCCAGCGCCCGATCCGAGTAATACTTCCGTGTCTCCGCTGAAGTCGGATTCGAAGCATCATGAAACGGGAAGGTTGCTTTTAACAAATTAATCTCGCGCACCATCGTTTGCTCCAGTGCGGAGATGTGAGTGGTCTTGAAAACTCTGCCCATCGTATATCCTGCGACAATGACGGATACGCCAATCAGAACCATCATAATTAGAGCCAATCGAATGCGAAACGGTCTCATTAATCTCTTCCTTCTGTTATATTTTGATCCGTTGAACAAGGTGAACACTTCGTTTTTCAGGTTTTTTCTGTCCTCTCCGTTCATATGTAAATAAGTAAATTAGTAAATTCAAATGATGAAAACAAACCATTGTTTATCCGTTTAATTCGATGCGGTCACCGCGTGTCGTTGGATGTGAGATGACCAGAAATTCCACATCTTGCGCACTTTGATTTTGCATCTGATGAGGTGCTCCCGGCGGGATTTCGATACCTTCATGTGTTTCCAGCACATAGGTCTCTCCATTCAGTTCCATACAAGCCTCACCGCTGAGAACAAAAAAGAATTGACGACTCTTCACATGTACATGCCTTGTTTCTGTCGTGCCTGCAGGCATTCGCTCATGAATCACACTAAGTGTCTCTCCCTGAACCAGATGCCAACCATCACACTGAGCTCCCCATATATAATGCGTTGCCTCTTGTTTGCTAATCTTCATATGAGTGCCTCCCGAATATGTTATCCGGTCTATCATATCACAGATAATGAGATATCTTTCCATGTAAAAGGAGCTTTACGTCTGCCTTCTTTCCCTCTGACTCACTCCATTGCTTTAAAGTCAGACCTTTATAAGGTATCATAGATATATCAACGCAGATACAGACTTTTGTAAATCGCATCTTACAATGTTGGTATCCTCATGCCTGTTTTCTGTGACGGATACGAACGCCAGACTTCGACGGATGGCTTACTGCTGAGCTAACGGGAGAATAGCTAAAGAAGAATATGGATGATTAAGATACATTAAAACTCGTCTTCTAGTGAAGGAAATATGGCATGTTTTTTGAAGGGGAATTCAACAAGTTTTATTTTCGAAAAAAAAGGACTCTTTTATAGGTGAAGAGGCATGTAGTCTATGGGAAAATAAACAAGTGATTTTTCACTATAAGGTGTGCAACAAAAATGCTTATATCGTTCAACTATCGCGATACGATAGCATATTAAACCGTCTTTCCGAGGCGGTTTATCTTTGGCTGAAAATCAACATTGAGGATGAACATAGTCAAAAAAAATTAAAACAAAAAAGACGGGACGCCGCAATCCTTTGGCGTCCCGTCTTTCTCGATACAGCGCATACACTCGCCCGTTCCGCAACGTTATTTGCGCGGGTGCATCAACCTAGCCGTTAACGACTTCGCCGCCGTTCACATGCATCACCTGACCGCTGACATAAGAAGAGTCATCGGAAGCAAGGTACACATAAGCTGGAGCCAATTCATCCGGCTGGCCTGGACGTTTCATCGGCTGCGTGGCTCCGAATTCACTTACTTTTTTCTCATCAAATGTCGAAGGAATCAAGGGTGTCCAGATTGGACCAGGGGCTACCGCGTTCACACGAATCCCTTTTTCAATCAGATTCATCGACAATGAACGGGTGAATGATGTAATTGCCCCTTTGGTCGATGAATAATCCAGCAACGTCGGACTTCCCCGATAAGCTGTAATGGATGTCGTATTAATGATTGTACTGCCTTGTTTCAGATGGGGCATAGCCGCCTGTGTAACATAAAACATACCAAAGATGTTGGTACGGAACGTTTTTTCCAGTTGCTCTGGCGTAATATCTTCCAGGTTTTGTTGCGGGTGCTGCTCGGCTGCGTTGTTCACCACAATGTCGAGTTTGCCAAGTTCATCGACTGTCTGCTGAACACTTTTCTTCGCAAAATTCACATCGCCGATGTCACCTGCGATAAGCACACACTTGCGCCCTTCCTGCTCCACTTGACGTTTTGTTTCCTTGGCATCTTCATGCTCACTTAAGTATACAATCGCTACATCTGAGCCTTCCTTGGCATACGTAACCGCAACAGCCCGTCCAATCCCGCTGTCCCCTCCTGTAATCAAAGCCACCTTATCCATTAGTTTGCCAGCCGCCTTATACTGTGGCTTCTCAAATTCAGGTTTGGGGTTCATCTTGGATTCAATTCCTGGACGCTGATCCTGATGTTGGGCAGGCATCGTTTGTTGTTGCTGGGTAGTGTTTGACATGGTACCTTCTCCTTTCAAAATGAACATGTTTGATTTAAAGAAGACTCGGACACAATCACCTTGCTTCCTTGTCTTTCATTCGTCATAAGTCTCATTCTGTAGGATGGCATGAAGCGACCAGATTATTCTTCTACTGGACAGCTATGCGAACCATCATAATTACTGTCATTCCTTATTTACCACATATATGGAAATTAAAACTTGTATTTCGTCACCATCTGCATTTGTGAAATATTCGATTTTTTTTCGAAATTGACCTGTTTCATCATGCAAATGGTGTTCCTAAGCAGATAGGGCTGATGTACAATGTACAGTGTGGAGATTATATTCATCTTTTTTAGTCACCTATCGTGATTAGCAGCATCATCTCATTTGCTTAAATACGACAACAATCTAATTTGACATGGAGATCTGAACATGGAATCGCATATTACTTCATACATTACACTTGTGACCACGTCAGCCGTGCTGAATCTGTTTCTGTGTATGTATACGTACTTCAGAAGAGCCCATTTTCCAAACGCCAACATCTTTATACTGTACACGGCTTCCCTGTCCGTATATACCTTCGGATATGCCATCGGCCTCGCCAGTAATACACTGGAACAGATGAAGTTCTGGAATATCGTCCAATATATTGGTATGCCGATCTCTGCACCGCTTGGCCTGCTTCTCATGATTCATTACACTGGAAAAAAGCTATCTAAGTGGTTGACATCAGCCTTGTTCATCATTCCTACCATTACAGTCCTTCTGGTTGCTACGAATGATTGGCATCATCTCTATTACAAGAAAGTATGGTTACGTGAGGATAGCAATGTCCCTGTCATGGCAATGGAAATCGGTCAATGGTATGTTGTCCATGGTGCATTTACGTTCTCGTGCCTTTTATGTGCTGGCCTTATCTTAATTGCACAATGGCGTCACACCAAAAAGATGTATCGTCGTCAACTGCTTACATTGATTGTATCGCAGATTATACCGATGGTTGCCGCGTTTGTGTACTTACTTGGTCTGACACCCTCTGGTTTAGATCCTGTTCCTATTCTAATGTGTGTCACATCCGCCATGTACATTTGGGCTATTCTTTCTTCCAGGCTGCTGACTATTGTGCCCATTGCCAAAGAAAGTATATTTGAAAGCATGCGTGAAGGGGTTCTCGTGCTGGATAGTTCCTATCGTCTTGTCGATTTCAACAGATCCCTAAGACTCATGTTACCTGAGATTGAAATATCGATGGTTGGACAACCTTTGAATGACATATGGCTTGGTCTTGCAGGAGAGACCTTTCCCGTTGAATATGAAAGAGAAGGGCTGCAAACCGACCTGTACTGGCAATTAAACGGAGAAACCGTCTGTTACCAGGTTAGGACGTCTTATGTATTTAACAAAAATCCTCAAGTTGTCGGTATTCTCATTATGCTAATCGATATTACCGAACAACGTTTTTTACAAGAACAGTTGAAACAACTAGCTTATTTCGATGGTTTAACCAAGATATATAATCGGACTCAATTTTTGAACAAAGGAAGAGAATTGCTTCAAGAAGCCCGGCTTAATCTTCAACCGGTCTCCTTCATCTTGTTTGACATTGACCATTTCAAGCGCATCAACGACACATACGGTCACGATGCGGGTGACCAAGCCATCATTCATGTTGTATCCGTATGCAATGGTTATTTAAACAGTGAGGTGTTATTCGCCCGTTACGGCGGAGAGGAATTCGTTATTGCCTTGCCCAACATGACAAATCAGGAAGCGTATCATTTAGCCGAACAACTGCGAATCGCATTGCTGGATCAACCGCTTGATATACAAGGAGAGTCCATCTCAGTCACATCCAGTTTTGGTGTGTCCCAAACGGGTAGCGAGGCGGATACCCTGGAATCATTACTTCGTGATGCAGACCATGCGCTGTATGAGTCGAAACGGAATGGCCGAAATGCAGTTAGAGTTTATAGTGCAAGTGTTAGTTCATTGTGAGTTGCAAGGTTACGTAACGTTATGTTCCTAGCGCAGTCATTGAATAAGAAGTCACAAATCAAACAGACAGCCTTTGCAGGCTGTCTGTTTTTGTTTGTCTGTACGGTTTGATTCAAGAGGAACGGGCGTTACTTACGCCACATGGCTTGAAGCTTACATGTTTCCTCAGTCCAGCTTTCAGCGCTGTCACTCGTCCTGAGCATGTGCAAACGCTTCACCTTGTACTCGTAGTTATACTCTGAGGAACAGCATTCGAGCCTGAAGTCGCTTATTTCTCTTATTAGAAAATGGATCTGTCGACCATCAGGTACACCATGATGAGCAAGAACACGGCAAGCAACGTGCTGAATGTACGAATTTTGCTTTGGTATGGTGTTACATCCTTATTACTTTTCACGCCTTCTGCGGCAAGACGTAACGGTTTACCCATAATTCCACCAATAGCTGCAATCGCGAGAAGAAGTACCACTACAACAGCCATCCAGATGTGGGAGTAATCCCCTTTTGTCATCAGATAACCACCTGTAAGGAGCTGAATAACCAGTGCATACTGTGCAACTTTGTTTAAGGAACGAAGTGACGCGAATGCTCCCTCCTGTGCTGGCAAGCTCAATGTGCGAATTTTACCGACCACAAATGGCAGAATCAGATAAAATCCCATGGCCAGTGCTCCGACGATATGGAGCAAATACATAATCATTGTCAAAATTTTCATCCTCCTCAACATATTCGCTGTGCTGTATATCACATTTTATTATACTGGGGAACTTATCCAAAGAAAAGAAAACCTCCGCGTTTACGGAGGTTTTCTCACTTTTTATGTTCAAAAAGTCTTCAAAACTTAAATATTAACGATTGAAATGACGTTGCGCACCGAATCTGCCGATGTATCAAGCGCTGCTTTTTCTTCGGCTGTCAACTCCAGTTCGAAAATCTTCTCAATTCCGTTGCCTCCCAGAATGGTTGGCACACCGAGGAACAGATCTTGATATCCGTACTCACCTTCAAGATAAGCGATAACCGGAATAATGCGTTTTTTGTCCTTCAAAATGGCCTCCGTCATCTGAACCAGTGAAGCTGCTGGAGCATAGTATGCACTGCCATTACCCAGCAGGTTAACAATCTCACCGCCGCCTACACGAGTACGTTGCACAATCGCATCAATGCGATCTGCTGGAATCAGGGTATCGATTGGAATACCGCCTACACTCGAATATCGAACGAGCGGTACCATATCGTCACCATGACCTCCAAGTACAAAGCCACGTACATCCTCTACGGATACATTTAACTCCTGCGCAATGAACGTACAGTATCGGGCAGTGTCGAGAACACCCGACTGTCCGATCACGCGGTTTTTCGGAAAACCGAGTGTCTGATACGCTGCATACGTCATTGCATCTACCGGGTTGCTCAGAATAATGACAATGGAATCAGGGCAATATGTTTTCACATTTTCACACACGGACTTCACAATACCTGCATTCGTATTCACCAGATCGTCACGGCTCATGCCCGGTTTGCGGGCAATTCCGGCTGTAATGATCACAATGTCTGAACCAGCTGTATCCTCGTAGTTGGAAGTTCCCACGATATGACTGTCGAACCCTTGCACAGGGCTAGCCTCCAGCAGATCGAGTGCTTTACCCTTGGTCGGATTCTCCAGTTGAGGAATATCAACCAGAACAACATCCCCGAGTTCCTTCTGGGCAAGCATCAGTGCAGTTGTAGCACCGGTAAAACCGGCACCAACGACTGTGATTTTTTTGCGCTGAATAGTCACGATTCACATCTCCCCTTACAGGTTTTTGTTACAGGTTTTTGATGATTTGATCAGCGAATTCGGAACATTTCACTTCTGTTGCGCCGTCCATCAGACGTGCAAAGTCATACGTTACCGTTTTATTGTTGATGGATGTTTCCATGCCTTTGTAGATCAGGTTAGCCGCTTCTTGCCAGCCCAGGTGCTCAAGCAACATTACGCCGGAGAGGATTACGGAACCAGGGTTCACGACATCTTTATCTGCGTATTTAGGTGCAGTACCGTGTGTTGCTTCGAAGATAGCATGTCCAGTTACATAGTTGATGTTTGCACCAGGTGCAATACCAATTCCGCCAACTTGCGCTGCGAGAGCATCGGACAGATAGTCACCGTTCAGGTTCAATGTAGCGATCACGTCGAATTCACCCGGACGAGTCAATACTTGTTGCAGAGCGATATCAGCAATTGCATCTTTTACGATGATTTTGCCAGCATCTTCAGCTGCTTTTTGCGCTGCATTAGCTGCATCTGTACCGTCTTTTTCTTTGATTACATCGTATTGTGCCCAAGTGAATACTTTGTCGCCAAATTCTGCTTCAGCCACTTCGTAACCCCAGTTTTTGAAGGCACCTTCAGTGAATTTCATGATATTACCTTTGTGTACCAAAGTAACGGTTTTGCGGTTATGGTCAACAGCATATTGTACCGCTGCACGAACCAAACGTTTCGAACCTTCCTCAGATACAGGTTTGATACCGATACCGGAAGTTTCAGGGAAACGAATTTTGTTAACACCCATCTCCTGTTGCAAGAACTGGATCATTTTTTTCACTTCTGCAGAACCTTCAGCGTACTCGATACCTGCATAGATGTCCTCTGTGTTTTCACGGAAAATAACCATGTCAACCAGCTCAGGACGTTTAACCGGGGAAGGTACACCATCGAAATAACGTACAGGACGCAGGCAAGTGTAGAGGTCAAGTTCTTGACGCAGGGCCACGTTCAGGGAACGGATACCGCCGCCAATTGGCGTAGTCAGAGGTCCTTTGATTGCTACGATGTACTCACGAATCGCTTCGAGCGTATCATTCGGCAACCACTCTCCGTATGTATTGAATGCTTTCTCACCAGCAAACACTTCATACCAAGCAATTTTTTTAGTACCGTTATATGCTTTTTCTACCGCTGCATCCAGAACGCGTACAGAAGCTTTCCAGATGTCACGGCCTGTACCGTCACCTTCGATGAATGGAATGATTGGATTATTAGGTACTTGAAGCGTACCGTTGTCAATTTGAATTTTTTCGCCTTCAGTTGGGAGTGCAAATTTTTCCAATTTCATAATTACAATTCCTCCTAAGTTTTGGTTTCACAGTATGAAGCATACCACATTTTTGCAGGAAGGAAGGGCTGTCTCTACTCGGCAGTATAGCCTTGTATTCACAAGCCCCTCACCTCATCTATATGATTATACTGTTTTTGCTAAAGTTTAGCGAAGATCGATGGAAACGTATTTCTGATCTGTTGGGCCAGTGTACTCGGCACGCGGACGGATAATGCGGTTATCTGCAAGTTGCTCCAGAATATGCGCTGTCCAACCGGACACACGGCTGATCGCAAAGATCGGTGTGAACAATTCCTGATCAATCTTCAGTTGAGTGTAAACGGAAGCGGAATAGAAGTCGACATTTGGCTTCAAACCTTTTTGACCGGTCACGATCTCTTCGATCTTTACGGACATCTCATATAAACGGGTATCGTTGTTCATCTCACCCAGTTCTTTGGACATCTTCTGCAAATGCTTTGCACGTGGGTCACCATTTTTGTATACGCGGTGTCCGAAGCCCATGATTTTCTCACGGTTATTCAGTTTTTCCTGAATAGCCGCTTCCAGACGATCCGGTGTACCGATCTCGTCCAGCATTTTCATAACAGCTTCGTTTGCACCACCATGCAAAGGCCCTTTGAGTGCACCGATCGCAGAAGTTACGCCTGAATAAATATCAGACAGGGTCGCTACCGTAACGCGGGCAGCAAATGTTGAAGCATTCAGCTCGTGATCCGCATGCAGAACAAGTGCTTGATCAAGTGCTTTTACCGCGGTCTCGGACGGCTCTTCTCCTGTCATCATGTATAAAAAGTTCTCAGCGATGGAAGCGCCTTCTTTTGGAGCCACAGGCTCTTGCCCCTTACGAATACGTGAGATCGCCGCTACAATTGTTGGCAATTGGGCTTGCAACTTCACCGCTTTGTTTTCGTTCGCAGCTTCTGTCATCTCGTCGGCTTGCTCATCATAGAGCGCAAGTGCGGAGACTGCAGAGCGTAGAGCTGCCATCGTGCTGATGTGTTTTGGATACAACTTGATTTGGGCGATCAATTCGCTTGGAATCGGTGCGTAATCGCTCAGACTTTTACGAAGTGACTTCAGTTCATCTGCTGTTGGCAACTTGCCAAACCAGAGCAGATAAGCAACTTCTTCAAAACTTGCATGTTCAGCCAAATCATCGATATCGTATCCACGGTATGTAAGCACACCGTCTACAATAGAGCTGATCGAAGAGGTTGTTGCAACGATGCCTTCCAGACCTTTGGTAGCTGTCATATTACATCTCTCCTTTAATAAGCGAAATCAGAAATCATTCTAAGTCATATCAGTGCCGAAGTGCACCTAACCTCTTTTGTAAACCGTTTCATTTTTAAAAATGACCTAAGTTGTCAAAATTCGGTTTTCTTATCTGTCAATCGGTATTTACTTATATCATCATACTGGATTTTGTCGTTTATGTGAACATGATGAGAGTTCATTCGCACATCAAACATATTTATCGGAGTGATAAAGCATTTTTGAAAACCTTTACACAAGCAAGGTTGACATTTAATGTGTATTAAACAATTCATGTCATTAGAGGATGTACCCAAAAATATAATTACAAAATGTATTGCTATAATTTGTAAACCTCAGGCATACTTTAGGCAGACAATGTACATAGTAGCATTCCGGCACACGGTTGCAGACTGTTCTTTTTGGCGTTTCAAAAGCTTACGATTGCTCTATATTAATAAGATAAGCTCTTGACTGAATAAAGGAGAGTTGAACCTTGGATCGAATCATTCTCAAACGTCTGCTTCGCGGTCTGTGGGTCATTGTAGCTGCCTTTCTGATCGCTGTAGCCATATATCTGTTATTCCCGCTGTTATATCCTTTTGTTATTGCCTGGATTATTGCGTATGCCATGAATCCGCTCGTAAAGCTGCTTCAGAACAGACTCCGTTTTCCGCGCTGGCTAGCAGTAACCTTGTCACTCCTATTGTATTTTGGGGCAATCGCTGTAATTTTATCTGCGGCTGTTACTCGTATGGTTAAAGAAGTCATTTCATTAACGACCAGCTTTGATCTGCATGTGGACGAAATCAAAGAAACGTTTGTACGCTGGACACAGAACGATACGATTCAAAGTTTGATAGCGCAGATTAACGATTTTTACAAAGAAAACCCGAACTATCAAGAAACCATTAATAGCAACATCAGCAAAACAACGGAGACCGTCGGAACAGCGGTAAGCGACCTTGTTACTGGTTTTTTCAACCTGATTCTAAACTTGCTTACTTCGCTGCCTAATATGGGTGCGGTTCTCATCGTGGTGCTATTATCTACCTTCTTCATTAGCAAAGGCTGGACGCGTCATAGCATTACAGTCTCTGGCTGGGTTCCGTCTACTGTTCGTAAACCGATCTCTGATATCTGGAATGATCTCAAAAAAGCACTCTTTGGTTATGTACGCGCACAGCTGATCATGATCTCGATTACAGCACTGTTCGTCATGATTGGTCTTCTCATCCTTCAAGTCAAGTCAGCGTTCACGATCGCTCTGCTGATTGGTCTGGTCGATCTGCTCCCCTATCTTGGTGTCGGTCTGGTGATGGTGCCTTGGGCAGCATATTTGTTCATGAACGGGGATATCTATCTTGGCATCGGTATTAGTGTTATTTATCTTATCCTGCTCATTGCCCGGCAGATCATTGAACCGAAAGTTCTTGCCAGTAGTGTCGGGTTAGACCCCCTTGCTACATTAGTGGGCATGTTTGTTGGTTTAAAGCTGTTTGGTGTGCTTGGCCTCATTATCGGCCCGGTGAGCCTCGTCATTCTCGATGCCTTCAATCGTGCCAATGTACTTCGTGACCTCAGGACTTATATCATTAATGGCAGAGTCCGATGAGTCTGATTTACACTTTAGCTAAACATGGCAAAAGCAAAAAAGTCTCCGTCCCAAGCAGAAGGCATCTGCAGAACGGAGACTTTTGCTTTGTTGTTGATACCAGGTCATTTCTTACTTCGGACGGCGATAAAATGTAATGCTGCCATTCCTCATCTTTTTCTCCAGCCAGCCCAAGAAGAACAGCCGATATACCGGACGTGTTAACGGAAATACCAACGTAAAGCCGATCAGGTCAGTTACAAAGCCGGGAATCAATAGCAGAAATCCCCCGACAAAAACAAAAAGACCATCAACCATTTTCCGCCCAGGCACCTTGCCGCGTTCCATCTCCTGTTTGGCGTCCATCAATACCTTTCGCCCTTCAAACTGTAACATGGCTATACCAATCAAGGACGTGAGAATCATGAGAAGCAATGTTTTTCCGGCCCCGATCCAATCACTCATCAGAATGAAACCAAACAGTTCAATCACCGGAATAATTAATAGTAACGCCCACATCCATTTTCGCATTGATAGGTTACTCCTTTCCTGAAAGCCACACCTTTTCAAGCACGCTATATAGCTCAGAGGCTACTTTATCCAGTCTAACAGGCTTCCAGTCTGCATTCACCCACACGTGCTGGGTAGAGCCCGTAACCAGCCGTTCACCCGGAAGTGATTCGTCATGTGACCAGACCCGCTCTCCTACAGCAAGTGAAACATCAGGCACTTCAGAGATGCGTCTTATGTCGTACTCATAGCCCAGGCGCAGACCACTAAAGGTGGCAATGCGTGTAAAGATCATAATCTCGTCATCGTAACGTGCCGGTTTGTGGTACTTCACATCCAGACCGGTTACCGGAAGCAACAGTCCCTGTTCCTCCATTTTACGATATGTATACCCCATTTGGCGAATCATCTCGGTACGACCGATCTCGAACCAGTTCAGATAGTTCGCATGATAGACAACACCCATCTGGTCGCTTTCCTGATAACGTACACGAAGACGAGCTGTATACCAGTTGCCATTACTTTCTTTTTGCACGTTCTCAGCCTCCTTGGCTCTACCATTCATACGCTTCACATCACAGAATCGTGTCATGAAGATGGAAAAAAAGCAACGGGACATCAAGCCCCATTGCTTCTTTCATGTTACTTACCGAATCATACGCTAGAATTAAGCGTTGTTCGGAATTTGACTTACTTTGATCAGGTTCGTAGAACCGGAGCGGCCCAGAGGTACACCAGCTGTAATCACAACCAGGTCTCCTTCTTTAACCAGACCGGATTTTACGCCGCCTTCAATTGCGTTTTCGAACAAAGCATCCGTAGAATCAACCAATCTGCCTTTAACAGGAGTTACACCCCATGCCAGTGCCAGACGACGGGAAGTTCTGTCTTCTGTCGTTACAGCGATGATTGGAGCTTCTGGACGATATTTAGAGACCATACGTGCTGTATGTCCGGATTCCGTCGAAGTGATGATCGCCTTTGCGTTCAAATCTTGAGCAGACAGAGCAACGGATTGACTGATCGCTTCAGTAACCGTTGTTTGTTGTGCAACACGTTGTTTCAGATACAACTCTTGGTAAGGCAGAGCAGATTCTGCTTTTTCTGCGATACGGGACATGGTCAGTACAGACTCTACCGGGTATTTACCGGCAGCAGTCTCACCAGACAACATGATTGCATCTGTGCCGTCAAAGATTGCGTTTGCTACGTCACTTGCTTCCGCACGAGTTGGACGCGGGTTACGTTGCATGGAGTCCAACATTTGTGTCGCTGTAATAACCGGTTTACCCGCTACATTACATTTTTCGATCATGCGTTTTTGTACCAGTGGTACTTCTTCCGCGGGGATTTCTACACCCAGGTCTCCACGAGCAACCATCAGGCCGTCAGACACTTCAAGGATTTCATCCAAGTTGTCAACACCTTGTTGGTTTTCAATTTTGGAGATAATTTGAATGTGACCTGCATTATGTTTCTCAAGCAATTCACGAATTTCAAGCACGTCGCTTGCTTTACGAACGAAAGAAGCTGCGATGAAGTCTACACCTTGCTCGATACCAAACACGATATCATTAGCATCTTTTTCAGTGATACCCGGCAGGGAAATCGCAACACCTGGAACGTTAACACCTTTTTTGCTTTTGATTGTACCGCCGTTAACGATACGGCATTTGATCTCAGTGCCTTGTACTTCCACCACAGTCAGTCCGATCAGACCGTCGTCGATCAGAATTGTAGATCCTGCTTCAACATCTTTAGGAAGCTCTGCATACGTAATGGAAAGACGATCTTTGGTTCCCAGAATTTCTTCTGTTGTCAAAGTGATGTACTCGTCCTGAACCAGTTCAATAGGCTCAACTTCCAGTTTACCTGTGCGAATTTCCGGTCCTTTGGTGTCCAGCAGGATCGCTACAGTTTTGTTCAGCTCTTCGCATGCTTGGCGAATCGCTTTGATCCGTCCGCCGTGCTCATCGAAATCACCGTGGGAGAAGTTCAGACGGGCTACGTTCATGCCAGCCATAATCAGTTTCTTGGTATTCTCCAGGGATTCACTGGATGGGCCAATCGTACATACAATTTTCGTTTTGCGCATTTTGGGTTTCCTCCGATTTTAAAGGTCTAACTTTATATCTCTATTTTTCTTTTTCCAACTATTAAATTTACTATACTTTTAATCATTTGTATAGGAAATTCGTCACATCATTCTGCATTTCCCGACAAATTTTTCACAGGCTCTGCCTGTAAGGGCTGTTCTGATGCTTCTACCTGAACAGATTCTGCCCCAGATTTTGATTCTACTTCACCCGCAGACACTCTTTCTTCAGCAGGTTCTACCGCAGAGGCTGGTGCTTCAAAGGTCACTGAACCAATTTTGCGGAATTTTTCATAGCGATCCTGCTTTAATTGCTCCGCACTCCATCCTTTCATCTCATCCAGATGACGAACTAGAGCTTCGGAGATCGCTGCCGCAGCTGTATCATAATCCCGGTGAGCCCCGCCACGCGGTTCAGGGATAATCTCTTCGATCACTTCCATCTCGAGCAGGTCTTTCGCTGTAATTTTCATCGCTTCAGCGGCCTGATCTGCTTTGGAAGCATCCTTCCATAGAATCGAAGCCGCACCATTAGGTGAAATTGCAGAATAGATGGCATGCTCAAGCATAAGCACACGGTTACCTACAGCCATAGCTAGAGCACCGCCGCTTCCGCCTTCGCCGATGACAACAACAATAACAGGAACCGAGAGCTTCGCCATCTCCAGCAAGTTACGAGCAATCGCTTCCGATTGACCTCTCTCTTCTGCAGTATTACCCGGATACGCCCCTTTAGTATCAACAAACGTAATAATCGGGCGGCCAAATTTGTCAGCCTGTTTCATCAGACGTAACCCTTTACGGAAACCTTCCGGATGAGCACTTCCAAAAAAGCGGGCGATGTTATCCTTTGTGTCCTTGCCGCGTTGTTGTCCAAGAACCGTTACGGTCTGTCCATTCAGTTTGGCAAGTCCACCAACCACCGCAAGGTCGTCGCCGAACATACGATCACCATGCAATTCGGTAAAATCGGTAAAAATAAGCTGGATTAAGTCCAGCGCGGTTGGGCGTTGCTGATGACGAGCCAGATGCATCTTCTGCGCTGCCGTTATGCCCGTATAAATCTCTTCTTCCAGTCTATGATAACGTTCTTCCAGACGGGCGATCTCTTCGGTGAAATCAATTCCCTTCTCCTGTCCAAACTGAACGAGTTCTTCAATTTTTTTGCGCATCTCAATCAGAGGCGCTTCATATGGCAAACCACCCGCCATTTAGACCCCTCCCTTTTCACTATGCATATCGAGAAGCTTGCCAAGGGTTGCCCGAAGTTCTTTCCGGTGAACAACCATGTCCAGCTGACCATGCTGGAGGTTGAATTCTGCGGTCTGAAAATCATCCGGCAGCTTCTGACGGATCGTTTGTTCAATAACAATTCTGCCCGCAAAACCAAATACCGCACCAGGTTCAGCAATAATAATATCGCCAAGACTCGCGAAACTTGCCGAAACCCCACCTGTCGTCGGATCGGTAATCACGGAAATATAGAGTCCGCCTTGCTCGTCCAATCGTGCTAAAGCCGCACTCGTTTTAGCCATTTGCATTAGACTTAGAATACTCTCCTGCATCCGGGCACCGCCTGAAGTAGAGAATATAATCAAAGGGAGCTTCTTCTCAATGGCATGTTCAACCGCACGGGTGATCTTCTCTCCGACAACGGAGCCCATGCTGCCTGTGAAGAAATCAAAGCTCATCACGGCGACAACAACGGGCAGCCCTTCAATCGTGCCTTCTCCCGTAATAACAGCTTCCTTCAAACCAGACTTCAAACGTTGCTGTTCGAGTTTGCTGCTGTAACCTGGAAAACCGAGAGGATCAACCGAAACCATATCGGCATCATGCTCAACAAAACCTTCTTCGTCCAGCACCATTGCGATTCGCTCCATAGCGTTAAGACGCATATGGTAGCCGCATGCAGGACATACTTTCAGGTTTTTCTCCAGCTCCTTGCTATATTGAATGGTGCCGCACTTGCTGCACTTGTTCATAAGTCCTTCAGGTATTTCACGTTTTGGGCGCTCGACGGCTTCCTGACGCTCGCCTGGAATAGCACGCTCGGAAGGTATGGTAGCGTACTTCCGTTTCTTTTGGAATATATCTTTGAACACAACTACACCTCTCCAGCCAATAATTTGATGGCCGCAGGCTACAGTCCGCTGTAACAATCAGCTTGATCTGCATGCTGCGGTGAACCGCTTACGCTTATAACTCATGCTAAGACTTATACCTTAATTAGCATTCAGAACAAAATTCCTCCGATACAAGGCAAACATCAACGGCTGCTCTCCGCACAATTGATGTTACCTGCAATAACCGATTAACAAAAAAAGAAGGAAGGACAGTAGCATTACACACATGCAAGTCGATTCCTCTTTCCGCTTCCGCGGTCAGTCCCTTATGTACCAGTGGTACTTTTTGTTATCTGCCAAGGCACTTCAATATCGAGAATCAAGAATGCAGAATGGAATTCAACACTTCCTGAACCTCTTCCAATTCCCCAGAAGGGACGCGAATCTCATATTGTTGCTTGGATAAACTGATGGGACGGGTCTGTACCAGAAAACCTTCTTCCGAAAGCTTGGTCTTGATCTTGTCCGCAACCTTTGCTGTCGGCGCAATGTAAATCACCGTCCACATGCCATGTCCGCCCCCTAAGCTAATGTTCAGAGCCCGTATATTGGACTAATGATACCATACCACCGTTTTTTTCTGCAAGGAAGGGTTGAAGACCTTTCGGGAGAAAATCAGATGATTCGGGACATTGACCCCTGCTTTGCAAGCCAAATGGTCATAGTCATGTGATGCAATTCGCAGACTTTTTCCACTCGGCAAAAACCTTCCAGGGCAGCCATAGCCGCCCTCAATCCCATTAGACAGATGGAGTTGGTAGCAGCAGTATTATGTTGGTATTAATGGATTTTACAGGTCGGAAGGGTATTTCTTAGCTTTAATATTTTTGTGTGCAATCCGGGCGGAGGCTGCCGCCGCAAGACCTGCAACCAGGTCATCCAGGAACACATGAACGGCAGATTTTTGTTCATTCAAGTCATGAATCACACCTATTTTTTCCTTGTCCAGATAACCAAAACTGGTTAGTCCAATCATGCCATACACATGCGTTATCCCTAAAGCCAGAGTCTCGTCCACTCCATAGAGTGACTCATCCGCTTCCATTATCGCTTGCAGCGGTTGGGGCAGAAGCTTTTTTTCGGCCAGTTCATCAAGCGCAATGCCGGTGTACAGTGTGTACTGTACCTCTCTTTTTTGCAAAACGGATTTTACGCTGGTTACACAGTCGTCCATGGTCAATTCCGGGTGGTACCCTTTCTGCAAACGATATACAATTTCTGCGATAGCATCAATGTGTACACCTCGCCGGGCCAGCATAGCTTCCGCGATCTCATATGACATATCTCGACCTCCCGCATCAATCCCCAGAGAACTTCAAGGTTCTTCGGTGTTCTCAAGTGTATGCAGCGAACTTCCAAAATGTTCATAAAATGTGCGAATGTACACGCTCAAGCGAACGTCACGCCACACCGCTCTTCTGTTGGCAAGCGTGTGCAAGTACAGCTGGCGTTCATTGGCTAAAATTTTAAATAGATCATTATCTCATATTTCATTCATATAGAAATGCTTGTAAATCAGGAAGGAGATCCCGGTAACCGGAGTGGACACAATTCATCATAAAATAGAATTTCCCGGCGGATTTTGCTGTTTTTCACCGGAATAAACCTTTCTCATGATCATTACCACTGGAAAATTGTACATTCGCGCAAAGACTTCTGGTGAACACTAACACTGAGCCGAAGGGATACTTGGTTCGCAGATCTTGTATAAAAAAAGGATGTCCACCGTTCTCTATCTTGTAAACGGTGGACATCCCCTTGCTGAAGGTGGTAAAACCCGCTTCAGCTTTATTTGATTTTGACCGTCCCTTCACCAAGCATTTTCTCCATTTCGGAGAACAGTGCCGGTGAAGGTTTGATCCGGTAGGCGTCGCTCAGGGCGAGCAGCTTCTGCTGCTGCTCGTAGAAGAGCACGGTCGCCACCGGGCCAGGGTGTTGCTGAAGCAGCTCTTTGAGGCGCGCCAGCAGCTCGGGCTTCTCGGCCTGCGGGGTGAGCTTCACGAACACCCGCTGCTCGGCCCCACGCGGCGCACGACCCTGCTCCGCCGCGCCCGCCGCCGCAGGCGCTGCACTGCCCGCGCGTGCGCCGGCTGCGGCGCCTGTGCCTGCCTCGCTGCGCGCCGAGGCAGGGCCGCGGCTTCCGCTTGCACGCGCAGCGGAAGCGTCACCGCCTGCGCTGTTGCGCTGCGCTGCGGCTCGCGCGCCCGCTGGTCGCTGCGGCGAAGCCGCCTGCGCCGGGCGCGAAGCGCTGCCGCTGCCGGGCTTGCCGCGGCGGTCGCGGCTGCGCAGCTGCTGTTCCAGTGCCGCCGATGTCAGCGGCGACACTTCCTCGGCCAGCAGCTTAAAGCCCTCGTCCTGCTGCTGCACCTTGGCACGCACGACGAGCAATTCGCCTTTCCCGACATGCTGCTGGCTTCGCCGCCATACCTCGGGAAAGAGAACCACTTCGCAGCGTTCGACCTGGTCTTCCAGCTCCATGAACGCCATCGCCTTGCCCTGTTTCGTCGTAATCGACTTCACGGACACCACCATACCTGCGGCGACGGCCATCGTATCGTCAGCCGCTTCCGTCAATTCCATGATCCGGTCAGCCCCGCTCGATGCGAGCACATCTTCGTAGTCATCCAGAGGATGACCGGACAGATACAGACCAAGCAATTCACGTTCCAGTTCCAGTTGCTGACTTGCCGAGAACGGCGGAATTTCCGGATATTCAATCTCCCAGTTTGGTGTCTCCACAAAATCAAACAGCTGAATCTGCAAGTCCTCACGTTCTTTACGCCATTTCAGAGCCGCTTCAACGGTCTCGTCTAACATTGCCAGCAGTTGCGCGCGGTGTCCTGGCAAGCTGTCAAATGCTCCAGCCTGAATCAGCGATTCAATGACACGTTTGTTGCACACTCTCAGATCCACACGGCGACAAAAATCGAGCAGACTGTCGAACGGTTTTTCCTGTCTGACTGCCATAATGCTTTCCATCGCTTGTGTACCGACATTTTTCACTGCAGCCAGCCCGAAACGAATGGCTCCTGAGGACCATATCGTTACTGCTCCGCTATCCTCATCGCTTAATTCGGATGCCTTTTCCTGAATCTGTCCATAAGCCTGATCGCGATTCTGGTTGTGCGTCTCATCCTCCGACTGAGCATGCTCGGCACCCTGCATCCTATCATGATCCCGCAATTCTTGCTGATCATGAACCTGTTCCGATCCAAGCACAGTGTCTGACACAGATATTTTCACCAGACCCGGATCTAACTGACGACCGGATGCTTTCGAATCCGACTTAGCGGAAACCGCCTGCCAATTATCGCGGTATTCACTTATTCCCATTTCTGTTATGTGTTCGTTATCCTCCGGCATAGGCCCAGGATCATCCGGTAAAGGCGCCTCTCCGTACTCCCCATGTTCTCCGTAGTTATCATAAGAAACATCTTCGCGGGCTTCGGAAGCTTCACGTCTTTCGGTATGTCCACCTGTACCTGCAAGCTCACTGTGGTTATCCTGCTCAGTACCATCCGATTCCCCTGATTCACCCATCTTCTTCACAGCAGATGAAGCAAAAACAGGTGTAAACAAAATGCCACTTTCATTTACATCCGGCGGGAGCACATTAATCTGCATGTGACGGCATTCCACTACGTACTCTGCAACCTTACGGTGGCTTCCCATAACCGCGGTTAGCATAGAAGCCATGAAATGCACAGGATAGTGCGCCTTCAAGTAAGCCGTTTGGAATGCAAGCACACCATACGCTGCTGCGTGAGCACGTGGAAAGCCGTAGTTGGCAAATTTGACAATCATATCATAAACAAGATCCGCTTCCGCTTCACTGTATCCTTGTTTCAGACTGCCCTGGACGAAGTGCCCTCGTTCCAGATCGAGCACTTCCCTTTTTTTCTTGGAAACGGCTCGGCGTAACAAATCCGCTTCTCCCAAGGAGAAACCTGCCATGCGAGAAGCAATCTGCATGATCTGTTCCTGATATACAATAATGCCATAGGTATCTTTCAAAATCGGCTCCAGATCGCCATGTGGATAATCCACTTCAATCTGCCCGTGCTTACCCTGAATATATTTCGAAATAAACTCCATCGGACCCGGACGATACAATGCCAGAACGGAGATAATATCTTCAAACACACTTGGCTTTAATTCTTTTAAGACCCGGCGCATACCTGCGGATTCCAGCTGGAATACGCCCATCGTATCCCCCCTGCCTAACATCTCATAGGTAAGGGAATCATCATCAGAAATTTGTGTAAAATCAGGAACTTCCGCACGCTCCCCAATCCAGCGCAGACAGCGTTCTATAATAGAGAGGGTGCGTAGTCCGAGAAAGTCCATCTTAAGCAGCCCTATCGATTCCAGATTTTCCATGGAATACTGCGTCAAAGCTGTTCCTTCGCTTCCTTCCTGCAATGGAACGGCATCCGTCAGCGGATCTCGTGAAATGACGACACCCGCAGCATGCGTAGAAGCATGACGAGGCATGCCTTCCACCTTCATTGCCATATCGAGCAGTTCACGTGTTTTGGGTTTCGTCTCATATAACGCCTTCAGCTCCGGCGTAGCTTCCATTGCTCGTTCAATGTTAATGCCTAGCTGTGCCGGAATCAGTTTCGCAGCCTTGTCCACTTCGCCATACGGCACATTCAGCGCCCGCCCTACATCACGGACTGCAGCCCGGGCTGCCATGGTTCCAAACGTAATAATCTGGGCAACATGGGCTTTGCCGTATTTCTGTGCCACATAATCAATGACTTCGTCACGACGTTCATCACTGAAATCGATATCGATATCGGGCATAGATATCCGCTCAGGATTGAGAAAACGCTCGAAGAGCAGGTTATATTTCATGGGATCGACATCCGTAATACGCAGTGTATAGGCGACCAGGCTTCCTGCCGATGAACCCCGACCTGGTCCGGTGACAATCCCCTGCTTATGCGCATAGGCGATGAAATCCCACACGATCAGGAAATAATCCGAAAATCCCATGCTGTCAATAACGCGCAACTCATAGTCCAGCCGTTGCTCCAGCTCTGTACGAAGCGCCGTATCGTTCCACCGGTCAGAGTCAGCATAACGGGCGTTCATACCCTCTTCACACAACTGACGCAGATATGCAGACGGACCCAAACCTTCAGGCAACGGACGGTATTCCGGTAAAATGGATTTGCCAAATTCCAGCTCCAGTTCGCAAGAATCGGCGATACGGACTGTATTAGCGATGGCCTCCGGCACATGGGGGAACAGACGAGCCATTTGCTCGCCGCTCTTCAAATACAATTGGTTCGTTCCGATCCGCAAACGAGTCTCATCCTCTACCGTTTTACCTGTCCCGATACAGATCAGTACATCCTGCAATTCTGCATCCTCTTCGGATAGATAATGAGCATCGTTCGTTGCCACAAGCTGGATTTCCAATTCAGCAGCGAGTTTGATCAGCTGCGGATTGACTCTTTTTTGCTCAGCCAGTCCGTGATCCTGTAGTTCCAGATAAAAGTCGGAGCCAAAGATGTTTTTGTAACGTATCGCGGCACGGCGCGCCTCTTCTTCACGCCCATGCAGCAGATGCTGAGGAACTTCGCCGCCGAGACAAGCGCTCAGGCAAACAATTCCCTCATGATGTGCCGCCAAACTCTCCATGTCGATACGCGGTTTATAATGGAAACCTTCGAGATGTCCGATAGAACACAACTTCATCAAGTTCCGATAACCGGTCATATTTTTCGCCAGCAAAATCAAATGATATATCGGTTGATCCTTCCGGCTTCCCCGTTCTTTGCGAGAACCTGCCGTCATGTATGCTTCGCAGCCGATAATCGGTTTAATTCCCCGCTCGACGCAGGCTTTATAAAATGGGATAGCCCCATACATTACACCATGATCGGTCAGCGCAAGTGTCGTCATCCCCAGATCTGCGGCTTTATCCACGAGATCCGGAATACGCGCAGCGCCGTCCAGCAAACTATATTCACTGTGAACATGCAAATGCACAAAAGAACTCATGTCTTTTTACTTCCTTTCCCCGCTTACAGTGGCAGCTCTCATCATTGATGCTGTGTGCCGCCGTAGTGTACTTTATCATGCGCAAAATCCGAATCATCGAAATTCGCGTAAATATGCACCTACATGAATGTTCCCGTTAAAATTGAATTCTCTATCTAAATAAAGGAGTTTATTATTCTATTTTATCATAACGTCAGGGGGCTCGCCCATACAATAGAAGTACAAGCTGCTTCCCCTGTTGCACAGACCCAAAACAGGCGGTAGGCTGCTGGTCTGAAAGGAGTGTTGTGGGTGAGCACTTTTTTATCCAAAGCCATTCTTGACTTCTTTATAGCATTTGGAATCGTGCTGGGCGGCGCGATGATTGGAGGTATAGGTGCTGTCATTTCCCTTCAGCCTCCCACACAAACAATGCTCGATATTTCTGGAAAAATTAAAATCTGGGCACTCGCTGCCGCTGTGGGTGGTACGATCGATCCGATGCGAGTCATTGAGAGTAATTTTCTGGATGGCAACCTGTCACCGGCAGTTAAACAAATCCTATACCTGATCTCAGCCTTTATGGGTGCACATATGGGAACCGAACTGGTGAAATGGGTGTGTGGCGGAGGCCGGGGTTAGATGAGCCGCGATGACTCTGTATGAGACTCCCCCCCTTCTCCCGCTACCGCCCGTTGATGCGTATGACTGCCGTATTTGTGCTCGGAATGATCGCCGGATGTGTTGTGTATAACGGTGTGTTTCATCTCAGTTACAACAAACTGTGGCTAAATAATCAGGAGTTGCAACTTCAACTACACCAGAACGAGGAGGATATAAAAACGCTGAAAAAGTACAGTAAGCGCCAAACGGTTATCAAAGAGATCAAAGTTCGCGCCGAAGAATCCGATAAAGGCCCGGATGAGGCCTCACTAAAACTGATGTTACAAAAGCTCGGAGATGAGCTTGAAGTTTTGCGAGGAAGAGATGTATTTAACATCGACGAATATAGCAAAATGACACGCATCATGCTTAATCAGAAAATTTATAAGGTCAGGGAAAAAGAATATTCGGTCCAGGTCAAAACGATGCTTGTCATGGAAGGCGTTTTACAAGTCTGGGTACAGATCCGCATGCATGTTCCAGCATAATCTCCGAAAAATGCAAAAAACTGCCCTAGTCTGCATGGTCACATGCTACAATAAGGGCAGTCTATGTTTTTTAAAAAAGGAGTTGCTTCTGCGTGTTGATCGAAGTATTCAAGTATTTTCTGATCGCCCTCTTCGCCATCGCTATGATCTGTTCTGCACTGAACAGCATTCGTTCACGCCGGACAACTGACCCACATGTTGCCGGTTTGTATCGCTCCTGGACGAATATCTGGATGGGCTGCATGCTTATCATTCTCGCACTGATCCTGATGTTTGTTTTTACCGGTTCTACGCTATCTGTCATTGTGGAAGCGCTTTTCCTGATCATGGGAGCTTACAATGTGTTTGCTGGTATCCGTAATCGCAGTTACTACGCCAGACTTAAACAGCATTCCAGCAATACACCGGCTTAGATTAAAACGATGCACATTCCGAAGCATTTTGGCACAAGTCAGGTTTGGACAACATATTGGCAAAAAAAAGAGAGCACTCCCGAACAAACTTGAGGTGAATAAAGTAAGCCATATGCACTTGCTGCATTGCTGTCATCTGTGCAAGTTGATCCGTACATGTCAAAGTGCAAATGCTGCATAGCAGATTAATGGCTCACTTTTTCCCCTGACCGGGCTATCGCTCTCTTTTTTATATGCCTGGATATGTTTCCAGACCAACGCTTCTGAGAAGGTTTTATGCATTTATTCTAAGCGTGGTCTATGGACTGCAGCGTCATGACGGACTTGCACACCACACTGCCCTCGCGGGTAATGACAATATCCATTTTGCATGTCCTGCGGCTCGTTTCCAGAATCATGGGACGCACCATAATCTGATCTTCAATCTGCACCGGACGGACAAAATATGTCGTTACGTTATCGACCACATGGTCGTTACCTGTGACATCCCAAGCGGCTCTTCGGGCAGCTTGCGTCATGACATTCAGTAACACGCCTTCCGAGATCGTCCCCAAATCCGTGGCCATCTGGGGAATAATGAAACCGTGGAACAACAGTTCGTTCTGTTCCCCACGTTCTTCCGCGAATCCGTTCCAGATCAGATGATCAAACGTCTCGCCAAGCTGGGGCTGCTTCTGCGCATCACGCATGGCCTGCAGTACTTCCTTGCGTGTAACGGAAGCAATAAGCTTGCGGTTTCGGTCAACGATGGGCAGGAAATCAATGCCTTCCCAGGTCATAATCTGCGCAGCAGAAGCAAGGGATGTCTGTAACGAGGCTGTAATCGGACGGCGAACGACACACTTTTCAATGCTTTGATCCGCCTGTAGCTCACTGACATCCTTCAGACTCACAATGCCGATGACCCGGTTCCATTCATCCACAACCGGAAAACGGTGCTCCCCTGTCTCCGACACCAGCGAATGAAAATCCGCGGCCGAACTCGTCACTTTGAGCACTTGCAGACGGGGTTTCTGACCGATAATATCCTCCACCAGCATGATTTTTTTCTTGATCAGCCGGTCAAAGATCGCACGGTTAATCATAGAGGCCACCGTAAAGGTATCATGTCTGGAGGAGATAATCGGCAGTCCCAGTTCATCTGCCATAATCCTTACATCCCTGCTTGTACCAAAACCACCCGTAATCAATACGCCAGCTCCTTGTTCCAATGCCAAGGAATGAGCATCTTCCCTGTTACCAACAATAAGCAGACTCCCAGCATCAATGTAACGTGCCATCGCCTGCTCCTTCATCGCACCAATCACATACTTGTGCAAAGGCTTGGCCAGGCCTTCATTACCACCCAGCACATGTCCCTCCACAATCGTGACAACATCGGCAAAGGTCAGTTGCTCCGACATGCCCCGAGGTCTTTTTTCGATCCGCACCGTTCCGATTCTCTCTTTCGTCACGACCAGTCCGAAGTTCTCCGCCTCTTTAACGGCACGATAAGCTGTTCCCTCACTTACCCCCAGTTCACGTGCAAGCCCGCGTACCGAGATTTTGCTACCCACCTTCAATTGTTCGATATGCTGTAGAAGCTGTTCATGCTTCGTGACGTTTTCTTCTTGCCCGTCCATCTGTACCACCCCCGAAGTTGCATCTGTACTATACTGTATCTATTATAACACGACCTAAGGAAAATAACCCCATCTGACATGGAGTCCTGATCTCTAAAAAAACTTCTCACTTTTATCCTGCATGATCTGCTCCTAAGTGCTTTGCTTGAATGCACAAATAAGACCGAAACCCCATTCACTTCAGGATTCCGGTCTACCTAAAACTTATTTATACGGATTCGCTACGCTCTTGCTTGTCCAGCAGTTTCATTTCCCACTGCCGTAACTTCGCCCGGCGGATCGCCTCCAGCCCACGTTTCTTTTCCTCATCTACGCCTAGAATGAAATGCAGGTGTGCGCCTACAATTAACAGGGAGAACAGCACCCACACGATACCGAAAATATTAACCCAGTCCATTCCGCCAGCAAAGGAAATGCGCGGAAGCGCGATAACCAGCATCGACAATGCAATCAGCAGATAGATGACATGTTTTGTTTTTTTCAACCTCTTCACTATTCACAGCTCCTTCGTTCCATATATAGCTAGTCTATGAACGGTTCAGAGGGAATATGAGAGGATCAGAGAAAAAAACAGACAAGTGCATGCTTTTTGAACTTATAGCTTAAGCTTCTGCTCCGCCATACAGATGAGCCAGGCTGTCTGCAATAATTTTGTTTACATCCTCGATAATTACACTAAGGCGACGTTCTGCATCAAACAGGCGACGGATGTTCAGGTTCAGACTCAATACTTCAAAGAGCTTCTCCATCTTTTCCATCTCGTCTGGCGCTGGCATATCCCCACTCATCATGCGTTGTTGCAATTCCATCTGTTGGTTACGGAAGTTGTCCAGCATCGCTTTGGCTTCTGGATCAGCTTCAATCAATTTCATCGCAGAGGTGATCTCCTCTACTTCGTTACTCTCTCTTAGTGCTTTTGCCAGATCATTGGCTTTGTCATAAATATTCATTATAATTCCTCCTCTAAATTGGTTGTTCATCCGTGTAAGAACACGCATTCTATGCTCTCAAATCAAGGTTCTGGATCAAGCCGCCCAAAAACGCCCTAAATCAAACACATTTAATTCCGGCTGGGTCAATCACCAAGGGGTATATGTCCTCATATGATGAAGCACATGCCATGTTCAGATGCCGTTCAACTTCAAGATCAGACATCAAGCTGCCGCCCGGAAGGAGATCCGTGATGTCCACTAAAAAAGTAACGATACAGGTTACCGGCTCGGGCATCCTGCAGGACGACGTCATCATGCTGGGCGAAGGGGTTCTCAAAGCACTCAAGATTCCTTCGGGAAGACCTCTTCAACTTCAATTCGGTTCGTACCGCCGTGAAGTTACAGTTATTCCGGTTCCACGGTATGACGGATTAAGACTCAATCAGACGGTAGCCAGCAAAACCGGCCTTGTGCCCCGGTCAGTCCTGAGGGTATCATACCGCGCTGCCAGCCATACGCTTCGCCTGGGACCCTACATCAGCGTTATGGTCAGCCAGGATTACCCCGATCAACCCGATCGGCCCTTTGGCTCGATTACGATGTTCTGCCAGGAATTAGTGCATGCCTGCCGAAAGCAGGGCGCCTATGTATCCTTTTTCACACCGGAGGACATCGGGGAAGTAACTGGCTACATGAAAGGCTGGGTATATGATGACGGCTGGAAAAAGACCATTCTGCCCGTGGCAGATGTGGTCAATAACCGGCTGACGTCCCGCAAACTCGAGAACAAACCTAGCGTACAGCATTTTATGAAAGAAGTAAAATCGCTATACGGTACACACACTTTTAACGAAAAGTTTCTGGACAAAAACGAGGTGTTTGATGCACTTAAGTCGATTCCGACACTCAAACGGGTGCTGCCCGAGTCCCATTTACTCAAAACATCAGCGACTCTCAAGGCGATGTGCCAACGTTATCCGGTCATTTTTCTCAAGCCGGTTCGTGGTTCACTGGGCAAAGGCATTATCCGGGTTTCGCGTCAGCCAGAAGGAGGATATCTAACTCTGGCGACAAGTGTCGGAGGTACCCGCAAACAATCTTATGCTTCTCTGGATAAACTCTATGCCAGTATGTCCGGAAAAATGAAAACAACGCGTTATCAGATTCAGCAAGGGCTGACCCTGATTGACAACAGCGGCAGGCCCGTTGACTTCCGCGCGCTCGTGCAAAAAAACAAGAAGGGAAAATGGAGCGTAACCTCCATCGTGGCCCGTATTGCAGGAGGCAGTCATTACGTCTCCAATCTGGCGAGAGGTGGAAGCCTCAGCACCGTCAAAGAAGCCGTAGCCAAAACGCAGTTGTCCAGTTCTGCCAAAGCTTCGGCCTATGCAGGGCTGCATACAGCAGCACTCGACATCGCCAAAGGAATTGAGAGTGCGATCCCTGCCCATTTTGGTGAGCTCGGTATCGACCTCGCGCTAGACACAAGTGGACGCGTATGGTTGCTTGAGGTGAATTCAAAACCATCTAAAAACGATAATACACCGCTGAGCGAGAGCAAAATTCGCCCTTCGGTCAAAGCCATGCTTGAATACTCCACATATCTGGCCGGATTCTGAAGTTTAGTCTCGTGAAAGAGGTGCAGCAACATGCTTATATCGTCGCAAAACAACACCATGGCTATACTCGTCCGTGAAGCTGAAGGCTCACCTCCTTTTGCAGATGAACGCTTCTGCCGCAGACTGTGTGTGGGAAGCTCCAGGTATGGGTTACGCATTATCGTCATTCCGATTCCGGCCCAATATACCAAAGGCATTCTCCATAGAGCATACACTTATCATCAAAAGGGATGGAAAGCTATTCGTATGCCTATGATCGATCTGGTAATGAACCGCTGCCTGAACCCACTTTCCAGAAATACCAGACAGCAGTTGGAACAATATTTACCTTATACCTCCAGTCTTCGCCAGCGCTCTTGGTCAACTGCACTTCCTGGCAAATGGGAAGTTCATCGTGCTCTATCCAAGTCAAACACGCTTCGGGGACTCCTTGTTCCAACCACCAGGGTAAGGGCAACTATTCCCTGGGAAATATGGCTTGCACGCTGGCCCAAAGGTTTATTTTTCAAACCCGCTTCAGGAACTCATGGCAAAGGCACCTTCCGCTTATCCAAAGGAAAACTGCCATTTCTCTGGATTGTGGAGGGTCGTAATAGAGGCAACGAACACTATGTTAAGTCATTTCATCAAGCAACGGATGTATCTTCCTGGCTGGAATCACATCAGGCTGTACAAAACATGATTGTGCAGCCTTATCTGGAGCTTAGCCATCATGGAAGAGCATTTGATATAAGGGCACTGGTACAAAAAAACGGGCAAGGGCGCTGGATGCTGACGGGATGTATGATTCGGGAAGGAGCAGAAGGCTCTCTGACCTCCAATCTTCACGGCGGGGGTAACGCTTATCCTGCTGATGCATACCTTACCGAACGATACGGCAAAGACAAAGCTGCATCGCTGCTGCAACAGATCAAACATGCCGCCGCTCTCATTCCTCAGACGCTGGAGAGCCGTTTCGGCCGACTTGCGGAACTAGGTCTTGACTTTGGAGCCGATGTGGACGGCAAGCTGTGGTTGATTGAAGTGAATTCAAAACCAGGCCGCACCTCATTTGCGGAATCAGATGATAAACGCATGCATGCCCTGACGTACACACAACCGCTTGCTTACGCCCGTTATCTGCTGCAACAACATGTTCTCGCGGACGTCTCACGTCCAATGAAAATGCCGAATTCATCCAGCAAAGCTGGCCTGAAACGCATCCCGATTCCAGGCAGCAAGGGGCCTGTAATGCCTGCATGCCATGGAGCACAAGGATCTTTTTCAGGATAGGAGGATAAATCATGAGTTTGACCTTTTGTAATCTGCATTTCACCCAAAAACCCGAAAAAGTGGTGTATGTATCTAATGCTTTAATGAAAAGCCTTAATCTATCCGGCAAAAAAACGATACATCTGCGTTTCGGACGTGATCGCGTGCCAGCCACCATCAAACCGATTCGCAAAGCGGGGAAACATCTGTATCTGGCATCAGGCATCCGCAACTTAATGAACGTTCCCAAACGTGGCAGCATTTATCTTCGCAACCTCCAGAATGATGAAGTGCAACTGGGACCGCTCATCGGGGTGCTGTCCGACGGTTCTTCTTCAAGCTCGAATCCGTTTGGTTCTCGAACTGGTTTCATCAAGCAATTGCTTCGTGAAGGAAGCCGTAAATCGTATATCTATGCCTTCACTCCGCGAGATATCAACTGGCAGAACGAGACCGTTTCCGGGTACTTCCTCAATGAGAGCGGAAGCTTCTTCCGCAGGACGGTGCCACTGCCCGATGTTGTTTACAATCGTTTGCCGAGCCGCCGCTCCGACTTCTCACCAGCGATCAATCAGCTTCGGGAACGATTTATCCGCCGCAAAATTCCTTTTTTCAACTGGAGCTTCTTCAATAAATCGGATATTTACAAATTGCTGGAGAACGAACCCACCGCAGGACGTTATATCCCGGAATCCATCACCAACCCTACAATTGACCAGATGAGGGAAATGCTTGAGCGGCATCAGTTCGTTTATTATAAACCCACCGCTGGCAGCCTTGGAAACGGGATCTACCGCTTAACCTACTCACCTAAACGTGGATATTTTGCACGTTATCGCAAAAAAGGGGGTAACGCCCTGCTGCGCTTTGGTTCATTTAATAGCCTGATGCGCATGCTTCAAGGCCGACATGGCAAGCAGTTACGCGGCTATGTCGTTCAACAGGGAATACGGCTGATTGAGATCGACGAATGCCCTATTGATTTCCGTTTCCACATGCATAAGAACGGGAACAACCAGTGGGTTGTTGTTGGCATTGGTGCCAAAAAAGCCGGACGCGGAAGTGTCACAACTCACATCAAAAATGGCGGCTCTCTAATGACCCCTGAACAGGCGCTCAGCCGCAATTTCGGGGAACGTGCGGGCGAGGTTCTGCAGCAGGCGAAATCCGTCGCTATTACACTGGCCCAGGCGATTGAATCCCAGCACCAGCATCTGATTGGTGAGATTGGCTTTGATCTGGGCATTGATCAGGAGGAACATGTATGGATGTTCGAAGCGAACGCCAAACCCGGGCGCTCCATCTTCCGTCACCCTTCACTCCGGGTGGAGGGCAAATCGTCGGTGGAACACATTTTGGAGCATTGCCTGTATTTGAGCAAATTCCGGAAGAAGGACAGCATTTGATGAGCCTTCATGATGATTTCAAACCTGTGATCGCCGTACTCACCATGCATGATCAACAGCGTATGTTCAGAGGGAATCATCAAAATTTTCAGGATATTTTGCAAACAGGTGAAAGCATGGGATATGTCGTTTATATCGTGACAATTCGCGATCTTAATATGACTGGACCTACCGTTAATGGATATACGTACAACAAAGGGAGCGGCAAATGGATTTCAAAGCCGTTCCCCCTCCCTCATGTGCTCTATAACCGTATTCCTAACCGGGAAGATGAACGCAAGCCTTCGGTTCAACGTAAAATTGAAGAATGTCTGCAGTCCGGTATTGAACTGTATAACCCGTTTTTTTTCAACAAATGGAATCTATTCGAATGGCTCAAAAAATCCAAGTCCACGCAGCAACTGATTCCTCATACCCGGCGGATGCGCAGCGCATCTTCACTGGGTACGGTGCTTAGAACCTATCCTTATTTGTACCTGAAACCGGAGAGCGGCAAAGCTGGCAAAGGCATCATGATGCTCAAATTTCAAGAAAAAGAAAAGTTGCCTTACCGACTTAAAATACAGAATACTCGGAAAAGTATGACGTACAAGGCAGCCACGTTATCCAAGTTATGGGCCCGAATTCGAAAAGAAACCGGACGCACGCCCTATATCATGCAACAAGGCATCGAGCTCGCTTCTTCTCATAAACGCCCTTTCGACCTTCGTGTGCTTGTGCAGAAAAACGGCAAGGGACAATGGAGTGTGACTGGCATCGGTGCACGGCTGGCAGGTTCACGCAGTATTACAACTCACGTGCCTCGCGGCGGTAGTGTAGAAGACCCGGAGAAGCTGCTCACCGAGCTATTTGGGGAAGAAATGACTACAACTCTAATGAAACGGGTGAAGTCTACCTCTTTAATGATTGCCAGACAGGTTGAGCGCGGTTCGGGACATACACTTGGTGAAATGTCGATGGATCTTGGCGTGGATGATCTGGGTGAGATCTGGTTTTTTGAAGCCAATGCGAAACCGATGAAATTTGATGAACCACAGATCAGGCGGCGTTCACTGGAACGCATTTTCCAGTACAGCGCCTATCTTGCCCGTCAGTCTGTACGATGAAGGGCAGGAATACTGCATACAAAGAAGGTGATTGTTTGTGTCCTCACCTGTTCTGGGCATTATGACATTGTATCTGAATGAACACCGCGCTCTGGAAGAACGAAGCATCTACCGCCGAATGATTCTGGAAGGGCGCAAACGGGGACTTGATATTTATGTATTTACGCCTGCTGATGTCCATTCCGGCGGCAGGCAGATCGAAGCGATGGTGTATGACGAAAAGAATGGCTGGTCCAGGGAATGGCGCGCATTCCCGGATCTGATTTTTGACCGGTGTCGCATTCAGCGAAACCACCGTTTCCAGCAGCTCCTTGCCTTTCGTGAAAAATACGGACACCTGCTCTTTCTGAACCGGCCTTTACGCAATAAATGGACCATTCATCAAACCCTTTCCGAGCAATCCGCCTTCCGGCAACATTTGCCGGAAACGATTTTATTTCAGGACATGTCCGATGTGAACCGAATGCTCAAGGCTTCCCCGTTGATCTATCTGAAACCAATCAACGGCACGGGCGGACGCGGCATTCTGCGCGTAGAACGCAGCAGCAAGGAACCCAGTACAGTACTCGTTCAAGGCCGCGATCAGAAACGCCGCATTATTACACCGCGCAAGGTTCATCTATCTAGGCTCGGCCCCTTGCTTCAGCACTGGAACATGAAAGATAAATATCTGGTGCAGAAGGGGATTCAGCTCCAGCTTCCTAACGGCAGGGTACATGACTACCGTATGCTGGTTCAGAAAAACGGAGAAGGTGAATGGGAACTCACAGGATGTGCAGGACGAATGGGCGCCGAGAAAAGTGTAACCTCGAACCTTCATGGAGGCGGGCAGGCCATAGCCATGCAGCGATTGATGAAGCAATGGATTCCCGAAGAAGAACTGCGAGAAGAAGTGACAGCAACGGCAGCAAAATTTGGCATTGATGTAGCTTCGTTCCTGGAGGATACGTATGGGGATCTATGCGAGCTTGCACTGGATTTGGCAATAGACAAAAGTGGGCAGATCTACCTGCTTGAGGTCAACCCCAAACCTGCCCGTGAAGTTTTTGCCCGAATTGGTGAACGAAACATCTATTATAAAGCGATCACACAGCCGCTGGAATATGCCTTGTGGGTGTACCGCAACCGTCCTGCTCAAACGGTCAGAAAACCCCCTTCACCCAGAACCGCTACTTCTAAAGCAACGAGGCTGAAACGGGGCCGGAGAGTGAAATAAACCAGATCAATGATCCTACAGCGCAGCCTCTAGGCTGGCAGAGTAAAAAGGATTGAAGGTTCAGTAGTACATTGAGCCTTCAATCCTTTTCAGTTCTTCTCCATCCTATCTAGCTGCAAACATGGAGCTTATCATTTTATAAAATTCAGCATATGCAGTTGGGTTCTCACTACTTCCAGTCCACCTGATGCTCGTCGATCACAATCCGGCCTTCTTGACCGCGGTACTCGTAATCCAGCGTGAACTTCATTTGTTCCGGCTCCAGTGCACAGCCTGTAACTTTCACAGCTTCTTCTGTCTCGTCAGCCGGTAGGCCAATGGCCACAACGCCCACTTTGCCAGAAAATTCAGCTTTGCCTTGAACAACAGACGTTTCCGATTTCGAGCCGTAGATTTCAGATACCCAGCCCACCTGTTCTGTCAACTCAAACGTTTCACTGCCCTCCCCCGCCATCAAAAATTTAATGCACAGCTTAGTGGAGGAATCGTCAAATCGAATGCCTGCTCGCTGTTTCGCACAATCTTCCTTGCGCAATACCAGCCTTGCGTCTGGATGCAGATGGAACCGTTGCTCCAACGTGTGTGTCTTCTCAGCATCCAGCCAGTCCACCACCAGCAGTAGTGGCACACTTTTGCCTGCAAGCACCCATCGGCGATGGCTAACTGGATCGGGTAAATGTGTATATCCATCTTGTGAAGCATCCATAAAGTGATAGTTAGCGTGACTCTCATAGCGGTGTGTCGTCGCTTCTGCCTCAGGCTCACCCCATTGCTGAGTGGATACATAAGGTGTCTGATCCGTCCCGTCTATGGTAATCGTATTGTGTGCCCGCGTGCTTTTGAAATAATGACGCCACTGCCCTTCTTCGTACGTATAACGTCCGGTATCCGTAAAGAACAGTCGGTTATTCCACATCCATTCGATGTTCAAAGCATCCGCATGACCGTGAGCACCACCCATAGAAGCTGCATCAAAGAACAGATATTGCTGCTCATCCCTCATCACATAGTATCCGGTCTGTGGAAAAATACGACTTGTCAATGAACGGGATGCACCAGCCTGCAGCCTGACGCACTGCTCATATTTTGCAGCGCCCACCAACCAGAGGCATTCTGAACTGTCAGTCCCGCGAGCCATGAGGTCCTCGTCTCCCAGAATCGCACCTAACAGCGTCAACCGCTGCCTTCCGTCACTAAGCCAGTCCGAATCTCCAATGCCTGTCGATTGATGATCAGGTCTGATCATAGCTTCGGTGAATGCGGCCATATTTCGTAAACATTCTCCATACCACGCTGAGAACGGATGTCCCGAAATACCGGCCAGCAGATACGGTGTACCAAACATCTCAATACTTGCGTTATGGTAGTGAGTATTCAATTCGACCTGGATGCCCTCTTCATTCAACTGATGAAGCAAGCACAGCTCCAGCCGTTCAGTGGCCACTTGACGCCAGAATGGACTGCGCGGATGCTCCTTGTAGAAAGCCGCAATCATAAACAAACCCTGCATATGCATTATGGCGTGATTGATCTCCGTACTGCCGAGATAATGCGTCAGGAATTCCGCATGCTCCTCCAGCCCTTGCAGAAATTCAGCCCGAAATGTATCGTCCAACTGCGGGCTGGTTTCCATATATTTGTACGCGGCAATCCAGGATTGCACACGCAGACCTGTTTCAAGCAAACGCCAGGGACCTGGTTTCTGAAAAAAAACAGCCTCATCATATGCCAGATGAACAGGCACCGGATTCTGATCTCTCCATGTACGATAGTGATCAATAAAGGTAGTCACATATAACGGGTTGCCTTTCATCAGATAAGCTTTACCTAAATCAAGCATATGCCAGTGCCTGTTAATCCCCCACGTGAACTCCAGATCATTGGTCGGGTTGTGAAGCCAGTCCACCGGCGTACCAAGCGGAATCCAGTTGGTTAGATCATTCGTATATGGCACAATAAATTCATTCAGAATAGCACGGTTGGCAATCGTCACTGAATTTCGGGCTTCCTCTGGAAAATGCTCTTGATAGTATAAGGCTGCCTGCTGCAGTTCGTCTGCTGAAAGGTAAAAATCACTCATTGGTCTGCCTCAAGAAAATCCTGACGGAACGGCGTAAACACATCCAGTATAATCGCATCTTCCAGCGCCTTTACCCCGTGTGGCACATTCAAACCTGCATAGAAGCTGTCTCCCGCTTTGAGAACCTTCGTCTCCTCGCCTACCTGAACCTCAAAGCTCCCCTTTACAATATAACTGACTTGCTCGTGCGCATCATGGGAGTGAACTTCACCGATCCCACCTTTGGCAAAGGTAACTTCGACCATCATGAGTGTTCCACCCATCCCCAAAATTTTTCGTGAACTTGTTTCGTTAATGATATGTGGTTTTACGGAATTCTGGTCAATAATCATTGGATATTCCCCTCTCCCAGGCAAGATAATTTTAAAAATCTCAGGGCGGGTCTGAAAAGTCCGAAGGACGCAGATTTTGACGAATTTTCGTTCCAAGCAAGGAAGTTTTCCGCAGGCGTGCCGGGGCACGTCAAGGGAAAGTGACGTAGCAGGGGGCGAAAAGACGGTAAAAGATGCACTTCAGCGAGTTTTAAGACACGCCCTAGTAAAGTGAAGCGACCGAAGTACGAATACGACGGCCGCCATGTTTAGATTTTACTCTTCTTTGGATAGTTTACCTTGAAGCTTGGATGAATCAAACGATGGATCAGCTTCAATTTTAGTTAAGCCAGCCGCTTTGCTTTTCTCAAGTGCTGCATTATACCGCGTGTTCAGATCCTTGATTACGCCATCTAGATCACCACCAGTGAATACATAAGCGGAGAACGCTTCAGCCCATTTCATGCCTTCCAGCGAACTCTCTGTAATCACACTTGGATTGGCAGGGAAGATCGCGTCGTACTTCTTAGGTAAGAAACCCTCGATGCCTGGAATGCTAGGTTTTTTATCCGAGCTGAGTACGGCAGGGATTAAGGAAATACCATACCCTTTTTCATAATACTCACTTTGCAGGTCCGTACTGTAGACATACTCCATGAACTTCCATGCTGCTTCTTTGTTCTTCGAGTCAGCATTGATGCCGATGTAGGAACCACCAATGACTTGTGAAGCCCCTTTAATTGTACCGTCATCTGTTGGCACAGGAGCAGCACCCCAATTTACTTTCGTTGGGAACTGATCTTTGTAAACGCCCGGCTCACCAGAGTGATTGATGTACATCCCGATTTTCCCTTGTGCAAATTGTGCTCTCAGTGGGTCAATATCCAAGCTTTCTACACCCGGAAGCATGCTGCCATCTTGGTTCATCTGACGAAGTGCTTCGGCAATCGACTTGTACATGTTGAAGTCAAACTGACCTGTCTTGTAGTTAAAGCCATCGATACCTTCGTTCGTGCTTGCACCGGCAATCGTGTTCGCCGCTCTCCAGAAACCGCTGCTGCTTTTGAATGGGCTGGCGAAGCCATAGATGCCCTCACTTTTACCTGCTTCGGTAATTTTCTTAGCATCTGCTACCATCTCAGCAATCGTTTTAGGCGGAGAAGCAATACCTGCTTTTTTGAAAATATCTTTATTGTATACCAGTCTCCAGATCTGGCCTGTATTCGGAAGGGTATAAACTTTTCCATCAATCGTATTTTTATTTTCGATCAGGCTGTCCTTGAACGTTGCCTTCATGGCATCACTCATATATCCGTCGATTGGTGCAAGGTACCCCTTTTGATAATACGTTTGGAAATCGTCGATTTGAAACACATCAGGAGCTTGTTTACTCGCAAAAGCGATATCAACGGCCTGCGGATAATTATCACCCATGACGGTCATTTCCACTTCAATGTTATCTTTGTTGGTCTGGTTGAAATGATCAATCTTGGATTTCATAAAATCAGCATCGTGTCGATCCGGGGTCCAATAGACCACTTTCGTTTTGCCACTGCTCTGTTCTCCGCCGCCAGCTGCAGCCCCGCTGCCTGTTGTCGTTCCATTGTCTGTCGAACAACCAGCTACCGTTAATGCAAGCACAGCACTTAGTGTAGTCACCATCCATTTCTTAACCATTGAAATGCCCCCTTATGCTTGTCTGGACAACCTGTTTGGTTCCCCGTTAACGTAATGATATACGTTCCACTTCTATCGAAGTGAGGGACATTCTGACTATGCAAGGTGGGAAAAATGACGATCTCTGTCTTATCCGTTTTCATACATCTGCCGAAAATGTGTAGGGGTCATACCACAATACTTCTTGAAGAGGCCGCTGAAATATGGTCTGTCCTCATACCCCAGCATCTGACATATTTCCTGTACCTGCACACCCGCAACCAGCAGTTCCTTCGCCTTTTCCATTCTTAACTTCGTAATATACTGAATAAGGGTCATACCCGTTTCCTTCTTGAACGCATTCGCAAAATAACTTGGACTTAAGTGAACCGACTGGGCACAAGTTTGCAATGTGAGATTTTCGGACAGATTCATGCTGATAAACTCTTGGGATTTGCTGATGGCCTGTTTGACATCCGTCAGCCTTTTCTTATCCATGATCTCGCAGCCCATACTGCTGAAATGCTTGATGTAAGCTCCCCAGCCGTCAAACGTCAACGAACGCATCGCTTCGAGCACGGTCAGGTCTGCTTCCAGACGAAGGCGTTCTTCTTCTGTGATCTCGTCACAGAACGCCCGGTAGATCGCAAATGCGAGTCCTGACAACAGACGGATCATCGTCAGTGGCTCGGGAAAACCTTTGGCGTTCTGCCAGACTTCCAAAATATCATCGATAATTCGGTGACAAGAACTTTCATTGCCGCATTTCAATGCGTAAAATAGCTCCTTTTCCTTTTCCAAAGGATAGACGGGAGCCACAGCATCCTGATTCTCCAGTTCTGCATACTGGAAAATGCAGTTTCCTTCACTGTAAAAACGATAGGATATCGCCTTGTCCGCATTGGCATAAGATATCCAGATTTCCTGCGGTCTGCGGGCGATCGTTCCGACTCCAATGGAAATAGTCTTTTTGCTATATTGCTCCACATTGTGGCGGCATTGCTCCATGAGATCGGATACATCAATCTGGTCGGATGTATTAAATATAGCGGCCAGCCGGTAACGATTTTCACGCAGTACAACGCTTCTTGTATACCGATTCAACGTTTCGCTGACGATATTCTGAACTGCAAACGGAATGATCTCTGCATCTAGGTGCATTGTCGACCCGTAGCGTGTATAGCCATCAACCTCAATGACCAAGACATTAAGGTTGGAGGAATCCAGCTCAATGTCAAGCTCATCCCACCGGCTTTCATTCAAATACCCACCAATCTCATGCCGAAGCAGACCCAGAAGATAACTGTGACGTTCGTACTCACTGCTGCTAACCGCTTTCTGTTTCAGCTTTTGAAGTTGCTGCGACTTCGCCTGTTCGCTCTCAATAACCTGTCTTACTTTTAGCACCGCACCCAAAATCTCCTCAGGCGTAAACGGTTTGAGCAGATAATCGAAGGCTCCGAGCTTGATTGCTTCCTGAGCATATTGAAAATCGGAGTATCCACTAATAAAAATAAACTTGGATCGCAGTCCAGCATCCATTGCCCGCTTCATGAGTTCGAGTCCGCTGAGCCGGGGCATTTTGATATCCGTAATGACAATGTCTGGCTGCTGTTCGGCCAGAAGCGACCAGCCTTGCTCTCCATTGTTCGCTGTGCCCACAATCCGAACCTCGTGTTCCTCCCACGGAATAGTTGAAGTGATGCCCTTGACCACAGCCTGAATATCATCCATAACACACATCGTCAGTTGCTCCATACGTACGCTCCCTCCTAGCGAATCGGAATGGTGATGACCACGGTAGTCCCCACGTTTATTTCACTATGGAATACAAGCGAAGCTTGCTCACCATACTGCAGATTTAATCGGTCAACCAGATTGGATATAGCATATCCTTTCCGATTGCCCTCTGTTGCTTCTTCCGCATTCATTTTCGCTACATCCATACCACATCCGTTGTCCGTGACCGCAAGTCGGAGTGTATCTTCATGCAGGTCAATGCGGATGAGAATGTCTCCCAGATCTTCCTTATCATTAAATCCATGGAGGATCGAATTTTCCACCAGAGGCTGGAGCAAAATTTTCAAAATTTCAATTCCCTTGCAGGACTCCTGTGCCTCAATCCGGTATTCAAACAAGTCTTCGTAACATTGCTGCTGTAACTGCATATACTGCTCGACGTGTTTGATCTCTTGCTCTACGGTGGTTATGTCTTTTCCATCATTTAACCCGAGTCTGAACAGCAGAGAAAGAGAGACAATCATGGCGCTGACATCCTTCTTCTCCCCGCTTTCGCTTTTCCAGAACATCGTATTTAACGTGTTGTACAGAAAATGAGGATCAACCTGGGCTTGAAGCGCCTTCACTTCCAGCCGCCGCTTGTCCTGTTCCGTGGCTCGCACCTCTTCAAACAAAATCTGAATCTGCTCCAACATCCGGTTAAAACGATGTCCTACGGCACTGACCTCATCGTCATATTTGCTGCGAAACCGGACGTCCAGGTCATTGTACTCCACCTCAACCATGAGCCGCCGCAGTTTGTTCAGCGGTTTCAGGAGAGCAGAGGATAACAGGTCGGACAACGCAAGCGCAAGCAAGATACAGAACAGCATAATCAGAATGACCAGCCAGCGAATTTTCTTCAGCGGGGATAACAAATCTGCCTTGGACTGAACACTGACCATAACCCAGTCCTCGTTCATCGATAGAGCCGAGTAATTCACCAGCATATCCTGCCCCTGTCCGTTCGTATAGGTGAAGTCACCCGCTCCACGATTTAATCGCTGTGCAAATCCGGGTTCTGTCACCAGATTAAATGTCCCCGAACCTGGACGGATGACCTCACTACCGTTTTTATGAAGCAAAAACAATTGCACCTGACTGTTCATCAGATCCTGATTTAATATATCTCGCATCGCGGCTTCCCTCATGTTAACGACCATGTATACCTCCGAGAAGGTGTGGTTGTCGATCACAATCGGTTTGAGCAGCAGTGACAACACATTACCCCGGGATTGGAATAAGGCACTGGCGTGTGAACCGAACCACATCGTATTCCAGCCTGGCTTTTTGACAACCTCTCCATATTCGTTATCAAACGCCGCACTCTGATTAGGAAAATCCTTCGTCGAGAAAAAATTGCCGATCGGTGTCTTCAAATATGCGGTATCAATCAGCGGTTCTACCAGCTTCAACTGCGCAAAAGTTGTCTGGAGCAGAGAGAGATTCTGATAATAACGACCATCATTGTGATTACGCACATCCTGCATCACCTGTGTGAATGTGTCACCCAGCATGAACGAGTAGGATGAAACGACGATATGACGCAGATGCTCGTCCATCACCTGTACGGACTTGTTCAGAATGCTCTTCTTTAATTCAAGAGCGTTCCGCTCTATGCTTTTGGCAGCGAAGAGATAAGAGCATATGCCCGTCACACTGATACACAAAACAACGAGAAAAATGTAGATGAGCTGTATCCGTTTTTTCAGAGACATTTTGTAGAAATATGACATCATAGGCGGTCGCTCCTTGAACAAGGGCTGGCCCTGTCCGCTGTAATTAAAAAGAGTATAGCACAGCGGAATCTGCCCGGAATACCGTTCCCCGAAATCTCTTCCTCAGCTTTACCGTCCTAACCTTTGACAGCACCAAGCGTAACTTGCATGAATGATTTATTCGCAAAAATGTATACAACGAGCAGTGGCAAAATGGACAGACAAGCTCCGGCCATCATTAATTGAACCTCAGCTGCAGCCCCGATCCCGTAACGAAGGTTCGCCAGACCAACCGGCAAGGTTTGCAACTTGGGATTGCTCATCGTAAATACGAACGGAAGAATATATTCATTCCATGAGTTCTGGAAAACACCCAATCCCGCAACAGCCAGACCTGGACGCAGCAGTGGCAGGATAATCCGCCAATAGGTTGTAAAGAAGTTACAGCCATCAATCATCGCAGCCTCATCCAATTCACGGGGGATACTCTTAAAGAACCCTACGAGAATAAAATAGGTGGCCGCATGGGCACTGATTAATATGATGATGACACCCCACAGCGAATTGTTCAGACCCAGCTTGACCATGAGATCAAATTGTGGTCTAAGTACTACGGCACCAATCGAAATAAACAATGTGGATGCCATGAGCAGGGTATACGCTTTTTTGCCTTTAAAATTCACCCGATCCACCGCATAAGCTGCCATGGACGATACGAGCAGTGTTCCTACTGTTGTGGCAATACTTACAAAGATGCTGTTCAGCGTAAATCCGGAAAAATTCGCCGTCTTCCAAGCTTGGCTGTAGTTCGTGAATTGCCATATCTTAGGCCAGATCGTTGCTCCTCCGGTAAGTTCCTGGTTCGTTTTGAACGATCCTAATAACACGAGGATGATCGGAAACAGGGACAAGATCGCAATGATCAGCAGAAATATAAAGAGGATGGTTCGCTTCGTCCACCGAGTCCAGCGGAATGAACTTGAGTTCGAAGATGCAGGTGTAAGTACGGTTTGAGTCATCATCGTTTCCTCCTGTCCATCATTAGTAAACATCATTTAGCTTTTTGGAAATCTGGAAATAAATGAGCGTCACTACCCCTACAATGAGAGCTGTTGTGAATCCGACTGCACTTCCGTAACCGAGCTGTTGCAAGGATTGTGTGTCCGCCGAAACAGGGAACAACAGTTTGAACAGGTACAGATACATGACCTCTGTTTTGCCATAAGGCCCACCCTCGGTTAATACCATAATGCTCTCGTACCCTTTAAGTGCTGTGGTGATGGCTAGCATAATAATCATCTGCATCACAGGTCCGAGTAGCGGAATCGTTACATTGCGCAATTTGTGGAACTCGCTCGCTCCATCCAGTGATGCTGCCTCATACAGCTCCTCCGGAATGCTTTGCAGACCTGCAATGAACAACAACATGTAGTTTCCGACAGCACCCCAGATGGCGATAATGATCGTTGTCAGCATGGCATGATTCGCATCCAGCCAACCAATTGGCGAGGATATGATGTGATACTTGAGCAGCAGTTGATTCAGAATGCCGTTATATGAATTGAAAATGATGAAGAAAACAATCGCCATAACAGATGCACTAAAAATCGTTGGAAGATAAAAGACCGCCCTAAACAAGGAGCGTCCACGCCACTTTCGATTCAGGATAATCGCCAGAATCAGGGACAGCGGAATCGTAATGACGAGTTTACCGAGTGCGTATATCCCCGTATTTTTGACCGAATCCCAGAACTGTCCATCACGCATAATCCGTGCAAAGTTATCAAGTCCAATGAAGATCGGCTTGCCGATTCCCTGATAATCATAAAACATGTAACGCAGAGCCCATAACAACGGATAGATTCCGAATACCAGTGTGAGAAAGAGACTTGGGATGATGAAGATGTAGGCGTTCAGTTTGGATGGTTTCATCAGAATCAGACCCCCTATAGCTTTTGAATGAAAGTATAGAGGGATTTACATCATATGCGGGATAGGGAAATCAACTTTCTGCAGGGGAGAATGTGACTGCGTGCTAAAAGCAAAAAAACCTGCATAGGCGCAAAAAACGCCCATACAGGTACGTGGAAAAGAGCTGAAAATCTTTGGTTTAGCTGTTGTTTATGCACTGTTTTACTGACAATCAGACATACCCTGCGCAGGTCAGACAGTTTTGTGTTTGTCAGCGGGTGTTGCCATGATCATGCAGCGTTAAAATACTTATTCTGCTTCTTCATATAGACGGAGCAAATCCGTGAAATCCGAGATCAGTGCATCTGATCCGGCAAGTTCTTCATCCCTGCCAAATCCGGCATAAGCACAGCCAATGACGGCCTGGTTGTTCATTTTGCCCGCTTCGACGTCCGAAGAACGATCGCCTACCATCCATGCGTCCTGAATCCGGTGTTTCTGCAGCAGAATCTGTACCAAATTAATTTTGGAAGGTGTCTTGTACTGACCCGCACTATATACCCCTTCAAATAGCGGCATGATTTCGTGTGCGAACGCAACCCCCTTGACATAATCCTCAAGCCCATTGCTGGCAACAAACAGACGAATGCCTTGGGCTTTTAGTGCTGTCAATGTTTCTTTCACACCGGGATACAGTTTGGAGTCGCCTCCATCGAGTCCTTCGATCTCAAGTTGCAGCAATAATTCATCTGCACGACGATGAGCCGCTTCCGATGCTTCAGGCATAACGACTTTCCAGATATCTTCAAGCAACATGCCCAGACTTCCAAGCATCCGCTCTTCTGGCGGAGTATCTCCTTCAAAGTGCCCCTCTGCACGCAACGTATCAAATAACTGATGATACGCAGGCAAAAGCAAGGTCTCTGTCTGAAACAACGTGCCATCCATATCAAAAATCATCGCTTCCGGTTTACGTAAACCCGCTTTATTAGTCATATGCAAAATTCCTTTCGGAGTGAAATCGGTCAAATTGTAGATGAAATACTGTTCCGAAGTGCTTCAAGCACTTGTTGTGCCTCGTACCCATCGTGAAACGAATAAATCCTGCCAGGTTTGTCCTGAATACGGGCAATAACATGTTTCAACACAGGCAGTTCGCTGGATGATTCCAGCACTTCCACAGGGGACAACGGTTGCCCGATCTTCCCGGTCATAAGTTCCTCCCAATTTTCCAGTGCAATGGTGCCTTCAGTGCCATATACAACCATGGACACACGCTCCTCGCCAGCAAAATGAGAAATTCCTTGCAGATGAACACGAGTTCCGTCCTGTATTTCAAGCACAGCCTGCACTTCCTGCTCACAAGCATTCGGTTGATCGGCCGGATAAGTCACTTGAGCACTCAGTACGCGTAGCCGCCCGAATACATTCTGGATCATATGAATCCAGTGAATGCCAACTTCGAGAATGAATCCTCCCTGATCCCTGCCTGTGATCCATTCATTTTGCTGCCATGATCGTGGCCACTGCGGGAACTGCAGGATCAAGTCGATCTTGCGAATGTCACCCACTGCCTGTTGTTTAACCATCTCTTGCAGCTTCAACACTGCTGACTCATGCGGCATCGAAAAATGAACGGCGTGAACCACACCAGCTTGCTCTGCAGCTTCGACCATTTTGCGTGCCTCTTCTAAACTGTTGGCGAGCGGCTTCTCACAGAACACATGAATTCGGCGTTCCAGCGCTTCCATAACCACCGAATAATGATATTTTGGCGGTACAGCAATGTACACGAGATCAATCTGCCGCTCATCCAGCAGTTGCTTGTAATCACGATATGTTTTCACTGTTGAATGGGTTGCTGCAAAGGCCTGCAAGCCTTGTTCGTTCGCATCACACACCGCAGTAATCTCCACGGGAATATCCATTTGTGTATTCTCCACTTGATGAATCATATGTAAACCCATCTTACCCAGGCCGATTACAGCCATTTTCAATGATGTCATTACATTCCCTCCAATTCATTTTCAGTATAGCAGAAATCGTGCATGAAGACCGTTGACCATGCATTGCGTTAACCTATCACTGCTTCATCACGTCAATACGCATAGGTAAATAGCCTCGGGTCATTGGAATCAGGAAAAGGATTGACAAAAAACCACAAAAAAAGATACCATTTCTAATACCAAGCAATTCTTCCTCTTACAACCTTAGACAAATACCAACATGTACAATCGGATAAGCAGCCTAGTTCTAAAAACCTACTACTTGAAACGAGGTGTCCACGCGTGAGAACTGTTGCGGACTATTTAGCAGAAACGTTGCGCAATCTGGGTGTCACTCATGTATTTGGTATTATCGGAAAATCCATCTGTCCCGCTATTCTCAAAATGGTAGATTACGGTTTAGAGTTTATCCCTGGTCGTCACGAAGCCAGTTCAGGCTTTGCCGCATCAGGTTACGCATTACAGACAGGCCGCTTGGGTGTCGCTTTTGCCACCTCTGGTCCTGGAGGAACCAATATGCTCACCGCAGCGGCCCATGCCAAAGCGAACAATCTTCCCGTTTTATTTCTTACCGGTCATCAATCCATTCAGGAACTGGGCATCCCCCAGTGTCAGGACTCCTCTTCTTATTTGGCCGATCTGGCCGAAATGTTCAAACCTGCAACACTGTTCAGCAAACTGGTCGAACGTGGAGATCACTTCGGGACCATTTTAAATCATGCCCTTTCTATTGCACTCGGCCCAAACAAAGGTCCTGTCCATCTCTGCCTTCCTTTTGACGTACAAACAGAGCAACTTCCAGCGTGTCGCATCGTTATTCCTGAACCTGAGCCATTGCTCAGCATCTCTAGTTTGAATCGAATGCAGCCTTTAATCCATCAAGCCGAGCGTCCGCTAATCATTGCAGGTAAAGGTGTAACTCGTTCCGGGGCGCATGAGGAATTAAGGCAACTGGCCGAAACGTTTAATATTCCAGTCGTGACAACTCCCGGCGGTAAAGGAGCCATCACTTGGGATCACCCCTTATATCATGGCCCCTGTGGTGTTGGCGGATTCCCACACGGCGACGAGATGTTGAATCAAAGTGATTTATATATTGTTCTCGGCTCCAGACTGAGCGATATGACGCTCTGTAATCTCAAGCCGCATAATCATCCGGCACAGCTGATTCAAATCGATACCGATCCCACTTTCGTAGGCAAAATTCTTCAATCTCAGACCTTACATATAACAGGCGATGTCAAAGACAATCTGCAATACCTGCTCAGCACCTTGCCATCTTCTCTTACATCCGCTTCTAAAGGTGCCTTCGAGTCCTTTGAATATCAATCCCCATTACCGGATCTGCCGCATCTGTCACTTGCTTCCGTGCTCGATCAGATGAGCGAACTGCTTCCCTATGACCACAAACTATTTGTTGATGATGGAAGCCACGGATTTCATGCTGTTCAGCGTTACAAAGTGAGGAAACCCGGCAGTTTCATATTCGATGCCTACTTTGCCTGCATGGGGAATGCCATTGGCATGGCTATTGGCGCCAAAGCCGCTTCACCCGATGAGACGGTTGTGTGCATCACAGGAGACGGATGTTTTATGATGCTGGGCACAGAAATCAATACAGCTGTATGCAAGGATCTTCCTGTCATTTTTATCGTTGTCAACAACAAACAACTGGATATGGCTCTGAAAGGTATGGAAAAAACAACGGGACGCATCGATGGCACACTCTTTGAGGTTCCCATGAATGCAGTCAAATTTGCCGAATCATTGGGGGCTGCGGCTTTCCGTGCAGAAACGTTACCACAGTTCTCTGCCGCACTGGAGGCAGCTTTGGAATTAAATCAAGTCGCTGTCATTGAGCTGTTGACTGATCGGGACGAGATCCCGCCAACCGCTCATCGGGTTGTCAATTTGGATTAGGAGGCACGAGTCATGAGTGAACAAGTGACACAAGGGTTAGATCGTTTTGCCAAACTTTCCGGGGAGTATGGTGCGAAGGCACTTGCCCCAATTAAGGAGCATTTTCCCGAACTAGCCGAATTTATTATGGGAACAGCATATGGTGATATTTTTCAGCGGACAACCATCACAGAACAGTGGAAAGAAGTCGCCATTATTTCGTCATTAATTACACAGGGACAATTCGAACAGCTTGGTGTGCATTATGCTATGGCCTTAAGTGTGGGTATTACTGTGGATGAGCTTAAGGGAGTACTTCTTCATCTGGCACCCTGTGTGGGCGCTCCACGTATTATCAGTGCATTTAATGTATTGCTAGCCGCGCTTGAGGAAATCCAGTAATTCAACGTTCTACATTTTTATACATCATTCGACTTTTTTATTGATCTTTTTACATTATTACCTTTATAATATGGGTAAATTATCCTTCCAGCCTTACAACTTGGTAACGCTCAATTTAGGGGCTTATGGACTGCTCCATTCATTCCATAGAGGATAGCTTTCACTCATGTTTACAAAGGAGAGAGAACGCGTAATGGGAAAGTTTAATCTAAAAACGGATGCTTCAAACAAGGTGTTGCACATTGAATTGGAAGGTTCTTTTTCTCAAGAGGATGGTCTTCGTTCAATTTCGGCTTATCAGGATACGATTTCTACCATCAACACCAAGGAGTTTAACCTGGATATTGACTGCAAAAAACTGAACGTTACTGCCCCTGAGATTGTACCTCTTCTGGAGGGATGCCTGGCCATGTTCAAAAAGGACGAATACAAAAAAGTGGTGTTAACCTTGGAGAACAATGCCATTTTGAAAATGCAGCTTGCCAGACTTGGTCGGACGGTAGGGCTGGACAATCTCGAAATTATTTCGGCGTAACTCCCTGATTGTATGATGCTCTAATGACAGCTCTGCCTTTCCACTTAAGAGGAGGATTACGATGGCTGGAATTCGTATTGTAGATATCGATATGTATCACCCTGAAACCAAGGTGCACAACGATTTTTATATTGAGCATTTTGATGCCAGAGGGGTCGATATTCGTGGTTTGTTAAAAGCACTCGGGCGTGAGTCACGTTACAAAATTGATCGGGATGACGAAAATTCACTGACCATGGCGTACGAGGCAACCCGAAAGCTACTCGCTAAAACCGGATTAACCGGACAAGATATCGACTTGATTGCATATGCAAGCCAAACACCGGAATATATTTTCCCTACGAATTCCTTAATGATTCATCATCTGATCAGCGGAGCAGCCCACACCATCTGTATTGATAGCAATGCCAACTGTGCAGGCATGACCGCAGCTTTTGAACAGGTCAGTCGGCAGATGCTTGGTAATCCAAGAATCAAGCGTGCGCTGATTATCGGTTCAGACTATGTCACTCCTCATGCCAGTCCAGATGATCCGGTTTATTTTGCAAATTTCGGGGATGCGGCTGCAGCCGTAATTGTAGAACGGGATGAACATGCCGTTGGATTTATCGATTCGATCTATCAGACGGATACCTGTGTATATCAAAATTCACTCTTTCCAGCCGAAGGACTCGCAAAACTTGGAAGTACTGGTGTTGATGCAGGAGCTTTTCATGTGAAGTTCACACCGTTTGACGATTCAATCTGTGTCGATGCTGCTTCAGAATCTATTCGAACCTTGTTGACGCGGAATGAAATTACGCCGGATGAGATCAAAGTCGCCTGTTTCTCTCAGCTGTCGATTCCCAACATCCGAGCCGTATCCGAAAACATCGGTATTGCTGATAACATTGCTGTATACATTGGCGACGAATTTGGTTACACCTCAACTAGCAGCCCCTTTATAGCCATGCATCGAGCCATTAGCTCCGGGAAGTTACAGCGCGGTGACAAAGTGTTGTTCTGGACCGTTGGGGCTGGGTGGCAAAATGTTGCCATGGTCGTGGAATACTAAGAACAAGAACACTTCTACAAACTTATATGTTAAATCTGCAGGACGACCTTGAGGAGCAACCCTTCATTCATCGTCCTTTTTTTGATCTTATTTTTTCAATCTAATTGTACCTAAACATAAAAAGCAGCCCACTTGGACTGCCTTTTATCTCTTTCGCTACATATTTACCTGGCTCATCGTCAAAATATTTTCTTCGTTTCCCGATCATTGAGGTTGTCTGTTATATGGATTCTGACAAGAGATGGTTTAGATTTTTGTCCAAGATTGAGCCAACATTGGAAGCTCAGCATATCTTTTTCCACTTTCAGATTGCGACAACTCCATATCCGAAGTAGCTGAGAACGTTGACATCGCTTGGATGAGTTGTTCTGTCTGAGTCGAAACTGCCGCTAGATCAGGTACTTTTTTTCCGTCATTAAGTGAATCACTTTTCAAAAGGGCTCTGTTCTTTACTGTAACTTCCGTGATTACTTTCGATTCCAGTTGGCTTTGAGTCCATATCGTCCCGTCTGCAAACTTCACCTGTTCTACTTTGGAGTATGGATCTCGAAAG